>DASZCR010000041.1:0-28320 GCA_035942915.1 Pyrinomonadaceae bacterium | reverse complement strand
GTGGATGGCCGTCCGGCCGCGATAGCCCGTGTGGTTGCAGGCATCGCAGCCGACGCTCATGTAAAAGGTCTTGGAGCGATGCTCTTCAGCCCGCAGGCCGGATTCGGTCAACTCGTCGTCCGACGGGTGATACGGGCGTCGGCAGACGTTGCAGAGCATACGAATCAGGCGTTGGGCGAGCACGCAGTTCAGAGAGGAGACGAAGTTGTAAGGCTCGACTCCCATGTTGAGGAAGCGGCCGATGACATCGATGACGTTGTTGGCGTGGACGGTCGTGAAGACGAGGTGACCGGTGAGCGCCGACTGGATGGCGATTTGCGCCGTCTCGGTGTCGCGGATTTCGCCGACCATGATTTTGTCGGGGTCGTGGCGTAGAATCGAGCGCAGACCACGTGCGAACGTCAAACCCTTCTTTTCGTTGACCGGAATCTGCGTGATGCCGTGCAACTGATACTCGACAGGGTCTTCGATAGTGATGATTTTGTCTTCCTCGTTGCGTATCTCGTTCAAGGCCGCATAGAGCGTCGTCGTCTTACCCGACCCGGTCGGCCCCGTGACGAGCACCATCCCGTAAGGCTCTGCGATGTAGCGGCGGAAGTTTCTCAGGTCGTCGGGCGAGAAGCCGACCACATCGAGGCGCAGGTCACGAAACTCCTCGTTAATCTGCTCCTTGTCGAGAATACGGATGACAGCATCTTCGCCGTGCACGGTCGGCATGATGGAGACGCGGAAATCGACCGTGCGGCCCTTGTAGCGGACGCGGAAGCGGCCGTCCTGCGGCACGCGGCGCTCGGCGATGTCGAGTTCCGACATGACCTTGATGCGCGAAATCAGAGTTTGATGATAGGCGAGGTCGATGGGGTCAACCTTAGCGTAGAGCGCGCCGTCGATGCGGTACTTGACCTGTACCTCCGTGTCGCGCGTCTCGATGTGGATGTCGGAGGCGCGCGATTCCATCGCCTGATAGACGATGGTGTCCACCAGTTTGATAATCGGCGACATCTCGGAGTCGGTCGCCAGACGGTCGAGGTCTAAGACCTCCTCGCCGTGCTCGGTCTCCTTGACGAGCGAGATGCGAAAGCCGGAGGCCGCTTCCTGTAGGACGCGCTGCGTGGCGTCGCCCTTCTTGAGCACAACGTCGATGGCTCCAGCAGTGGCGACGTGCGGAACGATACGCGCTCGCAACGCGCCGGAAATCTCGTCGAGGCGTTCGAGGTCGGTCGGGTTCGCCATCGCGATGTGCAGACGCCGTCCCTCGCGCCGCAAGGGCACGAACTGGTGGCGCACCATCAGGTCGACGGGCAACTCCGAGAGCACTGCATAGTCAATCGGCGATTCGCCGTCGGGCGGCAGCAGGTCAACGTAAGGCAGGCGATAACGGTTCGCCAGTTCGATGGCCGCGCGCACTTCGGGCGGGACGTTGCCGTCCGGGAGAGGATTGCTCAGAGCACCCGTCGAACGCCGCGCGGACGCGCCTGCGGCCTCGCGCGCGGGCGCGACATCGGTCATCGGAATCTCTTCAGATATTTGGCTCATGCGAAGTTTCTTTGATGCCGCCGAAGGGGTGCGGGATGGCTCAAGGGGGTACTCTAACGCCCGGTCACATTCGAGATGGACTGGATGATTGGCAGATATATCGCCAGAAGGATGGTGATGACGATTCCGCCCATCACGAGCAGAATCGCAGGTTCGAGCACCGTCGTCAACTGTTCGAGCCGCACCTCCGATTCGGCGTCGTAGAAGACGGCGACCTCCTCAAGCATCTCCCTCAAAGAGCCTGAACGCTCGCCGACGCCAATCATGTCCACAGCCAATTCCGGTATCCACCCGGCCGTCTCCAAACTTTCCGTAAACGAACGCCCCTCGCGCACCATCGGTAGAATCGCCGCACTGCGCGCCCGCAGTTCCCTGTTCGTGATTGCCTCGGAGGCAATCTCCCAAGACTCGACGAGCGTGATGCCGCCCGCCAACAGCGTCGCCAGCGAACGCGTCACCTGTGCGACGGCCAGTTGCTTGAGGAGCGGGCTGACGATGGGCAGGCGCAGCAAGAGGCGGTCAACGGCCAGTTTGCCCGGCGGCGTCCGCGTCCAGATGATGAGCGCCGCGCCGCCTCCGATGATGAGCGGAGCGAGCCAGTAGAAGTGGTTGGCGATGAAGTCGGAAAGACCGAGGACGAGGACGGTGATGGTCGGGAGTTCCTTGTTGAATCCCTCGAACAGGCTCGACATCCGAGGCACGACGTAGATGGTCAGAAAGGCGACCATGCCGAACGAGGCGATGAGCAGGAAGAGCGGGTAGGCGAGCGCGCCGCGAATCTTGCGCCGAATCTCGACGCCGCGCCGCATGTAATCGACGTAGCGTGCCAGCACCTCGTCGAGCGCGCCAGAGCGTTCGCCCGCCAGCACCGACGCCGTGTAGATGCGCGGAAAGAGCGGCCCCTGCGCGGCGAAGGCAGAGGAGAGCGCCATGCCGCCGCGAATCTTGTCTTCGACATCTCCGAGGACGGTGCGCAGGCGTGCGCTGGCCGAACGCCGCCGGAGCATGGCGACGGCCTGCAAGATGGGGATACCGGCGCGGATAATCGACGCCAACTGCTGGTTAAAGAGCAGAAAGTCTCCCGGCTTGACGCGAGCGTGCGCGCCCGCCTTGCCACCACGCGTCAGCGCCGCCACACCCGAAGTCCTCGGCGCGGCGACGGAGAAGACGCGAAAGCCTTCGCTTTCGAGGCGCGTCCGCGCCTCCTGCATGCCTGCGGCCTCGACCGTGCGCGTCACGACCTCTCCCGCAGGTGTTCCCAAACGACAGATGAACTCGGCCATTACTCTTACAATCGTCTAAAACCTTGAAATGAGCGTCCGCTTTTTGAGCTGCGACGCGCTGCGTGCGCGGGCCTGAGCCGCCAACTAACGACAGTGGCGAGATTATAACATGCGCCCGCCGCCCTTCGCCTATCACGCTCGCCGCGCCCGGAAGTTGCACGGAAATAATGTTGAGACAAAGTCGCCACAGAGATGTTTCTTGCGCGGGCGCGTCGTCTCGTCCTACAATGCTGGCGAAAATCGGAGTCTCCCCAGTCCCCGTTTTTAAGTTTCGAGCATAAGCGAAATAGCGAAGTGACTGCGCCAACGCGCCGTCGGCCGCCTCGCCTTCCAGTCAGGGGCGAGCTGACAGGCTCTCTGATTCGTACACTTCTCGCTATCACCTTCAGCGAAACTCAAGCGCAGTTCAGGAGGGTCTTTATGAGAGCACAGCGCCTCATCGGAATTAGCAGGCTCGCGCTCTGTTCCTTCTTCACCGTCGCGCTCGTCGCCGCGCCGGGCAGCATCGGGACGTCCGCACGACAGCAGCAGCCGCAGTCGGAAGAGAAATCAACGCCGCCCCCCGTCGACCAGAAGACCGAGCCGCAGCCGTCGCCCGCTTCGACCTCTGCGCCCGCCTCTGTCGAGCCGAACGTCGCCGCGCCGACCACTTCCGCCACCTCTTCGGCTCCGGCCTCGGCCGCGCCCTCGACCCCAACGTCGAATGCCAAACCGGCCGCCGACAAAACGTCGAAGCTACCCTTGCCGAACATCTCCAATAGGCTTACGGCCGGAGGCGACGACCGCTACATCGTCAACTCGGATTTGATTACCCTGACCGTCACCGTCACAGACATGTACGGCCGCTTCGTGACCGGACTCAGCCAGAAGGCTTTCACCATCTACGACGACAAGCAGGAGCAGCAGATTACCTTCTTTAGCGACGAGGACGCGCCCGTCAGCCTCGGCGTCATCTTCGACGTGTCAGGCTCGATGAGCGGCGACAAAATCAGCCGCGCACGCGAGGCGCTCTCACGCTTCATCGAAACCAGCCATCAGGGCGACGAATATTTTCTCATCGGCTTCAACAACCGCGCCCAACTGCTCCTCGACCGTACGCGCGACAGCGACGCGCTGATGGACAAACTGACCTTCGTGAATACGAAAGGGCAGACGGCGCTCTACGATGCGGCCTATCTCGGCGTCGAGAAGGTCACGCGCGGCACACACCAGAAACGCGCCGTCCTGCTCATCAGCGACGGTCAGGACAACAGTTCCCGCTACACGCTCTCGGAGTTGCGACGGCTCTTGAAAGAGACCGACGTGATTATCTACGCCATCGGCATCGTCAACGCGCACGATTCCGGCACGCTCGGCTTCGCCGGTCGCGCCATCCTCGAAGAGCTGGCCGGCGTCTCCGGCGGCAAAGCCTTCTTTCCGGGGACGGGCGCGGAGATGAACGACACCTTCGAGCGCATCGCCCTCGAACTCCGCACGCAGTATTCCATCGGCTATCGCCCGACCAACTTCGCCAACGACGGCAAGTGGCACAAGCTGAAGGTCAAAGTGCAGCCGCCGCGCGGCATGTCGCGTCTGTTCGTGCGCAGCAAAGAGGGCTATTACGCCGTCACCACGCCGCGCTGAACGTCGGCTGGCAACGCGCAGGGCACGGCCGGGCATCTCTTTTCCAGTGCGCCTGCGCCCGACCGAATAAGGCGTGCCGGGCGCAGGTTTTCAGAAGTTCCGACAGTCGCGCGCCATGAGGATGCCCCAGCCGCGCCGAGGCCGCCCCGACCGTGGGGCGTCTCGAAAACCCGCAAGCGCCCCGCCACCTCCCTCCTTCGTCGCACGAGACGGGAAGGGCACGGCCATCGCGGGGCGCTTGTAGTTTTTCTCTGAGGTTCAGACACGAAGATGCAACGTCAACAGGCTCGTCCGTCCTACACGCCCGCGCGCGCACTGCCGCTCGCCGCGCTCCTGTTTGCCCTCGTCGCCGCCTGCTTCCCGGCTGCGACGCCTGCGCGCCAACAGCAACAGTCTGCGTCGGGACGACCGCGCACCGTCAACACGACTCAGACGCCTTCAAGCACACGCGCCGTCCAACCGACGCCGACGCCTGCCGCCTCGCCGCAGCAACAGCAGCAACAGCAGCAAACGCAGCAGCAGCAGCAGGCGACGCCCAAACTTCAGACCACGCCCGGCTACCGGCAGGGCGACCCGGCCGCGCAGCCGACGCCGGAGGGCGAAGGGCAGACCGTAGACGAGGACGAGGTCGTCACCGTCGATACCAGCGAGATTAAGCTCAACGTGCGGGTCGTTGACCGTCTCAACCGTCCCGTCAACGACGTGCGGCAGGAGGAGTTCCGCGTCTTCGAGGACGGCGTGCCGCAAACCGTCGAGTCGTTTACGAAGGCCGAAGTTCCCATCAGCTACGGCATCGTCATCGACAACTCCGGCAGCCTTCGCAACCAGATTAATCAGGTCATCGACGCCAGCAAGACCATCATTAACAGCAACCGTCCCGGCGACGAAACCTTCCTCGTCCGCTTCGTCAGCAGCGACGAAATCAAGGTCATGCAGGACTGGACGGCCAACAAGCAGGACTTGAACGACGCGCTCGACGACCTCTTCGTCGAAGGCGGGCAGACGGCCATCCTCGATGCCGTCTATCTCTCGGCCGAGCACGCCGCCGCGCACAAGAAGGGCAACGACCTCGAAGACAAGCGACGCCGCGCGCTCATCCTCGTCACCGACGGCGAAGACCGCAACAGCTTCTACAAACAGGAGCAGCTCTTCGAGCGCCTGCGCGAAGAGGACGTGCAGATTTACGTCATCGGCTTCGTCAACGAACTCGACCGCGAGGGCGGCTTCATCCGCAAGTCGCAGCGTTCGCGCGCCGTCCAACTGCTCGACCGCCTCGCCAAAGAGACGGGAGGGCGCGCCTTCTATCCCACGTCTCTCTCCGAGTTGCCGCAGATTGCGGAGGACATTACGAAGGACTTGCGCACGCAGTACGTCATCAGCTACAACCCGACCAACAAGCGGCGCGACGGCTCTTTCCGCGCCGTTCGTGTGGCCGTCGCCGACGCGCCCGGCCGCGACAAACGCATCGCCATCACACGCGCCGGATACACAGCCCCACGCGAAGGCGGCAGCACCACCAACACGACGCCCGCCCGCAAACCCTGAGCGACGCAACACAAGCCCTGTGACAAGCAGAAAGGTCGGAGGCTCTTTAACCTCCGACCTTTCTGCTTGCTCTGACCTGCTTCCTCTTTAAGCCGCTATTGCTTCGACGGTTCGACCGAGATGAGGTAGCCGACGAAGCAGATGAAGACGGCGACGAGGACGACTATCGCCAGCACGACCGGCTCGAAGCCTAAGATTCTGCGTCCTCCGCCGTCGTCCAACTCCGAAAAGTCGTTCGGCACTTTCAGTTTGCTCGCATCGACGACTATCGCCCCGTCTTTCAACTTCTGCGTCTTCTCCTCCGGCGGCGCGAGCATCTCGGAGAGTCGCGCCGTGTCGCGCTCCTCAAGGCTGCCCGTGTAATGCTCGCGATGATGTTTCCTTCTCTTCCTCACAGCCACTTCGCCTTTCTCAGATAAAAGTAGAGACCGACGCCGACGACCAGCATCGACGAGAGCGCGAAGACGTATCCATACTTCCAGCGCAGTTCCGGCATCCGTTCAAAGTTCATCCCGTAGACGCTCGAAATCAGCGTCACGGACATCAGTATCGTGGCAATCGACGTGAGTCGCTTCATCACGATGTTCATGCGATTGCCGGAGACGGAGAGGTATGCGTCCATCGTCGAGCCGAGCATGTCGCGCAAAGTGTCGATGGTGTCTGCGACGCGGATGATGTGGTCGAAGACATCCTGAAAATAGACGTGCGTCTCGCGCGCGAAGATGGGCTGTTCGCGCCTGAGCATCGTGTTGAAAACGTCTCTCAGAGGCGTAATCGACCGGCGCAGGTAGAGCAGTTGTTTCTTGACGCGGAAAATCTCCTGAATCGCATCCGGCGTGAACTCTCCGAAGATGGCGTCTTCGAGGTCGTCCATGTGGTCGCTGAGGATGTCGAGGAGCGGCATGTAGTCATCGACGATAGCGTCGATGAGCAGGTAGGCGAGCAACCCCGCGCCGTGCTCTGCGCGGTCAGTCCACTCGTGCCAGAGACGGCGCGCGGTTTCGACGGCGCGAATCGGGCGGCTGTGGACGGTGACGAGGAAGTTGGGGCCGAGGAAGATGTTCAGTTCGCGCAGTTCGAGGTCGTCTGTGGGGCCGACCAATTCGGCTTCGTAGAGCACGATGAAGTAGTAGCCCGCGTACTCCTCGACCTTCGGCCGCTGGTGCGCCTTCTGGCAATCCTCAATCGAGAGCGGGTGGAAGTTGAACTCTTCGGCCAGGTCGATGAAATCCTGACTCGTCGGGTCGGAGACATCTGCCCAGACCACGTTGCGTTCGCTCAGGCAGTAGTCGCTGATGTCGGCCGACGGGAAATCGCGCGTGAACTTCTTCGTCGTGCTGTCCAGACAGGTCGTCGTAATCATTCCCTTTTTAGCTCTCGCCTTTCAGCAGAATCCGTATCGCTTCAAGTATCACCACGACGGCTCACTTTTCAAGTGAGTCGGCGCCAAATTCTCGACACAATTTCGACAAGCGGCGCACGAAAAGCTTTTACAGAACTCTTACACAGAGCGCGTCGCCTTCCTGCTACGATGTGACCTGCCCCGAACATCTCAACACACGGCGGGCGGTTCGGACAATACCAGAGGAGATAAGGTTTCATGCGTAACGAGGCGGTACTAAAAAGCGGACGGAAGCACGGCACCGACCGGCTTAACTGGGTCACGACGGTGACCATGATTATCTTTCACGTGGCGAGCGTCGCGGCGCTCTTTATGTTTTCGTGGCAGGGAGTGGCGCTGGCCGTCGCGCTCTGGTGGATATCCGGCAGCCTCGGCATCGGCATGGGCTTCCATCGACTGCTCACGCATCGCGGCTACAGGACGCCGAAGCCGGTCGAATACTTTCTCACCTGCTGCGGCCTGCTCGCGCTCGAAGGCGGCGCGATTGACTGGGTCGTGACACACCGCATACACCACTCGCACACGGAAACATCGCTCGACCCGCACACACCGCGCGACGGCAAGTGGTGGGCGCACATGGGCTGGATTTTTCAGGGCACGGCGCAAAGACACGACGAAGCAGTGATGCGCCGCTACGCGCCCGACCTGATGAAAGACCCCGTCCACGTCTTTCTCAACCGCTTCTTCTACGTCCCGCTGGTTGTCTGCGGACTGCTGCTCGTCGCCTTCGGCGGCTGGCCGATGCTCTTCTGGGGCGTCTTCCTGCGCACGACACTGGGGCTGCACATCACATGGCTCGTCAACTCCGTGACGCACCTCTGGGGTTCGCGCCGCTTTGAGACAACCGACGATTCGACCAACAATTGGTGGGTGGCACTGCTGACTTTCGGCGAGGGCTGGCACAACAACCACCACGCGCACCCGGTCTCGGCGCGTCATGGCCTGCGCTGGTACGAGATAGACCTCAACTGGTACGGCATCCGCGCACTCCAATTTCTCGGCCTCGCCAAAAACATCAAGCAGGTGAAAGCCGACACGCCCCTGCGACAAGCCTCGACCGTCACCGCCGACGCGCTCTCCAAAGCGGCTTAAGAGCAATGACCGACCGCACACGCTCACAGCGACGGATTGAAAGCAACACGCCTTTCAATTCGTCGCTGTGAGCATTTCGCGTTCTCCCTTTCCCGCCGTTTCTCCTATAATCACGCCATGCGCGTCAGCACGAGACGAAAGTCCACCGCCTTCTTCATCACGCTCGGCGTGATACTGGTCTCGGTGGCCGTCGCGCTCAACGTGACGTGGATTCTGCTCAACTGGCAGAAGGTCGCGCTGCTGATTCTCGGCGTCATCCTCTTTTTCGTCGTCATCACCGGCGTCGTCTTAAACACCATCTTCCTCGTCCGCGAGATACGCCGCAACGAACAGCACGATGCCTTCATCAACGCCGTCACGCACGAACTGAAAACCCCCATCGCCTCCATCCGTCTCTACCTCGAAACACTCAAATCGCGCGAAGTCGATGACGCGCGCCGTCAGGAGTTCTACGACGTGATGCTGGCCGACAGCGAACGTCTCCTACAGACGGTCGAGCAGGTCTTGCGCGCCGGTCGCGTAGGTCACAGGCGGCGTCGCGTCGAACGCTCGCTCGTTGACCTGACGGGACTCGTCCGCGAGTGCGCGGAGTTGACGCGCACGCGCTACAACCTCGACGCCGCCGCCCTCCGTTACATAGAGCCGCGCGAGACGGACGGCGAAGCGCAGGCACGCCTGCTCGTGCGCGGCGACGCAGAGGAGTTGCGCGCCGCCGTCTCGAACCTGCTCGACAACGCCGTCAAGTATTCGGGCGAGCGCGTCGAAGTCTCGGTCGAGGTCGGCGCGTCGGCCGGGTCTGGCGCCAAGACGGTCTTCGTCCGCGTCACCGACAGAGGCATCGGGATTCCGCGCGGGCAGATTAAACGCATCTTCAACCGCTTCTACCGCGCGCCGGGTCGCGTCGTCGCACGCGTCAAAGGCACAGGGCTTGGCCTCTTCATCGTGCGTTCGGTCGTCAGCAAACACGGCGGGCGCGTCGATGCCGAGAGCGAAGGCGCAGGGCGCGGCAGCACTTTCACCGTCCGCCTGCCGCGCGCCGAGGAGACACAGGGACGCCGCGCGCGCGCAAGCAGCGGCGCAAGCCGCGAAGCCTCTGAGACTGTCAGGGAGACTGAAGCAGTGGAGTTGACGGAGAGATGAGCGCGCGCGTCCTCATCGTCGAAGACGAGAAACATCTGGCCGACGGGCTGCGCTTCAATCTTGAGGCGGAAGGATACGCGGTCGAAACTGTCGGCGACGGCGAGATGGCGCTGGCGCTGCTGCTCTCGGAAGCGCACGCCTTCGATGCCGTCGTCCTCGACGTGATGCTGCCCGGCGCGGACGGCTTCGAGGTCGCGGCGCGTCTCAGGCAGGCCGGACAGTTCGTCCCCGTCCTGATGCTGACGGCGCGCGGCCACGCGGAGGACGTACTGCGCGGCTTCGAGTCGGGCGCGGACGACTACCTGCCGAAACCCTTCGAGCTTGCCATCCTCACGGCGCGCCTGCGCGGCCTGCTCCGCCGACGCGAGTGGCTCAATCAAAGCTCGCAGACGACGCCGACGCACGCCGCGCGCAACGACGCAGACCAGAACAACGACGCACAGCCTGCGGCCAAGACCGACGCCAGCGACGCCGAGCTCTTCGCCTTCGACGGCAAGACGATTGACTTCGGCGCGCTCGAACTGCGCGTTGGCGCGCGCACCGTGCGACTGACGCTGATGGAGGCCGAGTTGCTACGTTATCTCGTGCGCCACGCCGGACGCGCCGTCTCGCGTCGCAACATCCTCGAAGCCGTCTGGGGCTTGCGCGAAGACACGGACACGCGCGCCATCGACAACTTCATCGTCCGCCTGCGCAAATACATCGAGGACGAGCCGTCGAAGCCGCGCCACCTGCTGACGGTGCGCGGCGTCGGTTATCGCTTCATGCCCGCTCCGGTCGAAAGCTGAAAAGTTTGACGCGCACGCGGCCATCCCTTCCTCTTCTCTCAACCCTTAGCGCGCACCGAGCCGCTGATTTTCTTGCGCGTCGTCTCACCCGTGCGGAGGACGGGCAGGCCGTCGTCGAGGTCTGCGTGCGGGCGCGGGATGACGTGCGTGGAGACGACCTTGCCGACGCGAGAGGCAGCGGCCGCGCCCGCATCGACGGCGCTTCGGACGGCCGCCACGTCGCCGCGCACAATCGCTGTGACCAACCCGGCATCAATCTTCTCATAGCCGACGAGCGTGACGTTGGCGGCCTTCACCATCGCATCGGCCGCCTCAATCATCGCCACCAGCCCCATGCACTCAACCATCCCCAACGCTTCCATGAATTTTCGCCTCTCCAAATAAATTGACGATAGCCACACAACGCCTGCCGACTAATTACGCAGCGAGTGGATGGGCGCGGGGATGCGTCCGCCGCGCCGTATGAAGTCTGTGCAGTCCATCTGGTTGACCGGCATCACGGGGGCGCTCCCCAAGAGTCCGCCGAACTCGACCATGTCGCCGACCTTGCCGTTGGGGACGGGGATGATGCGTACGGCCGTCGTCTTGTGATTGACGACGCCGATAGCCATCTCGTCGGCGATGAGCGCGGCAATCGTCTCGGCGCTCGTCGTGCCGGGAACGGCCACCATGTCGATACCGACCGAGCAGACGCTCGTCCACGCCTCAAGCTTTTCCAGTGTCAGCGCACCCGTCCGCGCCGCCTCAATCATCGCCGCGTCTTCCGAAACCGGGATGAACGCGCCGCTCATCCCGCCGACCGCGCTCGAAGCCATCGCACCGCCCTTCTTCACCGCATCGGTCAGCAGCGCCAGCGCGGCCGTCGTCCCCGGCGCACCCGCGCGCTCGAAGCCGAAAGCCTCGATGATTTCTGCGACCGAATCGCCGGGCACGGGCGTCGGCGCCAGCGACAGGTCGATGATGCCGAACTGTAAGCCGAGACGCCGCGCCGCCTCGCGTCCGACGAGTTCTCCGGCGCGCGTCAGCTTGAAGGAGAGTTTCTTGATGAGTTCGGCCAACTCGTGCAGAGGTAAATCCTGCGGCGCGTGCCGCAGCGCGTGGTTGACGACGCCGGGGCCGGAGACGCCGACGTTGACGACCGCCTCCGGTTCGCCGACGCCGTGAAACGCGCCCGCCATGAAGGGGTTGTCCTCGACGGCGTTGGCGAAGCAGACGAACTTGGCGCACGCCAGCCCTCCGTTGTCGCGCGTGCGCTCGGCCGCTTCTTTAATCAAACGACCGACGCGCGCGACGGCGTCCATGTTTATTCCGGCGCGCGAGGTGGCGACGTTGACTGAGGAGCAGAGCCTCTCGGTCGTCGCCAGTGCTTCGGGGATGGAGTCGAGGAAGTAGCTCTCGGCCGTCGTCGCGCCTTTGTGGACGAGCGCCGAGTAGCCGCCGACGAAATCGACGCCGACCTGCCCGGCCGCTTCGTCGATGGCGCGCGCCAGCGGCAGCAGGTCGGCCGCCGCACGCGCGTTGCCCGCAATCATCGAGGCGGGCGTGATGGAGATTCTCTTGTTGGCGATACGCAGGCCGAGTTCGTCGCCGATTTCATCAACGACGGGGACGAGACGCGCAGCCGTGCGCTGCATCTTCTCGCGCACGGCATCGGCTGTGGCTTCGATGGTTGAACGCGTGCAGTCGCGCAGCGAAAGACCGAGCGTGACGGTGCGCACGTCCAAGTGCTCCATCTCCGTCATGCGTACGGTCTGTAGAATTTCCGCCTGTGAATATTCCATGCGAAAGAGGGTCGCCTTTATCTGAGGAAGCTGCTGACCAGAAGAAAGAGCAGAAAGAGGACGAAGAGCGCCACGGCGATGAGGATGAAGCGCAAGCCTGTGTCTTCGGACGCTTCCTCCATGACGACGATGGATGCCTCGCGCATCTTCTCGACGCGCGGGCGCAGATTCTCTCTCACGATGGCCGCAGGTCTGCGACGCACGCCGCCCGTGCGCTCCTCCGCTTCAGACTCCGTGACCGACGCCTCCGCACGCTCCGGCAACGCGCCGGACTGACGAACCGAAGGAGCCGCCATCTCAACCTCGCGGGCCGGACGCGACCCCGGAGCCTCCAACGGCGCAGACGCTTCGTCCGGCGCGGACGCCCCGACAACAGTGGCCGACTTGTCGGCCGTAGACGCTTCGACCTTCGAGGCTTCGGCGTTCGAGGCTTCGGCGTTCGCGGACGCGGCGGCTGTGGGCGCGTTTGCTGTAGAGGCGGCAACCGTGCCGCGGCCGTCCTCCTCCCGCGCGTGCAGGCTCTCGTCCCACTGCTCCCAAGTCTGCACGAGCGTTCCCGTGTCGGGCGGTTCCGGCAACTCAAGCGGCGCTTCGTCGGCCAGCGTCGTCGCGGCGTCTGTCTCTGCCTGCTGCTCACGTCCGGCGACTGACTGCTTCTCCGTATCCGCGCCGCACTGATGACAGAAACGCGCCCCGCGTCGCACCGCCGCGCCGCACGCCAGACACCGCCTTGAGATTTCTGGAAGCATAAAAGATGGTGATAAGTGATAGGTGATAGGTGATAAGAGAAAGACAGGTTTTATCCTATCACCTATCACCCATCACCTATCACTTATCACCCTCTCACCTTCATATTCGATGCATCGCGTTGAAGAGGTCTTCGCGTTGGGCGTAGATGCGGACGCCGAGCCGTTCGCCCTCGGCGCGGAAGCGTTCTTTCAATTCGGCCGCCGACTGGCGCGCGTGCTCCGTGCTGGCGATGATGACCATCGCAAACTTGCCCTGCACGACCGTCTGATTGATATCGACGATGCTGCACCCGGCCTCTGCGAGTATCTGCGAGACGGCCGCCACGATGCCCGGATGGTCAACGCCGAAGACCGAGACGACCAGACGCGCGGCCGACCCTTCTCTGCGCGCGGCCTCCTCTCTCGGCGTCTGCCCGCCTCCCGCGCCCCTGCCGTTCGGCGCGACCGACGGCTCGACGGCGCGGTAGATATCCGTCACCAATCCCTCGACCATACTCTCGTTGGCCGTCGCCCCCAGCCGCGCATAGACGGCGCGCGTGATGCGATAAATCAACTCTTCATCTGCCATTCAACTAAGTGATAAGTGATAGGTGATAGGTGATAGATGATAAGTGATAAGTGATAGGTGATAAGAAAACAGCTCTCTTCCTATCACTCATCATCTCTCACCTCTCACTGTTTTTCAGCGTCTCCCGTTGTCCTGCGCGCGCAGTTCGCGTGCCGTCTCGCGCAGTTCTTCCGATTCGGCGTCGCGCAAGTCCATGCGGTCAACGATGCCGACGACGGCCGCCTCGATTGACATCTCCTGGTCGCCGACGGCCGAACGCGCGGCCTTGCCATAAGCGCACATGACGACCTCGCCGACACCTGCGCCGAGGCGGTCGGCGACGACGACGATGTTGCGCGTCGGCTCTTTGTCGAGGTCTATCGGATGGACGATGAGGAAGCGGACGCCCTCCAAATCCGGCGTCTTCTTCGTTGACCAGACCGTGCCGACGACTTTGCCTAGAAACATAAGAAGATGGTGATGAGTGATAGGTGATGGGTGATGAGAGAATAGCTTGTTTCTTATCACCTATCACCCATCAACTGTCACTCCGTTGTCATGCCTTGGCGAACACTTCGGCCGCTTCGCCGATGTCGCGTGCGGCCGGAGTGATGATGGTGCGCGCGTTGACGTAGATTTTCTCTCCGCGCTGGACGGCGCGGCGCACGTCGTCTTCGCAGACGAAGTCAACCGCGCGATGACCGTTCGATGCCGTAGAGGTCTTGCCGTTTGCGCCCGTTGCGGCGTCTGAAGGTTTCGCGTCGCGCGTGCTCGCCGTCGCCGTCTGTTGCGTGCTTGCCTGTGCGCCGCCGTTTGTGCCGGTGGTGCGTGTCGGGCTGCTACTGCTGCCGCCGCCGTCGTCGTTCGGGCGCGCGGTCGGCGCGGCTTCGGGCTGCGGCGAGACGCCGCCCGTGTGTGTCGCGCGTTGCGGTTCGAGGTCAACGTTGACCTGCACGGGGTCGGGCGAATTGGTGACGGGCAGACCCGCAGCGACCGTCGGCTGAGGCTGTTGAGAGCCGCCTTCACGCGTGGACAGGAAGCGGTCAACAATCTTCGCAATCTCTTCACGGCTGACCGGGCTGCCGCTTCCGGTTGCCGCCGTCTGAGGTCGAAGCGGCGAGAGCGGTGTCGCCGTCTGTTGCGAGGCGCGCGCGGCCGGTCGTTTGCTCGCTACGGGGCGCGTCTCGAAAGCGACGCGCTTGATGTCCATCAAGTGCCAGGGCGAGATGTTGTCTGAAGTGACGTTGCCGCCCCAAGAGCCGCAGCCGAGGGTCATCGAGGGCGGAAGCGCGGTGGAGAAGCCGATAGCGCCGTGCGTCGTCGGCGAGTTGACGATGACGCGCGAGGCGGGCATCTCAGTGCCGTAGGCGCGCGCCATGTCGCGCGAGCGCGTGTGGATGCCTGCCGTATGTCCCATGCCGCCGTAAGACAAGACCTCGAAGCAACGCGCCGCGCCGCGTTCGAGTCCGTCTTCGACGTAGACGGCGAGAATGGGCGAGAGCTTTTCCATCGAGAGCGGGTGCTCGCGCCCGACGCCTTCCATCTCGACCATCAGACAGCGCGTCCCCTGCGGCACGCTCAAACCGGCCATCTGCGCAATCACCTCGACCGACTTGCCGACAATCTTCGGATTGAGCGAACGCTGCGGCGTGGCGACGACTTTGGCGAGTTGGTCTGCTTCGGCAGCCGACAGAAAGTGGCCGCCCTGCGCCTCGAACTCAGCGCGCAACTGTTTGGCGACGGGCGCATCGACGACGACCGATTGCTCCGAAGCGCAGATTGTTCCGTTGTCGAAGGTCTTGCCGGTCAGGATGTTCTGCACGGCTACGGCCACGTCGGCCGTGCGCTCGACGAAGACGGGGACGTTGCCGGGGCCGACGCCGAAGGCAGGCTTCCCCGAAGAGTAGGCGGCGCGGACCAGCCCGATGCCGCCGGTGGCGAGGATGACGGCCGTCTGCTTGTGCTTCATGAGAGCTTCCGTCCCCTCGATGGTCGCCGTCGTCATGCACTGGACGGCGTCTTCGGGAAGCCCTTCGCGGAGGCCGACTTCGCGCATCACGCGCGTCGTCTCGGCGATGCACTTCGCGGCCGAAGGGTGCGGCGAGAGGACGATGGTGTTGCGCGACTTGATGCTGATGAGGATTTTGAAGATGGCGGTCGAGGTCGGATTGGTCGAGGGGATGATACCGGCGACGACGCCGCGCGGCGAGGCTATCTCCAACACGTCCTTCGACTCGTTGATGACGCCGACGGTGCGCAGGGTACGGAAGAAGTTCCACACGTCCTCGGCGGCGAAGCGGTTCTTCTCTCTCTTGTCGTCGGGGATGCCGTAGCCGGTCTCCTCGACGGCCATCTGGCCGAGCCGCGCCGCCTCGCGCAACGCGGCCTGCGCCATCGCCTCGCAGATGCGGTCAATCTTCTGCTGGTCGAAGCGCGCCAACAACCCTTGCGCGCGATGCGCCGCCTCGACCATGTCACGCGCCTGCTGCACCGACACTAAATCTTTGTCAACCGACATAACGCCCCCAAGCAGTGATGGGTGATAGGTGATGGGTGATAGGATAAGAGAAGACGTATTTTCTTATCACCTATCACTTATCACTTATCACTTCCTTCTTATCACCCATCACCTATCACCTATCACTTCGCCTTGTCACGGTTGTTCTCGCGTGCGCCTTGCAGGGAGCGTCCCTGCGGGTCGCCTTCGCTGAGTTGGCCGCCGCTGCCGCCGCCGAGGGCGCGCTCATCCGGGCTGTAGCCGGTGCGCCCGTTGGTCGGCAGCACGCGCTCGACCTCGCCGTGCGGGCGCGGGATGACGTGGACGCTGATGAGTTCGCCGACACGACGCGCGGCGGCCGCTCCGGCGTCGGTCGCCGCCTTGACCGCGCCCACATCGCCGCGCACGAAAATCGTCACGTAGCCCGCGCCGATATACTCTTTGCCTAAAAGTTGGACATTGGCCGCTTTGACCATCGCGTCGGCTGCCTCGACGGCTCCGACGAAGCCTTTGGTTTCGACCATTCCGAGTGCTTCGAGAGGCATCTTTGAAATCCTCGCTTTGCTGGTTGTAGAAGTTAAAAACGTGTCCGGCTTGATTCCGAATTTGACTCACCGTAGCACCGCGCGCGGCAAAGTTCAAGAGACGCGCAAAGTTTTGCCATAGAGAAGCTTGACACGTCTCGCGGCGGCACATTATATTGGGTTAGAGGGCACGGTCGGCCACCGTGTAGAGTGTGTGGACAGCCTCTGGCAGGCGCAGCAAGCAACCTTACTTTTGAAGACGGACGCCAAGTGACTTCTAAAGCCTCTGACCAGACTCTCGAAGGCGGTGCGCGGGCGGGAGGGGCGGACGGTTCTCTCGGTGAACAGTTGCGCCGCACGCGCGAGGCGCGCGGCGTCTCTCTGCGCGAAATCTCCGAGCAGACGCGCATCACCATGCGCCACCTCGAAGCCATCGAGGCCGACGACTACAAACACCTCCCCGGCGGCATCTTCAACAAAAGTTTCATCAAAGCCTACGCGCGGCAGATTAACTTCGACGAGAAACGCGCCCTCGACCTCTACGCACGCACCTTGCGCGAGCGCGGCGAGACGGAAGAGGACGCCGCCACCTCGCCGCGTCGCTCGCAGGTCTACACCGACGGCGATACGTCGCGCTCGCCGCTCGTCACGGCGCTTCTGAGCGCACTCATCCTCGGCATTACAGTCCTCGTCGTTTACGCCGGTTACCATTGGTATCAGCGGCGCGAAAGCGGCGCGCCCGCGACGCCCGCCGCGCCGACCAACACGGCCGCACAGCCGACGCCGCAGGCGGGAGCGCCCACCCCGGCCGCAGCCGCCCCGCTCGACAGCTTCAACATTCAGGCCAGAGCCAAAGACAAGCCCTTCTGGCTGACGTGGCGCAAGGACGCCGAGAAGCAGGGCGGGCGCATCCTGATGCCCGGTGCCGAGCCGCAGGCCTTTACGCCTGAGAACAGCCTCTATCTGAAGTTCGACAGCACCTCGGCCTCTGCGCTCGAAGTGACGCTCAACGGCCAACCGCTCCGGCCGCCGGTCGATGAGCGCGCGGCGTCGGGCGAGAGCGCGCCGCCCAAAAAAGAGATTGAATGGACGATTACGAAAGAGAACTACAGGCAGTTTCTCCCCTGAGAGAGTTCTCCGCGCACAGGCTCAAGCGCGCCGACGCGCTCGCCGTGCGCCCCGTGTGCGAAGCCCCGGCACACCCCCGCAGTTGAAACATCAGACGCTTCATGCGCCCGCCTCCGTGTGCGGGCTTTTTTACACCCTGAATTGATTGTTCCGTCACGGTGAAGGAGTTTTACAGCCATGATTACAGAAGACCTCGAAGAGGGCCTGACCTTCGACGACGTGCTACTTATCCCCGCGCGCTCCGACGTGTTACCCGCCGAAACCGACACCTCCACGCAGTTCACGCGCGGCATCTCGCTCAGGATACCGCTCTGCTCGGCCGCGATGGACACCGTCACGGAAGCGGCGCTCGCCATCGCCATCGCGCAGCAGGGCGGCATCGGCGTCGTCCATAAGAACCTCTCCATCGAACGGCAGGCAGAGGAGGTTGACAAGGTTAAGCGTTCCGAGTCTGGGATGATTGTTGACCCCGTCACCATCCGCCACGACCGCCCCGTCTCCGAGGCGCTGCGGGTGATGGAACGCTATAAGATTTCCGGCGTCCCCGTCGTGGATGAAGACGGACACCTCGTCGGCATCATCACCAACCGCGACCTGCGCTTCGAGTCGCGTTTCGAGATACCCGTCTCGGAAGTGATGACGCCGCAACCGCTCGTCAGCGTTCCCGTCGGGACGACGCTCGAAGAAGCGAAGGGTGTCCTGCAAAAGCACCGCATCGAAAAACTGCTCGTCGTCGATGGCGACAAACATCTCAAGGGACTCATCACGGTCAAAGACATCCAGAAGGCCATCCGTTATCCTTCGGCGGCGAAGGACGACTTGGGTCGCCTGCGCGTCGCGGCGGCCGTCGGCGCAACGGGCGACTTCCGCGAGCGCGCCGACGCACTCGTCCGCGCCAGAGTCGATTGTCTCGTCATCGACACCGCGCACGGCCACTCCTCGCGCGTCATCGAGGCCGTCCGCGAAATCAAACGCCGTCATCCGGAGACGCAACTGATTGCCGGAAACGTCGCCACCGGCGAGGCCACGCGCGAATTGATTGCGGCGGGCGTCGATGCCGTCAAGTGCGGCATCGGCCCCGGTAGCATCTGCACGACGCGCGTCGTGACGGGTGCGGGCGTGCCGCAGATAACTGCCATTACCAACTGCGTGAGAGCCGCGCGCGGCTCCGGCGTTCCGGTCATTGCCGACGGCGGCGTGAAGTTTTCGGGCGATGTAGCGAAGGCGATTGCGGCGGGCGCAGACGTGGTGATGATTGGTTCTCTGTTCGCAGGCACGGAAGAGTCGCCCGGCGAACTGATTCTCTTTCAGGGTCGTTCGTTCAAAGCTTATCGCGGGATGGGTTCAATCGGCGCGATGCGCGAGGGTTCGCGCGACCGCTACGCGCAGGAGGCGACCGACATCGAATCGAAGCTCGTCCCCGAAGGCATCGAGGGGCGCGTGCCTTACAAGGGAACGCTCGCCGACATGGTCACGCAACTCGTCGGCGGACTGCGCGCAGGGATGGGCTACACGGGCTGCCGCACCATCCGCGAGTTTCAGGAGCGGACGCGCTTTACGCGCATCAGCGCCGCCGGTCTCAAAGAGTCGCACGTCCACGATGTCATCATCACGAAGGAAGCGCCCAATTACCGTCTCGAATAGACGACCTCAGTCAGAAGCGTCGGCAAGACGAACGCGGAACGGTGAAGGACGAACGGGAGACAGCCTCTCTCTCATCCGCCATTCATCATTCCGCGTTCGTCACATCGCCTGACGCCATACGGTCGATGACAAGCAAGCGGACAGCCATTCTCATCTCAAACCCGAACGCGGGACGCGGCGGGCGTCGGCGCGCGCGCGAGGTGACGCGCTTGCGCGAGGCGCTCGCCGCGCTCGGCGTTGACTTGGAAGTGTGGAACACGCGCGCGCCGGGCGATGCGACGCGTCTGGCGAGGGAGGCCGCCGCGACGGCGCGCGAGATTATCGTCTCCGGCGGCGACGGGACGATTAACGAGGCGTTACAAGGTCTGACGGACGCGACGGACGCGCGTCTCGGCATCTGGCCTGCCGGAACGGCCAACGTGCTCGCGCGCCATCTGCGTCTCCCCTTCGACGCCGAAGGAGCAGCCCACGCATTCGCCGCAGGCGCGACGCGCCGCATCACGCTCGGCTGCGCCATCAACGAAACGACGGGCGCGCGCCGTCACTTCTTTCTGATGGCGGGCGTCGGGCTGGATGCCTCAGTTGTGCGCGGCGTCCGCCCGCGTCTGAAGCGGCGCGTCGGTGAGGCGGCCTACTGGTACTCCGGGCTGGGCCATCTCGCGCACTGGCGTCCGCGCCCCTTCACGGTCGAGATTGGCCGGGAGAGTTTTCAAGCGACCTATGCGGCCATCGGCAAAGCGCCATGGTACGGCGGCGGCCTGCGCATCACGCCCGGCGCGCGGCTCGACGCCACAGAGTTCGAGGTCTGTCTCATCGACGCGCGCAGCCGCCTGCGCTATCTCTACCTGCTGACACACGCCATGCGCGAGACGTGGGCGGGCGAGCGGCGCGACGTGCGCTTCCTGCGCACGCGACACCTGCGCGTCACGGGCGAAGCCGACGTGCAGGCCGACGGCGAGTTGATAGGTTGTCTGCCGATGAGCTTTGAAGTGCTGCCCGAAGGAATCGACATCGTCGTGCCGCGCGAGCCGACTGATGTCCTCTCAGGAGGCTGAGCCTGCGACGTGAAACGAACTCTCAGCCGCCCGACTTGCGCTCCTGCGCCCAGAGCATTGCGGCTGCACCGACGACGGCCAGCGCAATTAGCATCAGGAAACCGCCCGCCAGCATCCAGCCGTCGCCGGGACTCCCGGCGAACTGCCTTGCCAAATCGTTCGAGGCCGTGACGGGCGTGCGCGGATTCGTGAGCGACTGTTGATAGCCGAAGTAAGAGGTGGCGAGCGCGAGCAAGGCGAACAGGAGCGATGCCCCGAAAAGTTTTCTGATGGTTGTCCTCATCATCCTTCTCCACAGAAGTCGCAAAGCCCGCGTGCCAGACGGTGTGCGAGTTTAGACACCACCCTCCCGCGTCAAGTTCCGTCCGACGCCCTGCCTTTCTCCGTACCTCCGGGCGTGTCGGTTGATGAGAGACTTGCTGTCGGGAAGCGTCAGCGCGTGCCGTCGAGCCATGCGGCGCGGCGTGCGCGGGCTTCGGGAGAGGCTTGCGGGTCGCGCTCGATGCGGTAGTCGTAGCGGTCGGGCGCTTCCAGTGTGACGAAGGTTGAGACGGTCTCGCGTCCGCGTCGCAGCGTGAAGGGCACGCGTGCGCCCTGTCGGAAGGTGTTGAGCGCGCCGCGCCAAGTGCCGGTCGTCACGTCCCTGCCGCCTATCTGCACGAGCACGTCGCCGTGACGGATGCCTGCGCGCTCGGCCGCTGAACCTGTCCGCACGCCCGTCACGCGCGCGTTCTGCGCGTCGCGCGCATCCATCTGAAGACCGGCCGTGTGCGGGTCTCGCTCCAACGCGCGGACGAAGCGCAGGCCGACCCACGCGAGCGCCTGCTCGTAGGGCGGTTGTTCGACGCCGCGCACGGAGCGCGCGAAGAAGTCGGAGAGGTTTGCGCCCGCCACCGCCGCGGCGACGCGCTCGAAATCCTCGCTCGTGTAGCCGCGCCCCTTCAGGTAGTAACTCTCGCGTTCGGCCTTGACGTAGAACTCCTCGTACATGCGGCGCATCACGTCGTCGAGCGAGGCGCGGCCTTGCGAGCGAGCGCGCACGAGCAGGTCGAGGACGAAGCCGAGCGTCTCGCCTTTCGGGTAATAACTGATGGTCGTGTTGGCGAGATTGGTGCGCTGGTCGCTCGACGCGCGGTCGAGGAAGGGCGCAATCACGGAGGCCTCTTCGGCGCTGATGAGTCGGTTGCCCGGAGAGTTTTCGACGGTCGTGATGGTGCGGCCGAGCGCGTCGAGCAGTTGTTCTTCCGTCCAGAGACCGGCGCGCCGGAGCATCAACAGTCCGTAGTAGTTGGTGAGTCCTTCGGCAATCCAGAGCGAGCGCGTGGCGAGCGGCCGCGTGAAGTCCCAAGGCCCCAGTTCCGCCGGGCGCAGACGCTTGACGTTCCAGACATGAAAGAACTCGTGTGCGGCCGTCTCCAGAGCGTCCTCGTAAGCGCCTTCGGCGGCGAGCGCGCTGGTGACGATGATTTGCGTCGAGGTGAGATGTTCCATGCCGTCGCCGCGCGGTGTCGAAGGGTCGAAGTGGAAGATGAAGGTGTAGGCGCTGAGGTCTGGCGCGCCCATCATGGCCGTCTCTGCGCGGACGATTTTTTCCACGTCGCGCGCGAGGCTGCGACGCTTGCCGCCGTCCGCCCCGAAGGCATGGACGACGACGCGATAGGTGCGTCCATCGACTTGAAACTCCTCGACCGTCCAGTCGGGCGCAATCTCTGTGGGGGTGTCAATCAGGATGTCGTAGTTCGGAAACTCCCACGTCCGGCCGTCTGCGCGCGGCGCGTAGCCGTTGGCGATTTTCCAGCCCTCCGGCGCGTTGATTTCGAGCGTCGCCGGGTCTTGCTTGTGGCCGACGACGTACATGAAGACTGATGCGCCGTTGAAATTGGCGTGGCGCGCATCGAGTTGCGAGAAAGTGCCGGAGAGGTCGTCGGCGAAGACCTTGTAGGAGAGCGTCGTGCCGGGCGCGCCCTGCGTCTCGACGCGCCACGTCTGCGTGTCCAAGCGGCGGGGCGCAAACTGCGCGCGCTCACACTTCGTCTCCGGCGCGCAGTAGTTGGCAGCCTGCACCTCCTGCACGTTGCGCGCAAACTCGAAGACGGCGTAGCGACCGGGCGACCAGCGCGGCATCTGAAAATCAACGTGACGAGTCGTCGGCGGAAGCCCTTCCACATCGATACGCAACTCGAAGAGGTGCGACTCCGGGCGCGGCATCGAAATCCGATAGCTGATGCGATAAGGCTGCTCGCTACGCGTCTCCTGCGCGTCGGCCGCGCGCGGCGGCGACGACGATGTGACGACGAAGAGGCAGAGCAGCGACAGGACAAGGACGCGCGACCCTCGGCCGCGTGCGCGTGTGGACATGCGTTATGACTCCTCGAAACCTGTCGATGCAGGTTCTCTCTGTCGATTCAGGAACGTGTAGGGAATGATTATTCTGCGCGACGGGCGGGAGTGTCAAAAGACGCGGGCGGAGAGTGGCGCGCGTCAGTTCGTCGTGAGAGCGGTTTCGAGTGTCAGTTTGTAACCCGGCTCGCCGGGCAGCAGGCCGTCGATGCGTACGACCTTGACGGGCGCGCCCGCCGTCTCGGAGGCGCGGACGTAGGCGAGCGCATCCATCTGGAGGAAGACGAAATTGAGGACGCGCGAGGACGTGTCGCGCACGCGCGGTTCTTCAAGCACCACGCCCGTAAAACGCGCGTGCAGGAAGTGCTCGTGAAAATCGCGTTCGCGCATCCGGTAGATGAGGCGTAGCACGGCTTCGCGTTCGGGCTGTCCGGTCGCAAGCATCACGAGCGAGACGCGACGGCCGTTCGGCCAGCGCGTCCGCTCGACGAGGAAGTACTGTCGCAGTTCGGCGGAGGAAAGATTATCGACCGGATTGGAGCGATTGACGATTATCGCCAGCGCGTCTGAAGGGGCTTGGCCGCTCGTCGTTGACGAAGCGGTGCGCGCCTCGTCCTGCCGCGCCCACGCCGCCGCCGCGACAAGCACGACGGCGACGACGCAGAGGAGCACGATTCTCATCATTCGGGGTGCGCGCATCGTCTTCAGAAAGTGAATGCGAGTTGCAGTATCAGTTCGTCGAGCGCGTCGGCGAAGCCCCTCCGGTGGGTGCGGTCGTATTGCGCCTTGAAGGCCGCAAACTCCGTCACGTCGTAGCGCAGGCCGAGCGACGGGCCGTTGCGCCGACCGACTTCGAGCGGTTGATAGAGCGGGTCTGCGTCCGGCGCATTGACGTATTGATAACGGAAATAGGGGCGCGCGTGGCCGAAGCGACGTGAGAACTGCGTGTAGAAAGCGGGCGTCTGAAAGAGCCTCGCCCGTGTCTTGTGACGAATCAGGATGGCTTCGTTGAGCAGTTCGTAGCGCGGTGTGCGGTAGACGAGATGCGCGGCCGTAATCGTCTCGTCGATGTGCGCTGTGGCGACGGGCGTGCGCCGGTCGCGGTAGAAGGAGATGCCCGTCTGCAAGCCCGGCGCGGCGGACGGGCGCGCGTAGAGAGCGACGTTGAAGGCCTTGCCGTTGTTCTCGTCAACGAAGGTCTGCACAGATGCTTCGCGCGTCGCTACGGCCGCGCGGCCGTTGCCGACCTGCACGGCGTAGCGCAGTCCGAAGGGGGCGCGTGGGATGCGCCCGCCGACCGAGACGCCGACGTTATGGAGCGGCAGGATGCCGCCCGCGTTCTCGAAAGCGAAGATGTATGGACGATTGGCGGCGGTCTGAAACCAAGAGCCATGATGATAGGCCGTGTTGTAGTAGCCGATGGCCGTGTGGTCGCGCCCGGCGCTGAAGTTGAAGTAGTCGCGCGGCGCGTAGTTGATGAGCAGGCGATGGATGCTGAAGGAGAAGGTGTTGCTCTCGTCAGCCTGTAGAATCAACTCGCCGAGGACGCTGAAATTTTCCGACAGACGCGAAGTGATAAAGAGGTCGAGTTGGCCGAGCGCGAAGGAGGTCGTCTGCCCGCGCCGGTCCGAAGCGCGCAGGTTCACGTCGGCGTAACCCTGTATCTGCATGCGCGGCGTGCCGGTCGGCAATTCTCCGGCGTGGCCTCCCGGCAGGTCTTCGTGCGCGACAGCAGTCGTCGCAACGGCCGCTCCTGCTTCTTCTCCGGCGCGCACCGGAGTTGTTGACGTGGAGGGGGAGGAGGCGGTCTGCGTCCGGGTGGTGGCGCTCGCGCGCTCGGCGCGTTGCGCTTCAAGCTCTCTGACGCGCGTCTCAAGTTCCTCGACGCGCGCGAGCACGCGCTGAAGTCTCTCGTCTTCGCCCGCAGAGGTTTGCGTTGAAGCGGGCGTCGTCGTCTCCGTGCGTGTAAAGGCGATGTCGAGACGGTTGAAGTTCTGACTCACGCGAACGAACGTCTGCGGCTCAAGGCGGAAGGTGAGCAGGAGGTCTGCGCCGAGTTGTTCGACGCGCGTCGAGGTGAAGCCGCGCCCTGAAACCTGTTCGCGCGCGGACGTGGCGACTTCGGCCTGCCGGATACGCAGGCAGAAGTCGCGGCCGCAATGATAGGCGGCGTAGTCCGTCAGTGGGGCGTCGGCGGCGATGAGGACGCGCGAGCCGCCGGGCGCATCGGCGACGCGCAGAGGAGCGAGCCGCTTGAGAGGTGCGCCCGGTCGTGCCGGAGTGGTCGCCGCAGCAGAGACGCTGCGCGGCGGCGCGGTCGGGGGGGCGTTCGTCTGTGCCTGCGCCGTCGGCGCAAGGATGAGAAGGAGCAGAGCCAGTGTCGTGCGCGGCGCAGGGAAAGAATGAGTCTTCATGGTCTTCAAAGCGGCGGCTTTAAGATGAGGAAGCGGCTCGGAGAGAGTCCTTCGAGCGAGTCGGAAATCTGCGAAGTTCGTGCGAGGGCAAACTTAGTCGAGCCGCAATGGCAAGTCAACAACTTTTCCCGCCGGAGGGCGCGGCCGAAGTTCGTGGTATTTCGGCCGATTAGCCGTTTATCCTGATTGTCAAACCAGTTTCTCGCATACTATTGACAACGGGCGTCCTAACACATAACTTGACAGCATACGCCCGCGCCGGGAAATCGAGCAGACACATCTGCTGCTGCTGCTCGGCCTCATCGCGATTTCCTGTCTCGACTCGACACCTGTCGCGCACGGAACGCTTTCAGGACTGAGACGAAGACCTCCCATTAGTTATCGTCAGTGCCCGTGAAGATTTCTCTTATGAGTTGCCCGATTCTCCAAGCCCCGACCCGGAAGCCGACGCGCTCGCCCGATTACACTTCACGCGCCCGAATCCTGTTGCTCGTGCTGCTTTCCCTCTTCACCGGCACGACGCACGCGCAGGTGCAACCGCTCGAACGCGAAATCGGCGGCGGCGATATTCATTCCTACCGTCTGACGCTCTCCGAAGGACAGTTCGTCACGACCCTCTTCGACCAGCGCGGCATCGACATCCTCGTCCTTCTGCTCGACGCGCAGGGGCGCGAGTTGCAGCGCGTCGATAATCCGGCGACAGGCTCTTGGGGAACCGAGGCGCTCTTCTTCGAGGTCGCCACGAGCGGCCATTATTTCGTTCAGGTGCGACCGCGCCGCCCGTCGCTCGCTCCCGGCCGCTACGTCTTCGAGATAGATTCTCGACGCGCCGGGTCGGGCGCGACGAACACCTTCGCAGCCGAGCGCGCCTTTGCCGAAGCGACGCAACTGATGAACGCTTCGGCCGTCAACCATCAGTCTGCACTGGCGCGCTACGAGGAGGCGCTGCGCCTGTTTCGCGCACGCGGCGACCGGCGCGGCGAAGTTCTCACGCTCACGATATTGGCCTTCACACACGCCTCGGTCGGCGAAGAACAGCGTGCGCTTCCCTTCTTCGACGAAGCGATGCGTCTCCAATCGGCCGCCGCAGACCTCAAGGGCGAAGCCCTCACGCGCAGCGCCGCCGCCCGCGCACGCCTCGCCTTAGGCGACAAGGAACGCGCCCTCGAACAACTGACGGCCGCGCGCAAGCTCTTTCAGTTGGCGGGCGACAAGCGGATGGTCGCCTACACGTTCGTCAATACGGGGGCGGTTCACGACTCGATGGGCGAGCCTCGTCAGGCGCTCGCCAATTACGAGCGCGCGTTGCCGCTCTTCCGCGAGGCCGGAGACCGTCAGGGCGAAGCCTCGACGCTCAACAACATCGGGCTGGCTTACGACGCCATCGGAGAGACGAAGAAGGCGCGCGTCTCCTACGAACAGGCCGTTGCGCTCTTTCGCAACACGGGACAGTGCAACGCGCTCGCTCCTGCGCTCTCAAACGTCGCCTTCGACGCGCTCGCGACGGGCGACCGTCTGAAGGCGGTCGCCTATCTCGAAGAGGCGCTCGCCATTCAGCGCAACAGCCACGACCGCGAAGGCGAGGCGCGCACGCTCAACAACCTCGGCTTTGTCTACAACTCGCTCGGCGAGCGCGAGAAAGCCCTCACGCATCTCGGTCAGGCGCTCTCCATCAACCGCGCCGTCGCCAACCGCGAGGGCGAAGGCGACAGCTTCAGCAACCTGATGTTCTCTTGGCGCGCAGCCAACCGTCCGCAGGCGGCCATCTTCTATGGCAAACAGGCCGTCAACGCCTATCAGGAGATACGCCGCGAGAAAGCCTCGCTCGACCGCGAGGCGCAGCGCAACTTTATCCGCTCGCGCGAGAGCACCTATCAGCAGTTGGCCGACCTGCTGATTGCGCGCGACCGCCTGCTTGAAGCGCAGCAGATACTCGGCCTGCTCAAAGAGGAGGAATATTTTCAGTACGTGCGGCGCGACGGGCGCGAGGCCGCCAGCCTCGACGGACGCGCCGCCCTCAACTCCTTCGAGAGCGACTTCGAGCGACGTTATCGAGACATCTCGGAATCACTGCCGAAACTGGCGCGCGAGCGCAGCCTGCTCGAAGCCAAGAAGCCGAACCTGACGGCCGAAGAGTCCCTTCGTCTCGACCAGATTAACGCCGACTTAAACGTCGCCGAACAGGCTTTCCAACAGTTCATCAACCAGATGTCGAACGAGATGGCGGGTGCGCCGCGCCGCACGGACTTGCCGTTGCCGGGCGAGGAGACCGAAGGCATCATCGAAGATTTGAAACAGTTGGGCGCGGGCGTCGCCGCCGTCTACACTTCGGTCGGCGAAGACAAGTATCGCGTGATTCTCTTCACGCGCAACCTCAAGGTGGGGCGCGAGTATCCGATTAAGGCGGCCGAGTTGTACCGCAAGGTCTTCGCCTTCCGGCAGGCGCTCGAAGACCCGCGCGCAGACCCGCGCCCGCTCGCGCAGGAGTTGTATCGCATCCTCGTCGGCCCCGTCGCTTCGATGCTCAAGGGCGAACAAATCGAGACCATCATGTGGTCTCTCTCCGGCCCCTTGCGCTACGTGCCGGTCGCCGCGCTGCACGACGGCGAAGACTATCTCGTCGCACGCTATCGCAACGCCGTCTTCACGCCGGTCAGCACCTCTCACCTGACGGACGCGCCCGGCACAGGCTGGAAGGGACTCGGCGTCGGCGTCTCGAAACCGCAGAAGAATTTCGCGGCGCTGCCGGAAGTGCCGCGCGAGTTGCACAACATCTTCCGCGAGGAGGGCGCGGCGGCCGACACGCAGGGCATCATGGCGGGCAAGGTTTTGCTCGACGAGTCGTTTACGGAAGAGACTTTCTTCTCGCAACTGAGCGAGAAGTATCCGGTCGTCCACATCGCCAGCCATTTCCAGTTCCGGCCGGGCAACGTCAGAGACTCTTTCCTCCTGCTCGGCAACGGCGAGCAGTTATCTCTGGCGAGAATCAAGGCGACGCCGCACATCTTCTCCGGCGTCGAGTTACTGGCGCTGTCGGCCTGCGAGACGGCGACGACTGAAGCCGGTGCCGACGGCAAAGAGGTCGAGGGGTTCGCCGTGCTGGCGCAGCAGAGGGGAGCGAAAGCAGTGCTGGCGAGCCTCTGGCCGGTGGCCGACAAGAGCACGACGCTCCTGATGGAGAAGTTCTACCAGACGCGCAGCGCACGTCCCGGCACATCGAAAGCGGAAGCCC
>DASZCR010000040.1:0-4769 GCA_035942915.1 Pyrinomonadaceae bacterium | reverse complement strand
CGCGCACGCAACGCGGCAACAACAATGCCTACTGTCAGGACAACGAGATTTCGTGGCTCGACTGGACGCTCGACGAAGAACGCCGCGACCTGCTTGAGTTTACGCGCCATCTGATACGCCTCTTTCACCAGCACCCGGTCTTGCGCCGGCGCAAGTTCTTTCAGGGGCGGAAGATTCGCGGCTCGGAGGCGAAGGATGTGTCGTGGTTCAGACCCGACGGCGCGGAGATGCGCGACGAGGATTGGTTCAACGACGCGATTCGCGTGCTCGGCGTGCGTCTGGCCGGAGACGCCATCGCCGAAGTGGATGAACGAGGCGGCCGCATCACGGACGACACACTGCTGCTGCTCTTAAACGCCAACCACGAAGCCGTCACCTTCACGCTGCCCGCGCACCGCCCAGACATCATCTGGGAACTCCTCCTCGACACGCGCCACCCGACCGGCAAGCCCCCGCGCACACACCCGCCCAACGCAGAACCCTACCAACTCGACGCCTTCAACCTCGCGCTCTTCCGCATGGCGTATCAGACGAGTGATAAGTGATAGGTGATAAGTGATGAGTGATAGGAAATTAGTGATAGGTGATGGGTGATGGGTGATAGGAAGAAGACAGGCTTTCTCCTATCACCCATCACCCATCACCTATCACCTATCACCTATCACCTATCACCCATCACCCATCACCTATCACTCTTTCTTAATCACTCGGTCTGAGGCGGCCGTAGATTCGTGTGGTCTCTTTGAGGCGCGTGGAGAGTTCTGTGTTGAGGGCGTCGGGGGGGAAGCGCCATGCCCAGTTGCCTTCGGCGCTGGCGGGCGTGTTCATGCGCGCCGTCGAGTCGAGGCCGAGCAGGTCTTGGAGCGGCACGATGGCCGTCGCGGCGACGGATGAGAAGGCGGCTGAGATGAAGTCCCAGTGAATCTGTGCGCCGTTGGTGCGCAGGTACTTGAGACAGAAGTCGCGCTCGCGGCGAAGGCGTGTGGCCTCTTCAGTCCGGCCTTTCGCGGAGCGGCTGCGAAACCAGCCGACGACGGTGTCGTTGTCGTGCGTGCCCGTGTAGGCTACGGAGTTGGTCGTGTAGTTGTGCGGCAGGTGTGTGTCGTGCGGGTCGCCGCCGAAGGCGAACTGAAGGACGCGCATGCCGGGGAAGTCGAACTCGTCGCGCAGGGCGTGCACGTCGGGCGTGATGGTTCCGAGGTCTTCGGCGAAGATGGGAAGGTTGCCGCCGGTCGCGGCGCGGAGCGTGTGGAACAACTCCCGACCGGGCGCTTGCACCCAACGCCCGCCTTCGGCCGTCGCGTCTGCGGCAGGCACTTCCCAGTAGGCTGCGAAGCCGCGAAAGTGGTCGAGGCGCAGCGCGTCGAAGAGCCGCAGCGAGAAGGTCACGCGTTCAACCCACCAGCCGAAACCTTCGGCGCGCATCTTCTCCCAATCGTAGAGCGGATTGCCCCAGAGTTGCCCGGTCGCGCTGAAGGCGTCGGGCGGGACGCCCGCGACGACCGAGGGGCTTCCGTCTTCTTTGAGTTGGAAGAGATGCGGACGCGCCCAGACATCGGCCGAGTTGTGCGCCACGAAGATGGGCATGTCGCCGACGACGCGGACGCCGCGCTCGGCGCAGTAAGCCCTGAGCTTGAGCCACTGTTTGAAGAACTCGTACTGGAAGAACTTGTGCGCCTCGATGCGTTCGCGGAAAGCCTCGCGCGCGTGTGCGAGCGCGCCCGTTTCGCGGCGCGCAAGCCCCTCGCCCCACGTGTGCCACGAAGCCCCGCCGTGCTCGTCCTTGAGCGCGCTGTAGAGCGCGTAGTCGTCGAGCCACGCGGAGGCGTAGCCGAGGAAGCCTTCGTAGTCGCGGCGCAGCGCGTCGTCGGTCGAGCGTTTGAAGTTCTCGAAAGCCTGCGCGAGCAGTTCGTGCTTGTACTCGATGACGCGGCCGTATTCGACGCGCTCATCGGAGAAGGCGGGCGCGCCCGCGAGGTCTTCGGCGTTGAGCAGTCCGTCTTCAACGAGCCGTTCGGGGCTGACGAGCAGCGTGTTGCCCGCGAAGGCAGAGAAAGACTGATAGGGCGAATCGCCGTAGCCTGTGGGGCCAAGCGGCATCACCTGCCAGAGGCTTTGCCCGCTTGCGGCGAGAAAGTCGACGAACTTGTAGGCCTCCGCTCCGAGGTCGCCGATGCCGTAGCGGCCGGGCAGCGAGGTCGGATGGAGAAGCAGGCCGCTCGCTCTCGGAAGCGTCATCCGCTAAAAATTCCCCGCCGCCGACGCACGCGCACGCTCAACCTTCTGCCATTCATTCGGGACAAGACGGTGCGCGCCCCAACGGAAACTCTGCGGGGCGTCGCTGCCGTGCGGCGTGACGATGCGGACGACGAGCGCCGCGCCGTAGCCGCCCGACTGTTTCGGGTTGACCCACCAACCGGCGCTCGAATCCCAGATTTTAATCTCGTCATCGCGCAGGACGACCGCGACGCCTTCATGATAGATGAGGTTTCCGGCAATCCAGTGGACGGTCGGACGGCGCGTGTTGTCGCTGTTCTCGTCGAGGGTCTCGTCGCCCCTCCAACGCTTGTGCCATTGACCTGTGGCGTGCTCCGTGTACTGCTGGATGAGTTGCACGGGATAGCTTTTGATGCCGCGCGCTGTGAAGACTTCGTGCGAGAGCGCGGCCAGCGCGCCACAGTCAAGCGTCTCCTGCTGCACGGCCTCGCACCAGTACATCGGCCAGCACGAAGGCCCCCAAGTGTGCTTCTGTCGCAGCCAGCGCGGGCCGCTCAGAGGGTTGCCGCCGGAGAGTTGCGAGTAGTCCATCGCAAGCACCCACTGGCGAGCCACCTCGCAACAGTCCGTGCCGTGATGCGAGATATTGGAAGCGGGGAAGTCGCGCCAGCGCGCTATCGCCGCGTCAAGGTCTGCGAAATCGGCTGTAGAGACCTCTGTCAGTTCGTTATCCTCGACCAAAGACATAAGACATGCTCCTGTCATAAGCTCCCGCATCACAGAAAACCAGCAGGTCGCCGACGCGCGCATCCTCAGGCAGTTCGACGCCCTCGGCCACCACGTCATGCTCCATGCAGAGCCTTCCCATCAAGCGCGTGTGCCCGCGTCCGAGCGTCTGCCAGCGTCCCGTCCGCGAGTCGCGTCGCAGCACCCTGTGCGGTTGGAAGAAGTGCATCGGAAGCTCTGCAATCGAGCCATCAACGACCGCCTCTTTGACGTCGCCGCCCATCTCCTGAATTTCCAGCAGACGCATCGCGACGGCCATCGAGGGCTGCGCCAGCGCCTTGCCCGGCTCCGAGATAATCTGGCGCACGGAAGGGAGAGTCTTGCGCGCGCGCGCGACCGCACCGGCAAACTGGTCGTCCGAATGAGCGTGCCAGTCGTCTGGAAACCAACCGCCGCCCACGTCGAGACATTCGATGCGCCTGCCCGTCAGCCCTTCGATGGACTTGCACCAGCGCAGCATCGCCTCGTAGAGATGCCACCACTGCTGGACGCCGATGTTGCTGCTCGCCATGTGGAAGTGGACGCCGAAGGCGCTCGTGCGCGGCAGGCGCTCGACCGCTTCGACGAGCGCGCGGAAATCTTCCGGCGTGTGGACCGGGATGCCGAAACGCGATTCGATGTGCGGCGTACGCAGGCGGACGCCGACGATTTTCGACTGCAACTCTCCGCTTTCGAGAGCCGCGCTGACGCGCTCCACGTCGGCAATGCTGTCGCAGAAGACGGCGTGAATCGCCCCCTTCGGCAGCAGCCCTTCCGGCCACCACTTACCGGGGCCGTTGAGGATGACCTGTTCGGGCTTGAAGCCGATGTCGAGCGCCTTGCGCACTTCGAGCAGGCTGATGGCCTCTGCGTAGAAGCCCGACTGATAGGCGAGCCTGACCATCCGCTCGTCCGGGTTGGTCTTGATGCTGTAGGCGTTCGAGACCTGCGTCTCATCAGTCGTCAGCGTGCGCGCCACGTTAGACGCGCGGCTGAAGAGGTCTGCGGCCGTCGTCTGAAGGAAGAGCCAATCGGGCGTCTCCATCTCTTCGAAATTGTATGTGTCGAGGTCTGCGACGAACGAAGGCGGTACGTCGGGCGCGCCGTTCGTCTTCGTTTCGGCGTGACCGTTGCCATTGGCTTCGCCCTGATGCGGCAGCAGGTTCAGTTCCTGCAAACGTTCGGCCAGCTTCGGAATACCCGAAGGGTGTTTGAGCGAATGGCCGATGCCGCCGCCGAGCGGTTCAGGCAGCGGCGGGAGAGGGAAACTGCGCCCGACGGGCACTTCCAGAACGACGCGCGTAAACTCCTCTGACTGCACCTCTGCCGGTTCCATCGCAATCCCGGTGGCGCCTTCGACGAGACGGCCGACGACGTTGCGGCCGCCGATGGTCGCGCCGTGAATCCAGGCGGGAAAGCGTGGATTCATTTCGAGCAACCACAACTGCCCCTCCGCGTCGCGCACCATCTCAAGTTCCGCGCCGCCCGTCCAGTTCAGTCGCCGGATGCATTCGCGCAAGGGCCGCATAAACTCTTCCGGGACATCCGAGATGTCGCCCGCCCAAGTCTTGTTCTCCTCCGTCACCTCGCGCTTGCGCATACTCACGCATTCGAGTATCTCGCCGCGATAGGCAGAGAGCGCGACCGATTCTTCGTAGCCCGTGACGTGCGATTGAAGGAAGAGCCGGTCGGTCGCCCAGACGCGCGACAAGGCGCTGCGTACAGCGTTGAATTCAGGCCAACTGCGCGCGCGCGCCGCGTCGTAGTAAGGCCCTTTGAGCCAGACC
>DASZCR010000039.1:0-2817 GCA_035942915.1 Pyrinomonadaceae bacterium | reverse complement strand
GGCGCACGCTGCTCGACGACGACGGCGACCTCCTGTGTCGTCTGACGTTGTCTCTCCGCGTAGCGCGTGACGACGACCGTGAGGACGACGGCGAAGAGGACGAGGGCGGCCGTGAGGGTCGGGCTGAAGCGCGGCGCGGCGAACGCGCCGACGAAGGCGCGCAGACGCGCGAGCATGTCGCTTGCGGGTGCATGAGAGACTGGCTCCTGCCGGTCTGTCGCCGAAGGGGTTGATGCGCGTGCGATGACCTGTGACCAGAAGGCTTCGGGCGCGGGCGCGGCGTCGAACTCGTAGCGCAGGTAGAGTTCCTGTTCGCGTCGCAGTTCTTCAAAGGCTTGGGCGCAGTCGGCGCAAGTAGCGAGGTGCGCGCGTGCGCGTGGCGTCGCTTCACGGTCGGCCTCGCCGTCGAACAGCTCTTCGAGGAGCGGCTGACACTCTTCGCAGTTCATCGTCTTTCTCCCAGAAACGGCTTGAGACGCCGTCGCATCTCGGCGCGCGCGCGGTGCAGGTCGTTGCGCACTTTGGCGGCGGAGAAGCCTGTTATCTCCGCAATCTCTTCGTAGCTGCGCTGCTGGTAAACCTTGAGCGCGAAGACGAGGCGCTTGTCTTCGTCGAGCGACGAGAGCGCGCGTCCGATGGCGTCGTTCAACTCTTTATCGAGGAGGCGTCCGTCGGGTGCGGGGGCTAGGTCGTGCGCCTCGCGCGCCTTCGGCGAATCGAGTTCGACCGAGCGGCGCACGTCTCTGAGACGACGGCGCAGGCCTTCGCGCGCGACGTTGCGCGCGATGCCGAAGAGCCACGTCGAGAGACGCGCGTCGTCGCGCAGCGAATCAATCGCGCGGTAGGCGCGCACGAAGGTCTCCTGCGCCAACTCTTCCGCGAGGTCGCGGCAGTTGACCATCAGGAAGATGAAGCCGATGACGGGGCGCGCATACCGCTCGAAGATGAGACGGAAAGCCTCCTCGTCGCCGACGCGCACACGCGCCAAGAGGTCTGCGGCGGAACTGTTCATCGAAGCTGTTGCGTGTCGGCTCGGCCGGCCTGCCAGCCTGATAACTTCCATCACCAGCCGCTCCATTCCTTCGCTTCGCGGGAAGAACTCCCACACGCGCGCTCGTCCATCTGTGGACTTCCCCGGACGAACGCTCTTATCTGTCGTCGCTGACCTCAACGACGAGTCCGGCGTCAATGCCGCCGCGCAGTCTGGCGGCGAGCGACGCATCGAGTTTGCGCAACTCGCGGTAGTGTGCGAGGGCGGCGGCGCGGTCGCGGCGCGCCAGCCCCAGTGCGCCGAGATTGTAACGCGCCGTCGCGTAGTCAGGCCGGATGCGCAGCGCCTCATGAAACTCCGCTTCGGCCTCCGCGCGATGCCCTGAGTTGTAGAGCGCGACGCCGAGCGAGTTGTGCGTCGCCGCGTCGCCGGGCCGGAGCCGGACGGCCTCTCGCAAACTCTCTGCGGCCGCTTCGTGTCGCCCGATGCGCGCAAGCGACTGCGCGAGCAGAGTGTGCGCCTCCGGCCAGTCGGGCTTATCGCGGACGGCGCGTGTGAAAGACTCGACGGCCGCTTCGTCGCGTCCGAGTTCGTAGTAGACGACGCCGAGATTGTGATAAGCCCACGCGTAACGTGGCTTGAGACGCGCGGCCTCAGAGAGCGGCAGGACGGCTTCGGTCTTGCGTCCGGCCTTGTAGAACTGCGTTCCCAGATTGTAGTACGCCTCGGCAAACGTCGGGTTCAGGCGAATCGCCTCGGCGATTGAGGCGATGGCCTCTGCGCCAAGCCCCTGTTGCGCGTAGGCCATGCCGAGGTCGTTGTGCGCCGCCGCGTAATCGGGTCGCAAGGCGACGGCGCGCGTGAGCAGTTCGACGGCTCGCGCGTAGCGACCGGCAGCGTACTCGCGCAGGGCGGCCGAACGCGTCTGACAGGCTTCGTCCTCAGCGGCGCAAGGCTTGGGCGTGGGCGCGTCCTGCGCCCGCAGGCTCGACGCGGCAAAGAGCAAGAGTGCGAGAAGAAGCGGCGCGCGTTTCATGTGCTCTCCTTGTTGGCTGACAGACCACACGTTGCGCCGCATCGAGACGCGACGCGGCCGTGTGCATCGAAACTCTCGGACAGGAATTGAATCGCGATGTGCGCGCGCCGCGCGACCCGTTTTCGTCGTGCCGCAAGTTAGTGACCGGCGAGAAGCGTTCCTCTCAAATTTTTTCTGAGGCTCGGCGCGCGCCGGAAAGAAAAAGGCTCTCGAACCATGAAAGATTCGAGAGCCGTTCGGTTGTGCGCCGTTCGTGCGGTGACGGCGTTTGAGGTTACGGCTGCGCCGGCGGATAGACCATCGTCATCGGGTCGGGGAGCGGGATGCGATGAATCGGCGTCTTCCCGGCGATTTTGGCGAGCGAGTGCTGCGGCTTGTCCGGGTTGCCCTTGGTGATGTCTTCGATGTTGCCGATGACGAGAATCACGAGTTGGTCGGGTTGCAGGTACTTCTGTGCGACGCGCTGCACGTCGTCCACCGTAACGGCGCGGACGCGCTCGCGGTACTTGTCCCAGTAGTCTGCGGGGCGGTTGGTGTACTCGTCCTGCGCGAACGTGCCGGCGATTTGCGCGGCCGTCGCGAAGGCGAGCGGGAAGGTTTCGATGGCGGCGTTCTTTGCCGTCTCCAACTCTTCAGGCGTGACCTTCGAGGTGCGGATGCGGTTAATCTCTTCCATCACAATCTCGATGGCCTGCGCCGTCGACATGCTCTTGGACTGGAAGGCGGCGAGGAAGTCTGAAGGATAGTAGACACCCTGACCGAAGACGGAGGCGGCGCTGTAGGCCAGTCC
>DASZCR010000038.1:0-28434 GCA_035942915.1 Pyrinomonadaceae bacterium | reverse complement strand
GAGGAGGTCGCGTGCGGGTTCGCTCAACTGGCTGATGGTGCTCTTCAGGGTGGCGACGATGCTCGGCGAGTGGTCGTGTGGAAGCGCGTCGGCAAGTTCGGCCGCCTGCTCTAAGATGTCCTCGCCGGGGTCTCTTAGTTCGTCGAGGAAGTCTGCGAGAGATACGCTCTGCTGCTCGGCGAGGAAGGAAGCTGTGATTTCCACCGCGAGCGCATGATGACCCAGCATCTCAAGCAGTTCCCGCGCGGCCTGCTGCTCCGAGTCCTCGATGTGACGATGAGTTTCAAGCAGCGCGAAAGATTCTTCATGCGAGAGGACATCAACGTCGATGAGTCTGCCGAGGCTGCTGTGAAAGCGGTCTCGCGTCGTGAGCAGGGTCGGGACGGACGCGTGCGGCGAGAGCCACTTCGAGAGTTCGTGGGCGGTCAAACCGGAAGGCACGTCGTCAACAATCCAGAGGCTGCGTCTGCCGTTGGCGAGGACGTGCGCCAGCGCGGCGTGGATTTCAGATGGTGGTCTGCCTTCGATGGGGATATGCAGTTGAGAGGCGACCTCGCTTATCTGGCGAAGTCGTTCGCCTTCGCGGTCTTGCGGCTGCATAGCTTGATGGCTGTCGTCGTTCCCGTAGGCTTTGAGCCAGAAGATGCCGCCCGGATAGGCCGCCCCGAAGCGGAGCGCGTACTCTTCCGCCAGCAGAGACTTCCCGACCCCACCGAATCCGCGAAGCTGCACGACCGAGCGCGTCGTCCCGGTCAACATCGGCGCGTGAGCCTCCGTCAACGCGTCGTGCAGTTTCCAGAAGTGTTCGGTGCGGCCGACGAAGTGGTTCGACCCGGCGAGTTGGCGGTTGTAGTGCAGGGGTTGCGAGAGAGAGATGAGGTCGCCGAGAGACGAGGTGAAACGGGCGAGATAGCTTTTGACCTGACGGGCGATTGCCGGAAGGTCATCTGTGCCAATGTACCGGCGGTTGACCAGAGAGCGGGGCTGGATGTGTGCATCATCCGGTTCGGGGTTGATGACGAGCACTCTTTCTCCATCCCCGCACTGCCATGCGGCGCTCAGTTCCCACTGGCACGCGCGCGAGGCCGCGTAGTGGCGCGAGTACCATGCGAGCACAGCGCGGCTCTCGTTGAGTCCGCTTACCACGCGGTCGTGGATATGTTCAAACGCGGCGATGTTCGACTCGTCCATCCAGACCGTCAGCCCTTCTTCCCTGAGCGCCGCCGCCAGAGCGCGAACGGACGCCTGCTCCTTGTGCGGATAGCTGAGGAAGACATCAGGTGAAGTCTGCATGAGGTTAACTCGCCATCTAATCCTTCTCAGGAGCGATGCCGTAACGTCCGTCGGGTGCAGTCCGTTGTGAGGTGCGACCCTTCGTCATCAGTTCTTCTGTGCCGGGACGGGTTTGCTTTCAGGCTCGATTACTGAACCATCCATCCTGAGGTAGATACGAAAGTAACGTCCGGCTTCATCTTCGCACGTCCCTTCCCAACAATAGAACGCGACCATATAAATCCACTTGTCAACGCCCAACTGTTTCAACTCTATTCTCTCCAAACTCATGTCGTCGGGCTTCTTCACATAGCGCCGCAGACTTTCGCGCGCCAGTTCCACTGCCTTACGCATAGACAGCGGCGGGTCTTCCCGCGCCGGATTCCACAACGGAGCATTAGCCAAATCCCACTCCGAAGCTTTGTGGGAATAAATCTTCCCGCCATAAATGAGAGAGTCGGACGTTGATGCGCTCTGCGCACGGACAATGCCTGACGAGACGTGAGCCGCTGCCAGCATCAACGCGAGCGGTAAAAAGAGGCGCATCAGTTTCATCTGTCGTTCCTTTCGCAGATTCAGGGAGAAACGTCCCGCTGGACATTTATCTGCCGCGCGCGAGGAGCATCCAGACAGCCTTGCAGGACGCCACTTCGGGACTGACACTGTCGAGCGTTCTCAGGCGGAGTGACTCGTCAGGCGCTTTGACGGCCGGTGATGAAGCCGCATTGCCATAATACCTCACGTAACAATCTCTTCTTGAATATCCCGACGCAGAAATCGTGCGTATCGGATTGCGCTTCAAAGCTCAACACACCCGCTGCGCTCAACTTTAAATTGCTGACTTCACCGTGCTCGAAGCGCGAAGGAATCGGCAACGTATCCGTCGGCGTGCGATTCCGCCTCAACTCCGCGATGAATCCGTCGAGCTTCGATTTCAAGACCTCGTCGGAGTCCACCTCCCGCCACAATCCCATCGTTCGTAGTCGAGAACGGTTCGCGCTTCTCATCGCCAGCGTATTAATCAACGGAAGCACCACCGGCCGCATGAAAAACTCATCGAGCAGCCCTCCTATCGGCGTCTCCAATTCATTGCTGAAGTCCGGAATTCGCTGATTCAGGTCTGTGTGCGGGAAGAAGTAAATGCAGCCGTTTGTGAAAATCAAATCTCCCTGAAAGCAGTATTGGCCTGCCACCTTGTAATACGCAACCTCGTCTATGGACATCGGCAGTCTCATGAGTTATCGGTGAGTGCGAAACCAATAGACAGACTTTATCTTGAATTCGCTTCCTTTTCTACATTGGCGAGCATCATTCGCAGCACCGTTCGGGGGAAGAATCTTCCGTTCACCACCACCGAATCAATCCGCTCGGTGTTACTGATATCATCGAGGGGATTGGCTTCGAGCAGAATGAGATTGGCGATTTTCCCCTGCTCGATGGTGCCATGCATGGCTGCTTCTCCAAGAAATTTCGCCGGGTTAATTGTCGCCGCCTGTAAAGCTTCCATCGGCGTCAACCCGGCTTTGACCAAGAGCGACAACTCTTGATGCAGCCCGAAGCCGGGCACCGTGTAAGCCCCGCCATCGGTTCCCGCCAGCAGAGGCACACCGGCGCGGCGCATCGCGCCAACCGTTTCCATCTCTTTTTGAAACAATCTCTTCTGGTAGGCAATATACTCCGCCGTGCGGTAACGATAGAAGAAATTTTTGTCAGGTCTCCATCCCTCTCTGACTAATGCCGGAACATATTTATAACGCCGGTCTTGGACTTTGCTGATGTCGTCGACGAAGGTGTTAACCTGTTTGGCGAGAAGCGTGGGAACTTGCCAGGTCTTGTTCTTGGCGAGAAGCGACAGCAAGTGTGCGGCCTTCTGCTCGCTGTATGTTTCCAGCATCCGGCTGCCGCGTGCGGCGATTCGAGCGGGAATCGCGCTCAGGTTTCCGTCTTTAAGAGACGCGGCAGGCCAGTTTCGCAACTCTGTTTCGGCGGTCGAACTTCCTTCCAAAAAAGTACCCAGATGCTCGACGCTCTGCTGCCCGGCGTTTGAGGCTTCCGCCATCGTCACGGCGCTCGGAATATGTCCGACGAGTGGTAAGCCCTGTCTTTTCGCCTCTGCGACCAGAGCGAAATAAGCGTCGCGCGGAATGCCGTCATAGACTTTGATGAAATCAGCACCGCTTCGTCTCAGAAAATCCACCGCCTGTTTTCCTTCTTCGACGTTGGCGACTGCCATGGCGTGGTCTGGATTCGCCGGACTGGGGCCGTCGACGACAGGGCCGCAAGCGACGATGCGTGGGCCTGTCAGCCGACCCGAAGCAACTGCTTCGCGCCACTCAAACAGCTTTTGAAAATCCCCGCCCATGTTGCGAACGCCCGTCACACCGTTGGCGATGAACAGAGGAAGAGTTCTTTCAATTTCCCTGATGTGAAAGTGCATATCCCACAGACCCGGAATCAGAAACTTGCCTGCGGCCTCGATGAGTTGCGCCTCTTTGGGAATCCGCACCTTTCCGGCCTGACCGAGACGCACGATGCGATTGCCCGCCACCAACACGGTCATCCCAGACTGCGGCGGCGCACCTGTCATATCAATGACCGTCACGTGCGTAAAAGCGAGCATGCCCCGCCCCGTCACCGGCCGCTGTCCGGCATAAAGTTGGCTCGCAAAGACCAAAAGCAACAACAAAGCCAGTAACTTTCTATCCGTCTCCTCAATATCACCATCAGAGAGAATACTTCACAGAGATTAGACACTACCGGCACGATTGAAGTTCCAACTCGTTGTCTCATGTAAGAACCTTGCAAGACGCTTAATACCGGAATGTCCCCGCGCGCGAACAGGGCATCCGCGTTGAAAGGAGAATTTATGATGAAAGAGAAGCCATCGAGCGTCGGGTTCAATGAGTTGTTAGGCATCTTCCTGAGCTGCCCTGAGTATCCCACGAACCAGATTCTGCATACCTTCCGGAATCGCTGCTTCCAGCTCTTTCATTCCTGCCGCGTAATTGTCAGCTCGCTCACCTTCCAGTATGACGCGCTGCCTGATTAGTGTACCGCTGCCACTCGCCTCGTTCTCGAATTCCCAGAGGAACTTTAGCACTGCCCCAGGCACAGATAATCCAATTACGGCACGCTTACCGTTCTCGACTTCGAGCAACTCCCATTCGTTCGGCGACGAGCCGCGGGGCTTGGTCGTACCTTTTGTTCCCCCTGCAAATGGCCCATCTAGTTTGACAGATTCGACCGTCGAATCAACAGCAGCCCAGTTTTCAACATGAGACCAGAAACGCCAGGCCAGCTCTCTGCTTACCGGGCACTCGATAGCGTGTTCAAATTCATAACTCATAATTAACAACATTCACGAAGACGACCAATGCCGGGCATCACCCACCGGGAGGCAACTGAGAGGCTACGGTTTTGGCTCGCGGGATTTCAGAGGCTCCCATTCTTTGGTCTGAAAATGCGCGCCGACTTGTCGTTTGATGTGAGGCGAGAGCCGTGAAATGCTCTGCTTCGCCTTTTGGATGGCGAGTTGGAGACGGTTCTCCGGTGCCGTGTCGGGAGGCACCGCTTTCCACGCTTCGTTTACTACTCGCTCGATGCCTGCTCGAATCTGGTCTTCACCCTGAATGCTGAGTTGTGGCAGTTTGGTATCCGAGGGCGGCGCTCCAAGGGGCGCGTTAGGTTTCGAGGACTGTGAACCGAGAGACTTCGGAGCAGAATCTGGTTTCAAAGCTGTCTGAAGCAGATTGAAGGAGACTTTCTCAGGTTCGAGCAGAGCCTTTAAGAAGGGGTCTTGGAGTTCGCGTCCGGCTTGCGCGACTCCAGCGGTGAGCCAAGCAAGGGCTTCCGGCACGTCACGAGGATACGGAGTGTTAAAATTGTCAGCTTTTCGGTCGTGACGGTCGAAGATATAGTAACTCCTTGGGTCATATCCAAAACGACGACCAAGAAAAGTGGCGGCGCGGCGACCTTTGGCAAAGAGACAATCGGGCGTGGGTCGGGCCAGTTTGCCGAAGGCGAAGCCAAGACCCGCGCAACTAAGTCTTACGCGGTCGGGCGTAATCGGCGCAGGGTTGAGGTGGTCGGAGAGGGAGAGTCCTTGGAGCCATGCGTCGGCGGCACGATGTAGGGCGATGTCATCAGCTAGTCCTTCGCACACTGCCCATTCAGACCAATAACCTCGGATATCGGAGTCGAAGTCTACCTTTGACGCAGCATCCTTCAGGTTGTCTCTGAATGTCTCCACCGCTTGCTCAATCATTTCAGCGCTGCGGTAAGTCTTGCCGAGGTCAGTAACATAACTCAATCTTTCCCGCCCCGCAGCGATTGAAGCCTTCGCGGCGGCAATTGCGATGGCCTTGCGGCGGTCGTTGGAAAGCTGCTGAGGCAAGGCGCGCTGGAGACGTGGACCGGCATGGACAACCTCAGAAAACCAATTTCTAGAGGGAATGTCGCGTTTGATAAGTACCGTCTGGAGGACGAGTTTCGTCCAGATTTCGGTGAGAGGTATATCAAACGTTTGCTCAGCTTCGATAAGAATGGCGGCGGCCACTCGGCTGTGGCGCGTAAGAACGTGCTCCGCATTGTAGACGGCGGCGGCTTCGTCGCCCAAGGGCCGCACGACTTGGCGCTGCACCCACTCGCGTGGGACGCCTACCAAGTCGGCCAGTACCCGTTCATCGATGCCCGGAATATCGGTGCCATGACATGCCGCGACATACAGCAGCGCGTCAAACAGGCTGGCGCTGCCGTACTCGATACGCACTTCCTTAAGCCGCCGGAGGAAGTCTCGCACGTGGGCTTGCAATCCACTCTGTCCGAAGCGCACGGCCAGTAGCCCGCCAAAGAAGGAGCCATCCTGCGGACGGCGCTTTTTCTGCTGCTCGGTCTGGCGCTTTTTCTGCTGCTCGGCCTGTGTGTTCTCGGCCTCGCTAACGGCAGACTCGAAGGCCGCAATACGCTGCGCGGTGTCTCTAATGGAGATGAGTGCACCGAGGCCACCATCGCTCTCCAGTTGTTGCCACGCAGTCACCACGGCTCTGGCGTCTTTCGGGCTGACGCCGCGCAGAATAATGTCAGGGAAATAAGTGAGCCATTCTGCCCAAGGCTCTTGCTGTCCATGTGCATTCCTCCAATCCACGTCGCGGGCAGCCAAAAGGAAGTGGACTCCACCGCGCCTCAGGTGACTAAGGTGATTGGCGGAGTCGGCGAGACCACGAACGATGTTATCAGCGTCATCGGCGACGATGAGCCACCGGCGGGTCGTGTCCAGTTTGCCGACCTGCTCCGGCGAGATGCCCTCTTTCGGCGAAGACCGCCACAGGACTGACCAGCCGCCCGCACGGGCAATATCGGCTGCCGCTTGCAGGAGTACTGTCGATTTACCTTCGCCGCCCGCAGCCCGAATGAGGTGCATCGAGCGGGCGGTATCGTCCTTCGCCACCTTCGCAAGGTTTTTAGTAACTTCATCGACGGCCTGCCGTCGCGGAATAGCGGCCGACACAGCGTGCGGCCAAGTCGGGACAGCGCCATCGAAATAGCGAACAATCTCGCCCGGACTCAAAGCCGGTAACGAATTTAGGTACGCTGAGTCGATGTGTTCCCACCCGGCCAGCGGAGATGAGACGGAGGAAGCGACGACGGCAGGTGATGACATTCCCTGCAAAGTTGAAAGAATTTCACTGAAGATGCTGTGGGCGTCGATTCCTCCGAATGGACGAAAGCGATTCAACACGATAGCGGAGTTCATCGCCTGGAGGAGCTTCCCATATCGTTGCTCAACTTCACCGGGGTCACTCTCGTAAAAACACCAGATGACATCAAGCTGCGCCTGCTCGTCGTTCATCAGTTCAACGAGCGCCTGTGTGAACACGTCATCCCACCCGCCATAGGCAGCGACAATCAAAGTTCGTCGTTGAGCCACGAGCAAATGTTGCAGGGACGCTTTCAGCTTGGGACGAGGATTGGTCAGTTGTTTCTGCGTATGAAGCGTCTCGGAAACACGCCAAAACCCATGAAGATGAATCACACTGTAGACACCGGGCTCGTCCTCGGCGGAACCGCCAAGGCTTCCATCAGCGGTCAAAACTCTGCGGCTTGCCCGCCCACCCGACTGGCGTATGCCAAGCGAGATGAGCGGGTCGAAATTCGTTGTGAGAATCGGGCCAAGAAATCTATCTCCCCCGCGTGTGACCAACTCGGCAAGGCCGGTTGTCCCCGGCGGGATGTTCCAATCCTCAGGCTGACCATCCGAGCCTGCGGGGCACGCTCCTGCGGTAGGCTTGCGGGCTTGAAGCACGGCCTTTGCGATGACTTCGTTGATAGCATCCTGGCCTGCGTTCACACCAAGCCACTTCATCGCAGCCTGGTATGCATCCGCACCGCTCTTTCCATCCAGTTCCCGTTCAAATTGCGGCAGGGTAAAGGAGGCGCGGTCAAGAATCTCGGCTCGAACGAAATCGAGCATCGTGGTTATTCCCGGGACGCCGTTTCCGTCTTTCAGCGAGAGTGGTGAGCCAACAAGAAATGCGACCGGCCTCTTCGTCATGAGAGCAGCATTTACCAGAGCTTCTTTTGGATAGAGTTCAACAGGCATGTGAGTATTCTACCTTATGCCGCATGGAGCAGCGATGGGAGTTTATCTGTGCTATCGAATTTGCGAAAGCAAAGCGAGACATGATGCTACTGAGGTAAAATCCACTTAGAATGACAGCGGGCTTACTTGATAACATTGACCCTTGCACACGCAACCCCGCACTCTAAGCTCTCGATGAGAAGCCCGCTGATTCGTGGTCGGGTCGAATGACTAGTTAGGCAGCGCCGCGACGAAATCTCTCAAGGCGGATATTTTATCGCTGCACACTTTACCACTCAACTTTAGTCGCTCTGTCAGACGTGGCGGCCTACTGCTCGGGGTGAGGTCTCGCGCTAATTTTTTAAAATATGGTTGACGAAGGTGGTGCTAAGAAGTAGAGTTCGTGTCCCTCGACGCTTGCCTCGCCTAAAGTTCTCTACCGAAGCTAGTCTCACCACCCATCGAAAGCTTTGGAGGCGCGCATGAAGACGAATAAACTCACCTCAATTTCGCTCACCTGTTTGCTGCTCATCACCGCCGCCACGCTGAGCGGTTGTGTCAATCTTGATGTCCTGTCGAAACAGTGTGTCTCAACTATCGTGAAGACGGACGGGGAGGATGATTATTCCTTCAGGTGTAAGATTCAGGTTAGAAATAAAGGTATGGCCGGAAAGGTCAGAGCAATCGTCGAGCTTCATACACCGGAAGGACAGTTTTACCGTGAGCAGATAGCCAACATCGCGGAGGAGCAGGTCAAGACCTTTGAATTCCTCTTTACCGAGCCGACCGTCGAAGGGACGATGCTTAAAGAGGACGACGTGCGATATGTCTTCCGCTACGAGTCGGTCAAGTAAGTTTCCCTGCTGTCGGCTGTGAAGAGAAGCTTTCTCCTGAATACACCGCCCCGCGACCGGCGGGCGCAAATCCAGACTCGTCGGACAACCACGCAACGGAGCGGACGGAATCGCTCTAGAGCAGTTCCGTCCGCTTACCGTCAAGCCTCTGAGACGCTCCCGCTAACAAAAGAGTCGAGCAGCATCTAGCGAAGCGCAGGACATGCGGTGTCGCATGTCGGAATCAAAGCGCGTTCTCACAACCATCTGGTCTCACAACTCATTTGACCGGACGAGCGCGACTTGCGAACCTTTCATCATTCGTCCTTGCAGCGTGGGTCGAATGCTGGCGCTCGCGTCGGCGTTAGCTGAAGACGCCGGGGCCGGGGCCGAGCACGTTGTCGGGGTCGTGCCTGTGCTTCTGGCTGACGAGTAGTCCCCAGAACGGCTCGAAGTGCTTTTTCCAGTCGTGTGCATCGAGGGGGACGGCGCTGATGGTGTAGAACTTGCCGCCGAGTTCCCTGTGCTGTTCGTAGAGCCTGCGGTTCTCCGCGAGGACGGCGTTGACGATAGAGGGGTCGGGCGGGACGGTGCGCAGGATGTCGAAGAGGAAAAATATCTCTTCGTCCGGGACGCGCAGCATCGGGCGCGTCAGGCGCGCGCGGACGAAGGGGAAGAAGAGGATAATCGAGCCTGGCAGAAAGATGGAGGGGTCGAGCGCCGCGAGCGTCTGCGAGGCGAAAGCGTCGATTTTCGAGTCGGGGACGAAGAGGTCGAGCCAGGGATGCGGGAAGCCGCCGAGTCCGGCGGCTTCGAGTATGTCGATGAGTTGGACGACGAGGTCTGTGTACTCGAAGTAGGTGCGGTCTTCGGTCTGCTCGGAGCCGGGAATAAAGTTGAGTCCGGCGAAGGGATTGGCGGGCAGTTCGGCGGCGGCAGTGTAAAAAGAGGTGGCCTCGATGAAGAAGGCGAAGCCGCCGGGCGTCGTGACGCTGTTGCCGCGAATATGGTCGAAACGTTCTTCAGCGGTCAGAAAGCGCAGGTCATTGAGCATCGACGGCACATCCGGGTAGAAGAGCCGCAACGTCTGCGCGCGCTCTTTGGCCGGGATGAGACGAATCGTCGCGCGCACAATAATGGCGCAGAGGCCAAGCCCCGCGAGCGCCGTCTCAAAGAGACTCTTATTGACCGACTCGGAACAGGTGACCAGTTCTCCTTCGCCCGTCACCACCTGAAGTTCGAGCACGTTATCGACCTGCGCCCCGAATTGATAACTCCGGCCGCTGATGCCGCCGACCGACAGCGTTCCGCCGATAGTGAGGCGCGTGTAGTCTGTGAGCACGGGCGGCGTCAGGCCGAGCGGCGTCGTAGCGAGCAGCAAGTCGCGCCACACGACTCCGGCATCGACGACGGCGTGGTCAGCGGCAATCGTATAAATCTGATTGAGCGTGCTGATGTCGATGACGACTCCGGCTTCAGCCTGCGACTGTCCGAACGCCGTGTGGCCTTTGCCGCGACTGGCGATGCGGATGCCATGCTCGCGCGCAAAACGCACCATCTTGACGATGTCTTCAACCGAACCGGGGCGCAGGACGGCGACCGGCGTGCGATGAATGATGTGGCCGTAGTCGTCTGCGAAAGGGGCAAGAGAGGCGGGGGCTGTGGAGAGCGTTCCATCGAGCGGCGGCAATTGTGAGAAGTTGCTGCCGGTGCTACTGCTGGCCGCGACCACCCATGAACGGGTTGAGAGGTCGAATCCGACGACCAGCGAGGTCGCAAAAAGTCCCTTGATAAGCCCGCGCCGGGAGATGTTTTTCATAAGCCACCTTTTCTTAATTAAGCGTCACTTTCCGTGAGCAGAGAGAGACAGGACGTGGGCGTGAGAACGAAGTGCCCGGACTGTCTCATACCTTAACGCGAGAACCGTCGTTAAATCGGCTCATCACTTGACAAGATTTTTTTCCGCGCGTCGCACATTCGGTTACTTCGGCGACGCGCGGTCGGGTGTATGCCATTGTGAGGTGCGGGTCTGCTTATTTATCGAGAGCCGTGCGCAAGGCGGCTCTTGCGAGCAGGCGCGTCGAATCCAGCGTGGGCAGAGGGGCGTCGTCCGGGCGCACGATTAAAGGTATCTCGGTGCAGCCGAGGACGGCCGCATCGCAGCCGCGCGCCTTTAACTTGTCCATTACTTCGTTGAAGTATCGGCGGGAAGCCTCCGGGAAGCGGCCGTTGACCAACTCCTTGAAGATAATCTCATTAATCTTTTCCCTGTCAGCCTCGTCGGGTATCTCTCTCTCTATTCCGCAGCCCGCTAACGCGCCGGGATAGACAGGCCCCTCCATCAGATACTTCGTTCCCAGAATGCCAAGCCGTGCGTAGTGGCAACGCCGGGCTTCTTCGGCCACCACCTCGGCGATGTGGAGCCAGGGGATGGGAGAGAGCGGGAGCAGGTGCTCGAACGCCTGGTGATACGTGTTGTCGGGGCAGATGGCGAAGTCAGCCCCGGCCTGCGCCACCTTGCGCGCGGAAGCCGCCATGCGCTCGGCCACTGCCTTCCAGTCGCCCGCGCGAATGTGGGGCATGTGCTCGGCCATCGGCACGGAGTTCATCGTTATCTGTGGGTGATTATGCTCGCCCATGAAGGCCGGCGCCTCCAAACAAATCGTCCGGTAACACAGGGCAGCGCCCTCCGCACTGCCTGCCACGATGCCGATGTGTTGCGTCACAGTCTCTTTGGCCTCCGCTTCTGTCAAGACTTTCGGAACTACCAAGCGAGTTCCGCATCTGTGTTCCTGCACAATTCGCAAGACCGCTTCTCGTTGCCGATGCAGCGTCTGTTACTCGACGACGAGGCGGTCGGTTGAGCCGCGCCCGAAGGTTTCGGGATGATACATCTCTTCGGCCTTCGGCGGCGGGACGACGAAAGTGCCGGGTGTCGTCGCGCGTGCGACGTAAGAATAGTTGTAGACGCCTTCCCAGAGGAGCGGGGTGAAGGCTTCGACGCGTTCGTCGCGCAGGTTCTGGTGCTGGAACCAATTGTAGGAGAACCACCAATAGCCGCGCGTCGGGAGTTGCGGGTTGCGGTCTGCGGGCACATCGCCCGTGACGGCGAGCGCCGGATTGAGCGGTTCGAGACCGGCCGGGAGCGGGTCAACGAGCGCGACGTGATAGCGGCGCGCGGGGGCGACCATCGTCAGGCGGACTCTCACCTGTGCGCCCGCACGGACGCGCCACGTGCCGTCCGGGTCGCGGCGCACGTCGGCAGGGTTCTCGACGGCTTCGTAGATGCGTTCGACCGTGAAGCCGAAGTCGGCCGCGTCGAGCTTTAAGGAAGCGGGCGCGTACTGCATGCCGATGCGGTAGTAGAGACGCCCCGCGCCTTCTTTGGCGAGGACGAGGTTCTGCGTCGTCGAGAGTTGCGCGGCAAGATAGCGCATCGGCACGTTGACCTGCTGGCGGTCGGTCGTGCGGCCGCGAAACTCCTGCGAGCCGGCGAAGGTCTGGCCGAGCCACGCGCGGGCGACGAAATCGGGCGTCACCTTCTCGTAGGTGTTGAAGTAGCGGTCGAGCGCGAGGAGGATGAAGACGTTCTCCTGCGTGTTCGACCAGCGCCCCTGTTTGCGGTGCGCGAGCAGGCCGCGCACGAGTTTCGGAATCAGGTCGTGGTCGGGTTGGTTAACGATGAGTGATTCGAGGATGACGCCGTCGGCGCGACGCGAAGAGTGAAGCAGCAGGTAGTCTGCATCACCGTAGGAGTCTGTGAACTGTGCTGTTCCGGCCGTCTCGGTCGCACGGTTGTTGAGATGGCGGCGGATGGCTTCGACCACTGCGCGCGAGCCTGCGTCGCCCGAAAGGACAAAGAGCAGCCAGCCGGTCGATTCGAGCGAGAGCCGTTCGAGTCCGGCTTCGGCGATGAGACGGCGTGCGCGTCCGGCGTCGCGGTCGTTCATGCGCGCGCGGACGTAGAGGGCGTAGGCGATGAGCGCCTGTCGCGCTTCGCGGCTGTACTTGGAAGGGATGCGGCGCTCAATCTCTTTGAGATAAGAACGGGATTTGTCGAGCATGCCCTGCGGCACGTCGAAACCTTTTTCTTTGGCGCGCGTCAGAGCGTGCGCGACGTGGATGCTGACGTAAGGCCAGGACTCCTCGCCGCGTCGCCAGAAGCCGAAACCGCCGTCGTCGTTCTGCATCCCCTGAAGGCGTTTGACATCCCTCGTCACCGCCGCTTTCATCTCGTCGGGCGAGGGCATCCCCTGAGCCTTGAAGGCCGAGAGCACGTCGCGCAGCGCGGCGACGGCGAGGACGCGCGAGGAGAGTTGCTCGGAACATTCATAAGGATACGAGACGAGATAGAGCACGGCATCCGTGAGCGCTTGAAGCTCGGTCGAAGAGGTCGTGATTTCCAGTCCGCCGAACTGCGTGAAGACTCCGGCCGGTGCGGTGACCGGCTGGACGATTGAGCCTGCGTCTATCTGCCCGTAGGTGGCAAAGGCTTCGGTGGTCGCGGGCGTCCAGACGGGCAGAGAAATTTCGGCCGCATCGACGTTGCGACCGGCGACTGCGCCGACCTGAAAGCGCGCCGTGCCGGGGCGTTCGGCCGAAGTGGGAAAGCGTACTTCGACGCGGTCGTTCGCAGGCACGGTGACGCGGCGTCCCGCGCCGTCCGTCAGCGTGGCGTTCGCGGCGCGGACGGCGAGGCGCACGTCCATCGGGGCGTCGGTCTGGTTCTGCAAGACGACGGGCAACTCGAAGCGGTCGCCGAAGTTGAGGAAGCGCGGCGCGGAGGGGCGCACCATCAAAGGCGTGCGCGCCGTGATGGCAGACTCGCCGGAGCCAAACTGTCGGTCGCCCGCGACCGAGACGGCCATCACGCGATAGCGCGTCAGGTTGTCAGGCACTTTGACTTTGACTTCGGCGCGACCGCGAGCGTCCGTCCTCACGGAAGGCGCAAAGACGGCGAGCGCGTTGAAGTCTGCGCGCAGGCGAATCGCTTCCGAGCCGCTCTGGCCGTCGATTCTCAACGCCTCGTCTTCTTCCCCTGAGATTTGCTGCTTCGCTACAGGCGCGCTCAACGGGGCGACAATCTGACGCCCCCTGCGCCTGACGGAGGACGACTCGGTCGCCGCCGTCACCGTCACCTCGTTGAACGTGCCCGTGTTGGTGCCCGCTCCGCCGACGTTCCCGCTCTGAATTATCTCTATCTTTCCGGGGTCTGCGAGCAGCACGTCTTTGCGCAGGTGGTAATCGTTGACGCCGCCTTCGCGCGGCGCGTAGAAGAGCGCAAGCGGGTCTTCGAGACGATAGTTCGTCAGCGCCAGCACCGCTTCATCGACGACGACGACAGCCAACTCGCTGCCCTCGACGCCGCGACCCGCCGCGTCCTTAACTTCGATGGCGACGGAGGTCTCGCCTCCGGGTTCAATCGCCTTGTCCTTCGGCGTGGCGACCACCTGAAGCTTGCGCGCCAGCGGCGGAACCGAAAGGTTCAACTCGCCTTTGGCAAAGGCCGGGCGCTTCGCCAGTTGCTCGTTGACCACGCCCTTGTCGTCCGTGCGCGCAGATGCGCCGACGAGGTCAACCTGCACGAGCAGGTTCGGCGTGTAGGCCTCTTCGATGGGGATGCGCAAGGTGTGCGAAGGCTCGTTGATGCGGAAGCGTTCGGTGCGGACAAGCCCCGAACGGCGCAGCGTCATGACGCCCTCGGCCGGATAGAAGGGAGGCTGGACGAGAATCTCGGCCACGTCGCCCGCCCTGTAATCCTTGCGGTCGGGAATCAACTCGACCGTCTCCTGCTGCACGTTGCGCTGCGGCGGTCGTTTGCCGCCCGCCACCCACAGCGTCAGTTCACTCTCGTTCAAACGCTCGCGGTCGTCCCTGACGGTCGCCGTCACGCGATACGTCCCGCCCTTCTTCGGCGTCAGCGTGCATTTGACTGCCTCCTGACGAGACGTGACCGAGCACTCCTGCACGTCCGATTCCTGCTGCCGCCACTCTCCGCGCTCGAAGACCCAATCGAGGAGCGCGGCGCGCACCTTCACCTGACGATTGGAGATGAGTTTGCCGTCGAGGTCTGTGACGATGGTCTGGACAATCAGCGGTTCGCCCTGCTGGACGAAGGTGCGTTCGCTACGCATCCCGACGTAGAGGTCTGCCGGATGGACGAGCATGGTCGTCGTCGCCGTCCACGTCTGCCGGTTGACATCCGTCACGGAAGCCTGCGCGGTGACGGAGGAGGGCTGCGGCGGGTTGACGCCGTCGAAGTCGATGCGGAGACGATGTTTGCCTCCGGCGTCGGTTGTGCCGCCGAAATACTGCGTGTTCTCTGCGGCGACGACCGGGCTGTGAATCGTGCTCCACCAGGGAATCCATTTGCCGAAGGTGAAGTCGCCGCGATTGGGCGGCGTGTAGTGGCCGGGCACGGAGGAGACTTTCCAGACGACGGTGGAATTCGGCAGCCCGCCGCCCGCGTAGTAAGAGGCCGTCAGGTTGACCTGCGCGTGCGCGCCGACGAAGTGCGGCCCCTCGTCGGCCTGCGCCTTGACCTCGAACTCCGGTCGGCGAAACTCCTGCACCTGCAAGGCGTGATAGTGCTGTCGGCCGTGCGGCGCGAGGTTTTGATTGCCCTCCGCGTAGAGTTGCAGAGAGGTGTGGCCGAGATTGATTGTCGGCGGAAGTTTGAAGGAGAGGTCGAAGCCGCCGAACGGATTGAGTTGCGCCGTACCCTTCGTGACCTGATTGCCGCGCGCGTCCTGCAACGAATAGGAGACGGCCTGCGCCGCGCCGGAGAGCGCGCCGACATCGCCGCGCACGTCGCCGCCGACCCTGCGCAGCCAGCCCTTGACGCGCACCTCTTCGCCCGGTCGATACATCTTGCGGTCGTCGAAGACGTACCAGCGCAGAGTGTCGGACGCCTCGCGCCTGACCCAGTTGCTCTCACGCTGCCACCACTCCTCATACTCAGGAAGCAACGCCGCGTCCGCGCCGAGACGCGCGATGAGCAGACCGCTCTCCGGCACAGTATCAGTCGTCAGCGCGAAACGCGCGAGGCCGTCCGCGCCGGTTCTCTGCGCCGATGCGCCGCGCCGCAGCAGACTCATCTCGACGCCTGCGAGCGGCCGCCCGTCCTTCAGCGAGGTCGCCCAACCGAGAAGTTCTGCGCGGTCTGCGAAGGCGTCCAATCCGATGCCCGTCACCTGCACCCACGCAATCACCGACTGTCGCTCGTACCTGTTCTTCGACTGCACGGTCGGTTCAATCTTGACGATGGCGTGACCGAGTCCGTTCGTCAACGCCTGACTCAAGTCGATGCGCGTCTCCGTCATCCCTTCGGGCTGCCCCTTGACGGGGATGGTGCGCGCGAAGAGTTGGCGGCCGGGCAACTGCGGGACGGTCTTGGCCGGTGTCTCTTCGTAGCGCATCACCTGTCGCATGTAGGTGAGAAACTTCGGCCAGTCTTCAGGCGCGACCGCATGGAGCGTCACCTTGAGGTTGCTGTGATTGGTCGTGTAGACGGGAAACTCCGGCGCGCCCGAAGGGTCGAGGACGACCATCATCCCGCCCTGCGCCGTCAAGGTCGGCGGCGCTGCGCCGACGTTGAACTCGACAGTCGCCGGAGCGCCCAACGTCTGCCCGAACTGGTCGCGCACCGATGCGTCTATCGTCACGCGATAGAGCGTGCGCCCGCGCTTCATGCCGCGCACCCAGATGTTTTCGCCGTAGACCTCGATGCGCGCGTCCGGCAACTCCGGCGTGATACGCACCTGCTCTTTGGTAAACGACGCGGCGTCGAGTTGATTGCTCAGAGAGATGTGCCAGTCGTCAAACGGCGTACACCTCCGCTCCCCACCGCACTCGTGGCCGGTGACGCGCAGCGGCCCGTAAGTCCTGAAGGTGAAGTCCTGCGCCTGCGTCGTCCGTCGCGCTCCTTCGGCCGAAGGCGTGCCGGGGCCGACCGAGACGACGATGGCCGTGTTGCCCGGTAACGCCTGCCCCTCCTGACCATCTGCGCCGACGGCGCGAAACGCCAGCCAGCGCCCCTTGACGTTGGCCGCAGCCAGACTCTTGACGTTGGCATCAGCCGCAATCTCAGCCTCGCTCGCCAGACGCAGTCTCGGCATCACGCCGGAGACGGCGCGCACCTTGATTGTCCGCAAGACCTCTTCGGGGTTGATGCGCTGGTCGAAGGCGACGAACATCAGCGCGTCGCGGCGATGCGTGCCGCCTTCCGGGTATTTCGCTATGACCTTCGGCGGCGGCGTGGCAAAGCTCCACGTGGCGGGGGCGGCGAGCGTCGCGCCTGTCGCCGCGCGCGTGCCCGCCGGGACGGTCACGCGATACTCGGTCGCCATCGGCAGACGTTGGTCGGCCGCCTGGAAGATGAGAGTCTTCGTCCCCAACCAACGCCAGCGTCCGGCAGGCTGCGGCGTCAGACGCACGGGCACTTCGGCCGCCGCCAGTTCGGCCTGCGAAGTGACGGCCACCATCGGCTGCGAGAACGTGACGCTCAACTCCGGCGCGAGCGGCACTTCGCCCGTCGGCGCGTGCCGCAGCACTTTGAGCGTGGCGGCGCGAGCGTCGCCGCTGCTGTCAGGCGCGTCGCGTCGTTCGGTTGCCGGGAAGGCGGCGAGGACTGTCTGACCCGCGCGCGGCGGGGGCAGCGAACGCTCGCGCAGGTTGAACTCCTGCGTGTCCGTCTCGTCGGTCTTCAGCGGCGGGAGTCGCTCGTAGATGCTGCGCGTCTCGGCGTCGGAGAGTTTGACGGCATCGGGCGTCGGCGCGGGCGTCTGACCCGGCCTGACCGCTCCCAACTCGTCCGCGCCCTCGCTCAGACGAAAGCGCAAGCCCTGCGGCGTCGCGTCCGGCGCGGGCGTCTGCGCGAGCGTCACATCGGTGGGCGACGCGTCGGGCGTGCGCTCGTTCGACAAGACGACGTGGCTCGCCGTTCCGAAGACGAGTTGGAAGACCAGCAGGAGAGCGGCGGCAGACTTGAGACGAATCATCGAAGTTCCTCGAACGTGTTGAGATGTCGGAGGCGGCGCGGCACTGGCGACCTCTGCGGCGCGCGCGCCTCTCTGGCAGATTGAACGACGCTGCGGGAAAATTTTGCAGAAGAAAGAGACTCTTATCGCCGAAGCTTCGGCCGACTCCGGAGCGCGGCGCGCTCGCACAGGTAGTAATGCCACAGGATGCGCGCGGCGACGGCGCGCAGCGGCCGCCACGCTTCGCCCGCCGCTTCGAGTGCAAGCGGCGTGGGGCGCACGGCCGAGTTTTTGAGTCGTTGGAAGGCGACGGCCAGCGCCAAGTCGCCACTCGGCCAGATGTCCGGGCGGCCGAGCGCCATCAGCAGGTAGATGTCGGCCGTCCAACGCCCGATGCCTTTGAGCCGCGTTAATTCTCGACGCGCCGCATCGTCGTCGAGTTGGTCGAGCCGGTCGAGGTCGAGTCGGCCGGAGAGGATTTCCGTAGCGAGGCCGCGCGTGTAGGCGGCCTTCTGTCGGCTGAAGCCGACGGACTTGAGCGTCGCATCGTCGAGCGAGAGGAGACTGGCCGGAGTGAGCGGAGAGGCGACGGACGTGAGACGCTCGAAGGCCGCACGCGCCGAGGCGAGCGAGACCTGCTGCTCAAGGACGACGTGGACGAGCGTCGCAAAGCCCGGCGCGCGACTCCATAAGGGCGGCGCTCCGTAGCGTGTGACGACGCTCGCCAAGTCTGCGTCGCGCGAGGCGAGCAGGCGCACGGCGCGCGCCAGACTCGCCTCGTCGTTGACGCGGCCGCTGCGGCGCTTCACGGCGTCGGCAGCTCGATAGGCTTGCCCGTCATCAGCGTCGGCGCTCCGGCACGCCTGAGCGTCTCATTCAGTTGCGGGACGGAGTCTGCGAGGAAGCGATTGACCTCGCCAATCTTCGTGTCGAACTCGCGTTGCAGTTCCGTGTAGAGTTCGCGCTGCGCGGGCGTCGGCGCGGCGTTCGTCGCGTCGATGGTGAAGAAGAGGCCGCCGATGCGGTCAACGAGTTGGTCGCGGCCGGAGAAGCCGAGACCGCCTTCGGGTCGCGCCAGTCTGCCCTGCAATTCCTCGACGCGCTTCTTCTGCTGCGTCAGACGGTCGCTCAACTCCTTCGGCACATCCGTCAATCTATCTTTGAGGGTGCGTTCGACGAATTCGATTTGCCCCTTGAGACTGTCGAGCGTGCGCAGGGCGTTGTTGGTCGCCGACTGCATGTCGCGCAGGCGCAGAGCCATGTCGAGCGTCGCCTGCAAGTCTGACGCGGGGACGGGCGCAATCGTCGGGTCGAGACGGACTTCGAGTTTACGCTCGAAGGTCTTGTCGCCGACGAAGAGCTTGGCCGTGTAGATGCCGGGCATCACCTGCGGGCCGCGCGGGCCGCCCGTAAACTGCGTCTCCTCGTCCGTCGGAGGACGACGCACCTGTGGGCCGCCGTAGCGCAAGTTCCACGAGACGCGGTTGATGCCGCGCTCTTTGGCGATGTTCTCAAGTTCGGCGACCATCTTGCCGCGCTCGTCGAGAATTTGCAGTTTGACTTTCGTTTTGTCGTCCGGCTTGTCGCGCAGGTAGTAGCTGACGAGCGCGCCGTAGGGCGGGTTCTGTCCGGCGAAGACTTTGTCGCCGATGCCGTAGCGCGTAAAGCGCGTGGTGAAGCGCAGGGCGGGTCGCACGTCGAAGAGGTGCACGTCGCGGCGCGCGACTTCGGGCGTCAACTGCTGGATGGGCGTCGCGTCATCGAGAATCCAGAGCGAGCGGCCATGCGTGGCGAGTATCAGGTCGTTGTCGCGCGGGTGGACGTGGATGTCGTGGACGGCGACGTGCGGCAGGTTTTTCAGGCCGAGGCTCGTCCACGTGTTGCCGCCCGTGTAGGAGATGTAAAGGCCGAGTTCCGTTCCCGCGTAGAGCAGTTGCGGGTTGCGCGGGTCTTCGCGCACGACCCAGACGTAAGCCTTCGCGGGCAGGTTGCCGGTGATGTTGGTGAAGGTGCGCCCCCCGTCGTTCGAGCGGAAGACGTAAGGACGAAAATCGTCGAGCATGTGCCGGTCGAAAGAGACGTAGACGCGGTCGGCGTCGGCGCGCGACGGCTCGACGTGTGAGACGGGCGAGTTGGCCGGAAGACCCGCGACGTTTCTCGTCAGGTTCGTCCAGTTCCTCCCGCCGTCGGTCGTCATCTGAAGGTTTCCGTCGTCCGTCCCCGCCCAAATCGTGCCCGCGCGCAGCGGCGATTCGGCGATGCTGATGACGGTCGCGTAGAATTCTGCGCCGGTCGTTTCAAAGGCGACGGGGCCGCCCGCCTCCTTCTGCTTCGATTTGTCGTTCGACGTGAGGTCGGGCGAGATGGCCGTCCACGTCTTTCCGAAATCGGTCGTGCGGAAGATGACGCTGCCGCCGAGATAGGCCGTGTTCTTGTCGTGCGGCGAAGGGACGAGCGGCGAGTTCCAGTTGAAGCGATACTTGGCCGTCTCGGCCGGGCCGCCGTCGTCGCCCATGTAAGGCACGACGAGTTGTTGCTCGCGCGTCCGCATGTCTGTGCGGACGACGTTGCCGCCCTGCGATTCGGTAAGATAGAGGTCCGGGTCGTCCGGGTGGTTTAAGGCGAAGAAGCCGTCGCCGAAGGAGACCATGCGCCAGTCGTCGTTCAGGATTCCGGCCGGTTCGCGCGTGCGCGAAGGGCCTGTCCAGGTGCCGTTGTCCTGCAAGCCGCCGACGAGATGATAGAAGGGCTGACGGTTGTCCGCGTGTATCTGGTAGAACTGCCCAAGGGGGATGTTGTTGACGTACTCCCAAGACTCGCCCGCATCGTAAGAGACGGCGAAGCCGCCGTCCTGCCCCTGCCACATCCGCTTCGGGTCGCGCGGGTCAATCCAGAGCGCATGGTAGTCGATGTGCGTGCGCCCGGTGATGGAGCGGAAGGTGCGCCCGCCGTCGATGGAGACAAAGAGCGTCGAGGCGATGGCATAGACGCGGTTTTCGTTCACGGGGTCAACGCGCATGTCCGTGTAGTAGAAGCCGCGCGAGACGATGGAGGTCTGCTTCGACATATTGCGCCACGACTCGCCGCCGTCGTCCGAGCGCCACATCGTTCCGTCCTTCGATTCCGTGATGGCGTAGACGACCGACGGGTTCGACGGCGCGACCTTGACGCCGATGCGGCCGACCAATTTCGGCAAACCCTTCTCAAGTTTGCGCCACGTCCGCCCGCCGTCGGTCGAGCGGAAGATGCCGCCGCTTTCGCTGCCGGAAGTGTGCGTCCAGGGCGTGCGCTTGAACTTCCACATCGCGGCGTAGACGATGTTCGGATTCGTCGGGTCGATGTCCATGTCGGCGACGCCGTGCTCGTTGTCGATGAAGAGCGTCTTCGTCCACGTGCGTCCGCCGTCGTTGGTGACGAAGACGCCGCGCTCGGCGTTAGCTCCGAAGGCGTGGCCGAGTGCGCCGACGAAAACGTTGTCGGGGTTGCGCGGGTTAATCAGGATGCGCGAGACGCGCTCGGTGTCTCGCAGTCCCATGTGCTGCCAGGTGCGCCCGCCGTCGGTCGATTTATAGACGCCGTCGCCGAACGAGACCGAGTTGCGCACGTTCGACTCGCCCGTGCCGACCCAGACGACATTCGGGTTGTCGGGTTCAAGCGCGATGTCGCCGATGGAGATGGTGCCCTGTCGCTCGAAGAGCGGCGTCCAGCGCACGCCGCCGTTGGTCGTCTTCCACAAGCCGCCCGAAGCGGTGGCGAGATAGACGACGTTCGGATTACCGGGCACGCCTTCGACATCGGTGGCGCGACCGCCCATGTTGGCAGGGCCGATGCTGCGCCATTCGAGCCGCTCGAAAGACTTCATCTCGGTCGAGGCATCTTCGGGCGCGGCGGCAGGCGTCGGCGACGCTTGCGCCGAAGGCTGTGCGCCCGACTGCTGCTGCTGCTGCTGCTCCTGCGCGCCGGACAAGGTCGCCTGCGACAGGCAGCACATCGCTGCGAGACACAGGACGAGCGCCCGCGTCAGGGGGAACTTCTTTTCGGACATGATTTCCAGACTCCCGTGAAGGATAGAATTCAAGACGTGTTGTGCTGAGAGCATAAACCATCCCTGCGCGCCCCGTCCAATTTTGTTTCGACCTGCATCGAGCTTCGCCGGTTGACACCGGACGCCGAAAGCGGAAACACTCGGCGTAACCGCTGCTCCGATTGGTAAAGAGAAACTTTGGAACTGACAGAGAATCCGCGCGCCCCTCGTCCACGCAGACGCCTGAAGCTTGCGCTCGTTGCGCTCCTGCTGCTCTCGTTGTCGGTCGCCGCCTTCGTCGCACTGCCTCTCGTCCGGCGCTGGCGCAGCACGCCGGAACGGCGCGGCACTCCCGCCGGCTGGCACGCAGTCGTCTCGACACACGCCGGAGACGGCTCGCCCGGCGTGCTCGACACGGCGACCGCTCCCGCCTCTGCGCGCACGGCGCGCTTCCACGAACCCTTCGGTCTGGCCGTCGCCGCCGACGGCAGTCTCTACGTGACGGACGCGGGCGAGAGCAATCGCGTCAGAAAGATTGGCGCGGACGGGACGGTCTCGACGCTGGCGGGCGGCGCAGAAGGCCACGCTGACGGGGCGGGCGCGGCCGCCTCCTTCAACACCCCTTCGGCCTTAGCTCTCGACCGCGCGGGAAATCTCTACGTCGCCGACACGGGCAATCACCGTATCCGCAAGGTCTCGCCCGCAGGCGTCGTCACGACGCTTGCCGGAACGGGCGAGCCGGGCTACTCGGACGGCGCGGCGGCCGAGGCTCGCTTCGATGCGCCGGTCGGCGTCGCCGTCGATGCCGAAGGGCAGGTCTACGTTGCAGACACCTACAACGACCGCATCCGTCTCATCACGCGCGACGGTCAGGTGCGGACAATCGCCGGGACGGGCGAGGCGGGCGACACGGACGGCGACGCTCTCACCGACGCGCGTTTCGACACGCCTTGCGCCCTCGCCGTCTCCGACGCGGGCGAACTCTACATCGCCGACACGGGCAACAATCGCCTGCGCAAACTCGCGCGCGACGGTCAGGTGACGACCCTTCTCATCCGCGCGCCCGACGGCGCGACGCCCGACGAAATCTCGCGTCCCGTAGGGCTGGCCCTCACGCGCGACGGCTTTCTCTACGTCACCGAACTGAATCGCGGACGCGTCCGGCAGGTCGCGCCCGACGGCACGGCGCGCCTCATTGCAGGCATCGGCACGGGCTTCGGCAATGGCGACGGCCGGACGCAGGCGCGCTTCAATCAACCCGCAGGCGTCGCCCTCGCGCCCGATGGCTCGCTCTACGTCGCCGACAGCGCCAACTACCTCGTGCGTCGTCTGGCGCACGCCGCGCCGCAGACCGCAAACGCGACGCCGACGCAAGAGGAGTCGTCCGAAGTTCTCCCGCGCCTCGACCTCGAACCTTTGCGCGCCGCGCCTTTCCCCTGGCCGGTTGACCCGCAGCAAGGGTGGCACGAACTGGTCGCCACGATGGGCGAGGTGCGCGGCACGCGTGACTCCGACGACAGTCGTCATCACCTGCATAGCGGCCTCGACGTGGCCGGGACGGACGGGCAGATTGTCCGCGCCGTCTACGCCGAGAAGATTTCCAGCCCGCTCCCGAACTGGGGCTTCTCAACGCTCAACGAGGGTTTGCGCGTCGGCCTCTTCTCCTACATCCACCTGCGCGTCGGACGAGACGTGAAAGACGCGCTCCTCGAAGGCGCGCCGTTCATCGCCGTCTTCGACACAGACGGAAAGCTCGTGCGCGTGCGCCCGCGACGCGGGACGCGCATCCACGTCGGCACGCCGCTCGGCTCCATCAATCGCATGTTCCACGTCCATCTCAACCTCGGCGCGCCCGGCGCGGAACTGAACCCGCTCGCGCTTCCCTTCGCGCGCCTCTCCGACACGGTCGCCCCCGTCATCGTCGCCGACGGCATCCGCCTCTACGCCGAGTCGGGCGAGCAATTAGAAGAGCGGCGCGAGGGTCGCCTGCTGGTTCCGCAAGGCGCGCGTCTGAGAGTCGTCGTCGAAGCCTACGACCGCGCCGACGGCAACCGCTCGACGCGTCGGCTCGGCCTCTACCGGCTCGGCTATCAACTGCTCCAAGCCGACGCCGCAACGCCCGCGCAAGGCTTCGACGAGCCGCGCCTGACCATCGAGTTCGACCGTCTGCCGCCCGACATCGAAGCCGTCAAGGTGGCCTACGCGCCCGACAGCGGCATCACCGTCTACGGCAGCGCCGCCACGCGCTTTCTCTACGAAGTGACGAACACCGTGCGCGGCGGTCGCGCCCTGCGCGGACACCTCGACACGAGCACGCTTCCCGCAGGCGACTACATCCTGCGCATCTTCGCCGCAGACTACTTCGGCAACGCGGCCGAGACGGGGCGCGACCTCGACATCAGGCTGGCAGGCGGTTGATGATGACGAACTGAGAGGTTGACGATGACGAACTGAGATGAAGATGGACGAACAGGAATTTGTGACGGTCGGTCTCGGCGAGTTGATTTGGGACGTGCTGCCCGAAGGCAAGCAGTTGGGCGGAGCGCCGACGAACTTCGCCTACATCTCGCGTCTCGTCGGCGACCGCTCGACCGTCGCCACACGCGTCGGCACGGACGCGTGGGGGAGCGAGGCCGTCATGCGTCTCGATGCGTTGGGCGTCGAAACCCGTTACGTTCAGCGCGACACGGAGCACCCGACCGGAACGGTGCGCGTGCGTCTGGACGCGCGCGGCGAAGCCACCTTCGAGGTCAATCAAAATTCGGCGTGGGACTATCTCGCATGGACGCGCGAGTGGCAGGAGTTGGCCGCACGCGCCGACGCCGTCTGCTTCGGCACGCTCGGCCAGCGCGCCCCGCAAGCACGCGCCGTCATCAGCAGTTTCCTGCGCGCGACGCGCCCCGCCGCCCTGCGCGTCTTCGACGTGAACCTGCGCCACTCCTTCTTCGACGCCTCGATGCTCGCCGACTCGCTCACGCTGGCGCGCGTCGTCAAACTCAACAGCGACGAACTACCGCTCGTCGCCTCGATGCTCGGTTTAGACGCCGCCGGGGACGAAGCTGCGCTCTCGCTCCAACTGCTGCGAGACTTCTCTCTCGATGTCGTCGCCGTCACACGCGGGGCGCGCGGGAGCCTGCTCTTCAGCCGCGACGAACAGGTCGAGCACGAAGGCTTTCGCGTCCGCGTCGCAGACACCATCGGCGCAGGCGACGCCTTCGCCGCCGCACTCACACATCAACTGCTCAGACGCGCTCCCCTCGAACGCGCCTCGCGCGCCGCCAACTGGACGGGCGCGTGGGTCGCCGGCCGGTGCGGCGCGACCCCGCAGGTCGATGTCGAGTCCTTCCGCCGTGAGTACGAGCGGCAACTCTAGCGACGCGGCGAGCGCCGTCCGTGCGCGCGTCTCAACGCTATTTCCTAACCCGAATAAGCGCCGACATACCAACGGTCTTTGTCCCAACAATACTCTTTGATTCTGCCGTCCGAGCCGTGCACGTAGACGCGTATGCGCTGTTGCCCGTTGGCAAGCCAAGAGGTTGCAGAGGCGATGATGCCGTCGGCTCTGAAAGCGCCGACGTACCATCTATCCTTGTCCCAACAGTACTCGGTTATCTTGCTGTCCGAGCCGCGCACGTAGAGGCGCACGTGCACCTGTCCGGCGGCGTCCACCCATGAAGTCACCGAGACGTTCGTGCCTGTGGCATTGAAGATGCCGACGTACCAACGGTCTTTGTCCCAGCAATACTCCTTAATCTTCCCGCTCGCCTCGATGACGTAAGTGCGCAGGTGTTGCTGGCCGCTCTTGTCGAGCCACGCCGTCGCATCGGCGACGATGCCGTCGGCCGAAAAGGCGCCGACGTACCACCTGTCCTTGTCCCAACACTGCTCGGTAATCTTGCCCGCAGAGTTGCCGACGTAGACGCGCAGATGTATCTGCTTGTCGGTCAGCCAAGAGGCCGGGGCAGCGCCCGTTCCGTCGGCTCTGAAAGCGCCGACGTACCATCTGTCTTTGTCCCAACAGTACTCGGTAATCTTGCCGTCCGAGCCGCGCACGTAGTTGCGTATAAAGAACTGCTTGCCTATCAACCACGAAGTTGAACCGATTGTGGTGCCTGTGGCCGTAAAGCTGCCGACGTACCAGACCGCATCGTAGCCGCGCTCCATAATTATCGAGCCGTTCCTGTTATAGACGCGAAGATGCGGCTGCGTGTCGTACCACGAAACGGCGTCGAGGTAACTGAACTCAAAGGGCGGGGGCGGAACCGGCACGGACAACGTCAGAGACGCGCTCCATGCGCTCTTCGCCTGTTGATTGAACGCGCGCACACGAACTTTATAAGTGCTGCCCGCGACAAGCCCCTTGAAGGTCGCCTGCGTGCCGTTGATGGTCGAGTCGGGCTGCGGTTGCAGCGGGGCGTTCGTCGCCGCGTCTAGCACCTGCACCTCGTAGCCGGTGCTGCCCGCGACCGGCATCCACGAGAAGACCGGCTGGTTGTTGACGATGCTCGTTTCCTTAGCGTTCGGCGTCGCCAGCGAGACGACGGCCGACGACCACGCGCTGGCCGCGACGGAGGAACGCGCGCGGACACGCACGCTGTAAACCATCGCCGCGTTGATGGCCGTGCCGGTGATGCGCGCCGACGTGCCCGTGATGTTAATCTCCGGAGCGGGCGAGAGCGGCGCGCCCGTCGTCGTCTGTATCTGCACGTCGTAGTCGGAGGCGTCTGTGACGGGCTGCCAACTGACGGAGAGGACGTTGGCCTCCGTGTTCTCCACGCTCGACACGGACGGCCGGACGAGCGCCGACACGGGCGCGCACCAATCGCTCTGCGCGCTCGCGCTGAAGATGCGCACCTGAACCTTCAGGGGTGTGTTCGGGTCGATGCCGTTGCCGGAGAGGGTCGCCGTGTTAACGCCGAAGGAGATGTCGGGCTGCGTCGCCAGAGGGTTTCCACTCTGGTCGAGCAGGCGCACGGCGAAACCGTTTGCGCCTGCTACGGCCTGCCAGCCGACGCTCAGTGTCGTGTCGCTCGTGTATTCGAGAGATTGAATGATGGGCGTCGGAAGAACCAGCAGTTGCGCGCTTGTCCAATCGCTCAGCGCCCCGGCCGACTGTGCCCTGACCTTCACCACATAGCGCAGACCGCTCATTAGGGTGACGGCTCCAATCCGCGCTTCCGCGCTGGTCAGATTGGTGTCGGCCTGACCCATGATGACGTTGTTGGAGTCGGAGAACTGATACCTGTAGACCGCGCCCGCGCCCTCTATCGGCTGCCACGCGGCTCTCAGGAAGCCTCCTTCGTAACCGAGACTCAAGCCGGTGGGCGTCGGCAAGATGTTGACGAGCGGCGTCGTCGCCAGCGACCACTCGCTCGGTATCACGCGCGGCGCGCTCGAAGTCGCCAACACGCCTGCCCTGTACGTCCCTGCCGGAACGCCCGCGATGGAGACGGCGGCCGTCAACGCGTCCGCGCCGACGCGCACGGGAGAGCCGACGGGCGTGTTGTTCGCGTCGATTAACTGCGCAACGTACTCGGTCGCGCCCGCGACCGTTGCCGTCCAGTTGACGTTCACAAAGCCGTCCGTCATCGAGGCGCTCATGATGACGACTTTCGCCAGACGCTCGACGGTCTCGGTCGAAATGGCCGGGTCGCTCGGAATAGTCTTGTTGTCGGGCGCGTTGGCGATGACACGCGCTCTCAGGATTCCGGCGGGCAGCCCGGCGAGAGAGACGTTAGCCGCTAACGCTTCCGGCGCAAGGTGCGTGACGGTGCCGACGGGCTGGCCTGCGCTGTCGATGAGTTGCACGTCGTAGCCGCTCGCCCCGCCGACGCTCGACGAGAGACCGACCGTCACGTTGCCGTCGGCGTAGCTCAGGCTGCCGATGCCCGGCGCGGAGAGTTTGCTGATGACATCATTCGAGACAGACCATCCACTCGGAATCGTCCGGTCGTCGGGCGCGTTCGCCATCGCTTCGACGCGATAAGTTCCGGCGGGCAGATTGGTCGCGTCGATGTCGGCCGTCAGTTGGTTGGCGTCGTTCAGACGCACGACCGAGCCGGTCGGCGTCGTGCCTTGAAGCAGTTGCAGGCTATAGCCGGACGCGCCGCCGACGGCTGAGGCAAGCGTGACGTGTATCTTCCCGTTCGCATAAGAGAGCGCGCTGATGGAAGGTTCTGCCAACTGCCTGACGGCGTTCGACTGTGCAGACCAATCGCCCGCGATGTGAGAGGCGTCGCCTTTGGCTCTCACACGAAACGTGTAGGAGGCGACGCCCTGCGTGTCGAACGTGGCGGAGGTCGCGGTGGTCTCGGTCGTGGCGCTCGGCTGCCCGTCTTTGTACAACTCGACCTGATAACCGGCACTCGCGCCGCCGACGGCTTGCCAGCGCGCGTGGAGATGGTTGTCGGAGTAGGTCAAAGCGTCGGTGTCTGCGGTGTCGAGTTTGACGATGCTCGCCTTGTCGCTCGTGCTCGATTGATAGTTGGCGGCGGCGGCCGTCACCTGCGCGTCGTAAGTGCCTGCGGCGAGGCCGCTCGCGTCGAAGTTTGCTTCGAGGTTGCGGGACGAGAGGTTTTGCGTGGCGACAACGCTTGAGCCTTGCAGGAGTTCAACGCGGTAGGCGTTCGCATGATTGACCTGCTCCCACTTCACCTGCACCTGATTGCTGCCGGAGTCGTAAGTCACACCCGTCAGGTGCGGCTTGCCGAGCGGCGGATTGTCCGACTGCCCGCCGCCTGCATTGATGAT
>DASZCR010000037.1:0-8990 GCA_035942915.1 Pyrinomonadaceae bacterium | reverse complement strand
AAAGTCCTCCCGCTTTTTTTACGTCAACCGGCGGATGGGATTTGTGCTAACATGCCGGGTGTAAGCCTTATCCCGCGAGCGTTTATCCCGACACGAACAGCGCAGGTCGCCGGAACTGCTCTCACGCTTAGGCGCTTCACCGGCCGTGTGGATTTAAAGTCAAATTGAGGAGACCTGCTCATGGCTGCCGTGCTAGTCGTCGATGACGACGATGCTATCCGAGACACACTCTACGAACTCTTCTGCGAGGAGCATCTCTGTCATGCGGCGGAGACGGCCGAGACCGCACTCGACTTCCTCAACGTCGAAAGCTACGACGTGATTCTCACAGACATCTCGATGCCGGGCTTGAGCGGTCTCGAACTGCTCGGCCACGTCCGCCAGCATCAACCGGACACACCCGTCATCATCATCTCCGGCATCAGCGACCAAGCACACGCGCAGGGCTTGATTAACCTCGGCGCGTTCGACTACCTGCTCAAGCCCTTCCAACTCGACGCCGTTGAAACCAGCGTCTCGCGCGCACTGGAATGGCGACGCACGGCGCTCGAAAAACGTCGCCAACAGGCGCAATTCTCCTGAAGCCGCACAACGCGCGCTCCTCTTTACCGTGCCGACAAAAGAACGGCTCCGATGATGTTGAAATCATCGGAGCCGTTTCGGCATCTCGTCTTCGCGCGGCCGTTCGCCGCACTTGTCTCTTAACTCTGAGCTTAAGCGACCAGCGAAAGCGCCGTCTCTTCATTCATCTGCTGATGCCGTCGCGCCACTTCGGCCGCAATCTCGCAGATGCGTCCGGCGCTGAAAGGCTTGGCGACGACCCAATCGACCCCGGCCGCCTTCTGCTCGTTCGAGCCGACGGCCTCGCCCCATCCGGTGATGACGGCGACCGGCAGCGAACCGTCGCGCGCGCGTATCTGCTCGGCCAACTCCCAACCGCTCATGCCGGGCATCCCGATGTCTGTGAAGAGCGCGTCGAATCTTCGCGCGTCGAAGAGCGCCAGCGCCTCGCGCCCGCTCGCCACCGCCACCGTCTCGAACCCCTCGCTGTCGAGTATCTCGCAGAGCAACTCGCGCACGTGCGGCTCGTCATCGGCGACGAGGATGGTCGCCTTCTTCTTGACCGACGGCGGCACAGGCTCGCTCTCGCACACGGCAGGCGCTTCGACCACCGACGGCTTCTGCTCGTTCTCCTCGGCCGCCACGCGCGGCAGAGTGATGCGGAAGGTCGTCCCGCGCCCGACTTCCGTCTCCACCTCGACCTCACCCTCGTGGCGACGGATGATGCCGTAGCTGACGGCCAGTCCGAGACCGAGACCGGCACGCCCCTTCGTCGTGTAGAACGGGTCGAAGATACGCGAGCGCACTTCCGGCGACATCCCCATGCCGGTATCGCCGACGCTCAGACGCACGCGGTCGCCCGCGTCTTCGGCCGAGAGCGTCAGACGCCCGCCCGAAGGCATCGCATCGACGGCGTTAAAGACCATGTTGACGAGCACCTCGCGCAACTCCGAGCCGTCGCCGCGCGCCAGTGCTTTCGTCCGCACGTCGATGACGAGGTCGATGTGTATCCCGACGGCCTCTGCGCGGTCTCTCCAACGCGGGCGCGTAATCTCGCTCACGTCGTTGAGAAGTTGTTCGACGGGCACGGCCTCGAAGTCGTGGTCGCGTCTCTGGCGCGCGAAATCCTGTATGCGGCGGACGGTCTTCGCTCCGTCTTCGGCCGTCTTGATGATGATTTGCAGACCCCGCCGAATCTTCTCAGGGTCGTTCGTGCGCATCAGCAGTTGCGCGCGACCGAGGATGCCTGCCAGCGTGTTGTTGAAGTCGTGCGCGACGCCCGATGCCAACTCGCCCAACGCCGACAGCTTTTCTATCTGCGAGAACTGCTCACGGATGCGCTCCTGCTCGGCGATGTAGTGCGAAAGTTCCGCCACGTGGCGTTCGGCCTGCTCGGCCTGTAGCGCGGAGGTTTCGACGTTCTTCAGGTAGGTGCGATACGTCAGATAGACGATAGCGATGAGCGGCGTGGCGGCGATGACGGCCGCCGTCCCGACCGAACTCATGAGCCGCGCGATGATGCCTGCCGCCGACGCGCCCGCCACGTATGTAATCGAAGTCCAGAGGTAATGTTTGCGCCACGTCTCGAAGAAGGGACGCCCGTGCTTGAGCACCTCGCCGACGGCCACTAGCCCTGAGTTGGCGAGATACTGCACGATAGCCATCAGGCAGACGGCCGAGACGAAACGCGCCGTGAAGCCCTCTTGAAGACCGGCGACCTGACCGAGAGAGAGTTGCACAGTCCAGACCGTCGCACACGTGGCGACGGCCATCACCGCGCTGTTGAAAAGGATGGTCAGCTTCTTGCGGCTGATGCGCCGCGAGACGAGGACGGCCTCAGCCGCTCCCAGTATCGCCGCCGCCTCGCCGCCGTAGAGCAGCAGGACGAGAAAGACGAAGGTATCGGAGACGGAGATTTCCGACTTGACGCCGGGTATTGGAATCGAGACGCGCGAAGTGACGCCGAGCGTCAGCGCGAAGAGGATGAAGAAGCGCAGGTCGAGCGCGTGCGAGGGCAGGCGATAGGCGCAGAAGAGCAAGAGCACAGCGCCGAGGCCGATGACGAACCACGCGTAAGGGCGATAGAGTCTCTGCTTGTTCATCGAGTTCGACCGGCCTCGCGCCTGCATGGCACACGCGGTTAGTGTGTGCGTTGCAGGAAGACTGTGTCGTAGAAGCCGCGCAGCTTGAAGCCCACACGGCGGTAGAACCGTGCGGCGGCCTGATTCGCTTCGTTCGAGACGAGGACGAGCGTGCGGGAGTGCGTGAGCATGGTGAGGGCGAGTTGCGAGAGGCAGCGCGTGCCGTAACCGCGTCCGCGCGCCTGCGGAGAGACGTAGACGCCTTCGATGTAGACGGCCTCAGGCGTCTCGGAAACCACGTCGGCTTTGAAAATCAACGTGCCGTCTTCAACCATCACCCACACGCGCCCCAACTCGATGCGGCGCGCGCAGCGGCGGCGAAAACCTTCCGGGTCGGCTTCGAGCGGATTGACGCCGCTCTCATCGAAAGCCATCTGCGCGTGGACGGGAAGGATGAGGTCGAGGTCGGCGAGCGTGGCGAGGCGCAAGCCCTCGACGCTTTCGGCGACCGCTACCGGCCAGGACAACTCGAACAGCAGTTCGCGGCAGACGAGGCGCGGCGTTTGACCGCCCTCCGAGTAGTGATGCCAGAACTGCTCAATCTTGTCCTGTTCGCCGACGATGAGGTGAGCAGAAGAGTTCTGTTGCGCGAGCGCGGCGAAGGCTTCGAGCGCGCGGTCGGTGCGTGTTTCGACAACCGTCGCATGGCCGATGAGGGCGACGCCTTCGAGCGCCCCTGCGGCGTCGCGGCAGCCGTAGAACGTCCCGCGATTCAAGGGGCTGACGATGCCGTTGTCGCGTATCAGACCCATCATGTAGACAGTGTGCAGGGCGCGTTCGGCGAGGAAGCCGAGCACCTCTGCCGTGTGCGTTTCATCAAGGCGGGCGACGACGGCGGCGGCGCTCGCCTCGACGTTGGTCATCGGCGGCGTCATCGTGTCGGTTCTGGCAGCGTTGGTTTGCAACATGGCGTTTATCCTCGGTCGTATGAGTCTCGGCAGAATTAGTGTCCCATCGCTTTCCATATCAGAAGGACTGCTAATACTCCGAACTGTCTACTCCCGTATCGACCTCCGCCTGCATCGCGGAGGTGATGTCGCCGTTGACAGAGCCTGAATAGGATTGAAGTTTGACATCGCTCAAGAGGACGCCGTCGCTCAGGAGAACGCCGTCGCTGCGCAGGATGCCGTCGCTTAAAAGCACGCCGTCACTGAGCAACACGCCGTCGCTCAGGAGGACGCCCGTGTTGAGGAAGGGAATACCTTCGCTGATGGTGACACCGGTGCTCGTCAGGATAGAGTCGCTCAGGAGGACGCCGCTCGACAGCATCGTCGTGTCGCTCATCATCACGCCGTCGCCCATCAGCACGCCGTCACTCAACAGCACGCCCGTGCCGTAAACTTTCTGATACTTCGTGACGAGCGGTATCCCGAAGGCGACGGTCTTGCCAACCACAATGCCCTGCGACCAGATGAAGGTTGTGCCGCCGACGGTCGAGAGAGGCGCGGGCGGAATGAGCGTAGTCAGAAGCGGTGCGCCGACGGTGGTCGTCGCCGTAAGGTCTGTCCGCACGACTCGCGCCAGACGCATCGCGCCTTCGACGTTAATCTGTCCCGCGCCCTGCTCGAAGTGATTGAAGCCCGCGAGTTGCTGCGAGGTGTACATCAAAAGCGTCTTGACGAGGTTCGGCGTCAGCTTCGGGTTGACCTGAAGCATGAGGGCGGCCGCGCCTGCCGCGACCGGCGCTGCCATCGAAGTACCGTTGAGCCGCATCATCGCACGACGCGGGTCGCCGCTGACTTTAGCGTCGAGCGTCGGATTGTCGCGCACAAGCTGGTTGGACGGCGACATGGCGGCGATAATCTTGTTGCCGGGCGCGACGAGGTCTGGCTTGATGAGATTGTCGTAGTGCTTGATGCCCGAAGCGTCCGTCCAATAGCTGCGCGTCGGCCCGCGCGAACTGAAAGTGGCGACGCCGTCGTCGTTGCGCTGGTTCGTGCCGTAAGTGTTGGTGGCGCCGACGGTGATGGCCGAAGGTTCGGTGCCCGGCGAGTGGATGTGGCCGTAAACCTTCTGTCCCGCGCCGTCCTTGCCGGAGTTACCCGCCGCCGCCGCGACCACCACGCCCGCGTTCACCAGACGGCGCACGGCCTGACAGATGGGGTCGTTTTTGTAAGAATCAACGGCCAACATGCCGAGGCTCAGGTTGGCGACGCGGACGTTGTAGGTGCTGCGGTTGGCAAGCAGCCAATCGAGCGCCATCAGCACGCTCGAAGTCGTGCCGGTTCCGGCCGCGCCGAGCACGCGCAGGTTGACGATGTTCGCTTCCGGCGCAATGCCGATATAGCGTGCGGCGGAGATGCGTCCGTTACCGGCGGCGATGGAAGCGACGTGCGTTCCGTGTCCGTAAGGGTCGTCGGTGCGTCCTTCGCCCGTGAAGTCTTTGCTGAAGACGACGCGCGAAGTACCGTTCGCGCTGAGGAAGGCGATGTGGTTCGTGTCGATGCCGGAGTCGAGGATGGCGATGCCGACGCCCTTGCCATCGACCTTGATGCTCTGGCCGAGCACGTTGGTCTGGACGCGGATGTTGTCCGTGCCGGTCGTCGTCGAGACGTGGCCGCCGAGCGTCTCCACCGGAGCGTCGGCCGAGATGTATTTCACTTCGTCGAAAGCGGCCAGTTGGGAGACGACCGACAAGGGCAACTCGACGACTTGCGTGTCGAGATGCTTGAACACCTTATGGACGCGCACGCTCGCGCTCTTCAGCAGGTCGTCGAGCGCCTTGCTCGCCTTGCCCTCAAGCTGAAGGATGACCTTCACGTTGGCACTCTGAACAGCCGCGCCCTTCTTGCCCCTGTTGCTCTTGGACAGAGAAGGCGAGATTTTGCTCGACGGCCCATTGCTTGACACGCCGTCGTCCTTTTTACCGGCACGAACGGTCGTGATGTCACTCATCATCCCAAGCATCAGCGAGAGGACGAGAGAGAGCGTCGTCAGAAGCGACATGAGCCGAACTCGTTTGAATGATTTCATCTCGACGTAACCATCCAGATTGAAAATTGACCGGAACCGACAGCGTGCCGCGAGTGCTCTGACACGCACGCCTCACAACAGGGCAAGTCCTGTGCCGACACGTCGAAATACTTGAAAAAGGCCATTTTACTTAGGTTTCCTAGCGGTTTTTGTTTTCGCGGTGGGCGGCAGACAGACCGTCCCTGCGGTCAGACTGCTCAAGCGGGTTTTCAATTTGACCTGAATCGGTCAGCGATAAAATCGAAGCGTCGGGGACAGACCTTCTCATCAAACACGCGCTCAGGGCGCGACCGTCAGTTGACCGGGCAGCGTCTTGAGAAACACTTTGCGCCCGTCGCGCGCGATGAGATGCACGTCCTCCGTGTTGAGCGAAAGCGTGCTTGAACCCTCGGCCAGTGCCTCGACCTCGACGACGAGCAGGACGCCTGCGCCCGTCACAGACGACGAGCCTTCAGAGGCCGAAGGAGAGACGGAAAAGAGCAGGATGCCTGCTGGCGAGACCGACTGCGTGATGACGGGTTGCCACGGTACGTGCGCGAACAGGTTTCCGGCCGCGACCGAACGGACGGCGACCAGACGCGGGTCGAAGCGCAGGGCGGCAGCGACCAATCCGAGCGGTGCATCCGTCTTGAGCACGACTCGTAAGCGTCTCTTTTCGCCGACGCGCATCGGTTGTGCCTCCTGTGCGACGCGCAACTCGGCGGCGCTGCGCGGCATGGCGCTCAGATAGGCCAGCGATTCGGTGCGACCGGCGGGCTGCACGGGCGAGTAGGTGGCGAGTGGGTCGAGCGCCGCCTCCTGCTCCGAATTGGAAGCGGGCTTCAAGGAGGACGGCTGATAGGTGGCGTTGACCGCCGGTTGCTGCTTCGTCGCGGAAGCCGCGTCGGAGTTGGCCGTGATGGCATCGACGCTCTCAAGCAGTGCTTTGGGGGCGGGAACGTAGGTCGGAGTTTCCGTCGGCGCGTCAGGAATCAAGACCTCTGTCCGGTTCGGGATGAGACGCGCGGCGGCAAGTTGTTCCTCGCGCCGTGTCTCCTGAAGCATCGCTTCGAGCGAATCGGAGTTGGGCGTCTGCATCGTGCCGGTCGGATGAGATTCTTCGTCACCGGGCGTGTAGGATGGGGCGCGCAGGACGTGCGGCGTGACGGCGATGACGATATCTGTCTGGTGGTCGCTGCGACGCGGCGCGGTGAAGAAGCGACCGAGGACGGGCACGAGGCCGAGCACGGGCAGCCCTTCGCGTCCGCGCGATTGCTGATTCTGTGCGACGCTCGCAATCATCATCGTGCGGTTGTTCTGAATACGCGCCGTGCCCTCGATGTTGCGCTCGGTGAAGGTCGGCGTGAGCGTCGTCCCGCCCGTCTGTGAGACGTCGTTTGACTTGATGCTCATCTTGACCTGCACGTCGAGGTTAGGAAAGACCTGCGGCGTAAATTCGAGCGTCAGGCCGGTCTTCTCGTACTGGATGACGGGGAAGCCGTTGCCGCCGAAGAGGCCTGTGGCGACGCCCTGCTGCGCATTGTTCGCCTCACCCGAAGTGCCGCCGAAGGGAGTCACTGAGGCGGTCTGGACGGGCACGCGCTGGCCGATGTGTGCGGTCGAACGCTCGCCGTCAAAGGCGTGCACCTGCGTCGAAGCGATGAGGCGTGTGTTGTCCTTTCGTTGGAGCGCGCTTAGTGTCGTGGCAGGAATGATGAGAGCCGCGCCGAGCGCGGTCGGAGCGGTCACGGCTCCGACGCCCTGCGTCACGACCGAGCGACTGCCGCCGAAGATGCTCAAGCCCTTCTGCACGCCGCCGAGGTTGCGCAACGAAGTCTCGTTGCCAATCTGGTTGCCGAGTTGCATCAGGTCTGTGCGTGAAACTTCGTAGATGTTTACGTCCATCACGACTTCGGCGCGGTCTTTGTCGATGCCCTTGAGAAGCTCTCCGACGAGGCGCACGTTCTCCGGTGTGTCGCGGACGGTGATGCTGTTGGTCGCTTTGTTGGACGTGATGACGGGCTGGCGACCTGCCTGCGGCGGAATTGACGCCTGCACAAGCGCCTTCGCATCGGCCGGGTCGATGTTCGAAAGATAGAAGGTGCGCAGCACGAGTTGCTGATACTGCGGGCGCTTCGATTGGTCTGCGACGAGGATGGTGCGGCTGCTCAGTTTTTGGAAGAAGAGCCCTTCGGAGAGGAAGATGTAATCGAGCGCCTGCGCGGCTGTGACCTCTTGCAGGTCGATGTCGATGGTGCGTTTGGGAAAGTCGCGGTCGAAGACGACGTTGAGCCTGAGTTGCTTGGCGAGATACTTGATGAAGCCTTCGAGGTCGCCGCTGTAGGTGATGACGCGAAGCTGTTCGGGGCGCGTCGCCGTCGTCAAGTTCTCGTCCTGTCGGCGGCCGGAGGCGGGCGGTTGCGCCCCCGTCTCGTATGAAGTGCGCGACAGTTTGAAGGCTGCATTCGGGTCGGCGGCAGGAGGCTCGCCCGCGCCCTCCTTGTCGAGTTGCAGGCGCAGCATGCGTTCCATCAGCGAGCGCGCCAGTTCGTTGACCTGGTCGTAGCCGTAAGCGCGCCGGAAGGCGTTGTAAGCTCCGACGTAGTCGCCCTGCTCGGAGAGCGTCTTGCCCTGCTGCATGAAGATTTGCGAGGCGTTGAAGACGGCGCGTCGGTAGTGCAGTTGATATTCGGCGTTCGACGGGTCGGCCGCCACCGCCAGCGCAAACTCTTCGGCAGCCTTCTCCCACTGCTGCGCCTGCTCTGCTTCCAGCCCTTGCTTGAAGTTCTTCTGTCCTTTAGAGGCGAGCGCCGCGACGGGCGCGCCCAACAGGCAGAAGACGACGAGCAGCGCCGCACACGCACGCGCGTGTGGCCTCAGGCGGTCGGCTGGTGTGCTGTTCATAAGAATACTTTTCCGCTCACATGCGGCCGTTGTGGAAGGACGAAGAGGGGTGGGGCGAATTCGGCGCAAAGCGTGTAAAATGTTTGACTTAACTTTGGCGAGGAGGAACGGGAACCCCCTTGAAACCTGACCCGCCGCCTCCCGGTTCCTGAGAGCGACGGGCAGCGTAGATTAAACAGAGTTGGCCGAAGTTTGTCAAGGATGTTTGGGGAGATGGCAGTTGAGGAGGTTGGAAGAAGGGTTGCGGGGTGGCGGGGAAGATGATGAAAAGTCTGCCTGAGGAGGTCGAACTTTATCGCGACCGGCGTTGGCGGCGCGAGCCGGAGCGGCGCGTGGAGAACGCCGTCGATGCAGAGCGTCTGGTAGAGGAGGCCGGATTCTGCGCGGCGATGACGGATGCGCGGCGGCCGGGCGCGTCGCTCTACGTGGCCG
>DASZCR010000036.1:0-8972 GCA_035942915.1 Pyrinomonadaceae bacterium | reverse complement strand
ACCTGTTGCTGCGTAAGAGCGAACTGCGGCCGCGCCTCGTCGTCGCCGGAAAGCAGGGCTGGCTCAACGAAGAACTCTACGCGGAAATCGGTCGGCTCGGCCTCAGCGGACAGATACACTTTACCGGCTACGTCTCGGACGAAGACCTCTGCGCGCTCTACACGGCCTGCGCGGTCTGCATCTACCCGTCGCTCTATGAAGGCTTCGGACTGCCGCCCCTCGAAGCAATGCGGTGCGGCGCGCCGGTCGTCGCCAGCCGGATTGCGAGCATCGTCGAGACGGCGGGCGAGCAGAGCGCACGGCTCCTGCCGCCGACCGACGCGGAAGCCCTCGCGGCGAACGTCGCCGAACTGCTCGCAGACGTAAACCTGCGCCGGAGACTATCAGAGGCGGGTCTAGCCAGAGCGCAAGAGTTTTCGTGGGAGAAGACTGCCCGCGCGACGCTCGAAGTTTACAGAGAAGCGGCGCGCCGGAAGGGCGTCGCCAAATGATTGATGCGGCCGAATTGTTGAGAGGCGGGTGCGAAAAGAGAGAGAAAAAGGCGGGCTTTAGTGAGAACTAAAGCCCGCCCTGAAATTTTCGTTGCCGTTTGTCGCCGATTAGAAGCGGTTGCGGTACTCGTCCGAGTAGATGAAACCGAAAATCATGTGGCGATAGTTGCCCGTGCGGTTGAGCGTATCGACCCAACCGGCAAAGCCGAGTTGGTCGGGGTCGCGCTTGAGATAACCGAAGTACTGCATGGCGACGAACGCTTCATTGAAGAAGCGGACTTCGACCTCGCGGCTCTCTGCCACCGCCCGCAAGACCTGTGCACGCGTCATCCTGCCGGCCGCCAGTTCACCGACGAGGAAAGCCTTGTTCGAGAGCGTGACGCGCGCCGTGCGTTCCAGTTCGTCAACGAAGGCTTGCGGCGACTGGAACTGCGGCTGATTGTACTTGGCTGCGAACTCGCCGCGCTGGGCGAAGGCGTTCGTATAGTTCGTCTTGCTCACGGCCTCCTGTTCGGGGCTTTGCGCGCCGCCGATGCTCTGCATGTCGGGGACGAACTCGGCGTAAGTGGGACGGCGACCCAGAGCGGTTTCGTAGAAGCGATAGACGAAGTAGCCGCGCGTCTGAAACTCCTGCGACTGGAAGAAACTGGCCGAGACTTTGACGCGGTCGCACTGCGCGTTGTCGAGACCGAAGCCGCCGTTGGGACAGTTGTTGATGGTGTCCTGCCAGCCCTTGAAACCGACCGAGTCGGGGAAGCGTCCAAGAAAGTCGAGATACTGCTGCTGCACGAAGAAGTCCACGTCGTCAATCGTGATGGGCTGATTCGTTCCCGGTCGCAGGCGCAGCGGCTTGACCTTCGTGTTGCCGTAGAAGAGGTCTGACGGAAGGCCGGGAACTTCTGTGACGATGCGCAGCGTCGGCGCGCTCGTCTGTTGCTGCTGCGCGCTGACGAGGAGACTACCACCGACGAGCAAGGTCAGGAGAAAGGAATAGGCGAACTTCATCTTGGTGCTCCGAAAATTTCTCGTTGGAATCTGACGGCCAGCAAAACGGTTCGGGGAAGAGGTGGGCATCTGAAACTCTGTGCGAGGGCACTGGCCGTGTGCCCCGAAAGCCTCAAACAGTATAGCCGCACGCTCTCTCTATCGTCAACACGCCTTGTCTTCGAGCGCCCGCCTCCGAACTGCTTTGACGCGCCCCGCCGCCTGCGGGTTCGTTCATTTCTCGAAAATAAAGGCGAACTGCCGCTCGCCCGTGCAAACTCAGAACTTGAGGAAACGTTGCCGGTACTCGGCCGTGTTGACAAAGCCGTTCGTCAGCGTCCGCAAATCGCCGCCACGATTCACGAAGTCCGTCCACGCCTGCTCGCCGCCCGCTTCGGGGGCGCGTCTCAGATAGCCGACGTAATGCAGGAAAACCAGCGCCGAGTTGTTGAAATTGGCGACGGCCTCGCGGCTCTCGGCCGCCGCCTTGAGTGCACGCCCCTCACGTGTCGCACCCGCAGAGGCGAGGCGCTCGGCAAACTCTCCGGCGAAGGCCGTCCGCGCACGTTCCTCGTCCGCGCCCTCTGCGAGTGCGCGCAGGCGGCGCATGTCGGAGGTGAACTCATCGAACGTCGGCGGACGCGCCGCCGCCGTCCGGTAGAGACGATAGAGCCACGCGCCGCGCCCTGCAAACTCAGGCGCGCGGAAGATGGAGGAGGAGACGTGCAGGCGGTCGCACGAAGCATCGCGGCGCGGGCAGGAGTCGAGCATCTTGAGCCAATGCGTCAACTCCTCTGCGGTCGGCTCGCGCTCGAAGAAATCTTTGTAGTGCTGGCGGACGAAGAAGTCGGACGCGTCGAGCGGCGACGGCGTCTTCGGGTCGAAGGCTTCGACGGGCGGCCAGAGTTCGAGGCGGCAGACCTTGCCTTCCAGACGGTGGCGCGCAATCCACGCCCGCACCTTCTCCTCGTAAGCAACATGCTTCACGTCGTAGAGGCCGAACCACTCCTCTGGAAACTGGCTGCTTGAACCGTTCAAGGTGGGGATGCGGCTGATGTTGGCAATCAACATCGCGTCGTACTGATACTCGAACGCGTTATGTTTGTCGTCGGGTCGCGCCGCCACGTAGAAGGCCGTGCAATCTTTCGGCAGCTTCGCCGCCATCGCGTGCAGGTAAGCACGCTCGGCGCGCTTCGAGAAGCCCGTCCCGCCGACCTTGAAGACGCCGAACTGCTCGACGACGCTGAAGACTGCGAGCGCCGCGAGCGCGAACTTCAACCACACGCGCCGACGCCCTTCGCCGTGCCGCTCAATCCACTCGGCGGCGCGACTCAAAGCGTAGCCGAACGCAATCGAGATGGGCAGCGTCAGAAAAATCACGTAACGCGACATGGCGCGCACCGCGCCCGCGCCCGGAAAATACTTGTAGACGTACTTCCAAGGCGAGAAGCCGTCGCCGTACTGCATGCCGAGCAGATAAAAGAGCGTGGTCGTAACAATCGTCAGTCCGAGGAAAAGCTTGTAGGCGCGCGCACGTTCGCCTGATGCCTGAGCGGTCACCTGTCCTTCGAGAGACGACGGCGCAACCCTTCGCCCGTATCTGATGAGGATGCGTATCCCGTAAACCGTCAGAGCCAACCAGACGAGCGACGTGACAACGCCGATGCCGACCGTCAACTCGCCCCACGCGACCGGCGGCGGCTCAGGCCGCACGTAAGGGATGAGCCATCCCCACAGATAATTGCCGTGCCCCATCGTCAACAGACTCCACCAACGCGGAATCATCTCGGAGACGTTGGTGAAGGTGTACCAGGGGTGCGTCTGCAACATCGGCAGATAGACGGCGAGGAAGGGAACGGCGAGCAGCAGAGTGACCAGCGTCGCGGCGATGAGCGACGGCCAGAAACGGCGCGCGAGGTCGAGAATAAAGCGGCGGCTGCGCGGGAGACAGAGCGCGAGGAAGAGAAACAGGAACGACCACAAGACCAGAAACCACGCCATGTAGAAGGCCGTCAACATCTGCACGTTCAAGGCCGCCCCGGCCAGCGCGAGCAACAGGAAAGCACGCTTCCGGCTGATGCTCTCCGCATGTTTGACAAAGAGGAGCACGCAGCCTAACGCTATCGGAAGACAGAGCACGAACTGCAACTGCAAGTGTCCGGTCTGAAAAAACTTCGGGCTGTTGAAGGCGAAGAAGGCCGACGCCGCGATGGACGCGAGCAGACGAAACTGCAAGACCCGATACAAGAGGACGAAGCACGCCAGATAGTTCAGGAAGTTGATGACGATGACGACCGCCTCCAACGCCGAGAACATCTCAAGGCCGAGCGCACGCGCCGCCGAATAGAAAAGGCCGAAGCCGAAGACCAATTCCGAGTAGGCGAGCGTGCCGCGCACCGGATAGAACATCTCCGGCGAGAGCACCGCCACCTTTCCCTGCAAGGCCAGATACCAATGCTCGCAGAGCGAGAGAAAACCGCGTGCGTCTCCACGGTCGCCGTAGAAGGTGTCGAAGCGCGTGGAGAACTGCGCGAGGTGATACTGCACGATGCAGGCTGCGCCGACGGCGAGCGCCGCGAGCCACGAGCGTAAGTTGCGAGTCGTCTTCCGAATCATCTCAGGGCGTTCGTCTCGTGAGTTGTGGGAAAGCGTTTCGGACATCTTGCGTCAGGACGGATTCTGTTGAGAGGGCGCGTCAATGGGGTTCGTCGCCGCCGCCGACGTGCGCGGCCCGGTCTCCGGCCAGCGAATCAGAAAGTAGTCCTGACCCTCGACCTGTCCGCGTCGCTCGAACGTGCCGCCGAGCCTTTCGATTTCGTCCATCAGAGGTTTCAAGCCTTCGTTATCGCGGATGATGTACTGCGGTTCGCCGCGCTCGTGCGCGAAGCGATAGACGAGCGCGCGTGCCTCTGCGCTATGGCCGAAGTGGATGCGGAAGGCGGGCTTGCGCGCGTAGTACCAGATGGTTCCCGTGAGCAGGTCTGCATAGACCCACGCGCGTTCGTCGGCCAACTCCGGCGGGAGCACGACGGGTTGATGAGCCAACGGTTGCGCGGGAGCCGTCTGGGGCGCTTTCTCACGCGCCGTCCACGCGCGACGCAGGACGACCGCGCCGGGCGCGAGTGCGAGCACGAAGGCGAGCGTGGCCGACGCCAGTCGCGCCCCGCCGAGGCGCACGCCGCCCTCTTCCTGCCTCGTGCGTGCGCTCTCGATGGCGAGCGCGCCGAAGCCTGCGAGCACGACGAGGCCGAAGGTCTGCGCCATCAGGTAGTGCAACCCCGTCATCTTCTGCGTCAGGAAGTAGGCGGTTGGGACGGCGTAGAGCGCGAAGGCCGCGAGCGCGAGCCGCTTCCAACTGAGCGCGGGCGCTTCCTGCGCGCCGGGGCGACGACGCAGACGGTCGAAGGCGACCGCGCCCGCGAAGCCGAGTGCGACGACGGGCAGCACCCAGTTGTCTTCATTCTGCCAGCCGGGTTCGCCGAAATAGTATGAGAGATTGTGTCTCAGGATTTCGAGCGTCGGCAGGTTGACGCTCACGCTTGGGCTATAGGTCGAGACGTACCACGCGCCCGCCGTCAGTTGTTGGTGGATGAAAATCGGCAGCAGCCCGCCGAGCGCGAGGCCGACGAGAAAGAGCACGGGCACGCCGCGCCAGACTTCGCGCAGACGACCGCCCCGCCCGCCGCGTCCGACGCCGCGCCAGAGCAGGATGACAAACGCGGGAGTCATGAAGACTGACGGATGACGGACGAGCGTCGCCAGACCCATGCAGAACCCCGCGCCGAAGACCGCGAGAGATTCGAGCAGCCGTCTACTGCCGGCTCGCATCCTGAGCGCGACGAGCGAGAGCAGGCAGGCCAACAGCAGGGGCACGAAGACGACGTTAATCGAGAAACTGACCGCCCCGACGCGAGCCAAAATCTCGAAGCCCGTATGCACACCGAGCACGACGAGCGCGGCCGAACCCCACGCCCGTTTCACCGCCGCGAAGATGAGCGCCGCGAGACCGGCGAGCGTCAGCGTCCAGACCACCGCGCGATTCAGTCCGTAGACGGCGCGACCTTCGTCGAAGAGCGCGAGCGCGGCGCTCGTGCCCGGCGGATATTGCACGCCGACGCGGTCTGCCTGCGGAAAGTAGTGGTGCGCGTGCGGCGCGACGAGGTTGTTCCAGACCGTCTGTGGAAGACCACGCGAGCGCATCAGTTCGACGAGCAGGCGCGTCTGTTCGGACTCGATGTGAAAGGCGTGTGCAGGGGCGCTCAGTCCGGCCTCGCGCATCTGCTTTGCCATCTCTAAGTAGCCGAAAGAGTCGCAGGCGTATGGGTATTCTTCGACCGAGAGCGCGATGCGATAGGCGTTGCGCGCCGAGAGCAGAAGGACGAGCGCGAGCAGCACGAGCCAGAGGTAACCCGCGACTCGTCCCGGCCTAATCTGCGTCGTGCTGTGTGGCATTAGTTAGATAGAGAGAGGGCGGCGGCCGACGGCGTTGCGGGAGACACGCTGCGATGCGGCTGCTGCCTTGTTCTTAGTGCGCGGTATTTAAGCTTACCGGCTTTTAAAAAGCAAGGAGAGCGGTTTTCCTCCCGGTCGCCGGTTGACGAAGCGAGCAGGTCAGACAGCGCAAGCACCGCGAGCGGCGTCCGTCGCCGCACTCATGCGCGTCGCTGACATAGATTATCTGCGCACGCGTTGAGCCGCCTGTTTGTTGATGGCGAGTTTTGCGAAGGGAAAAAAATACCCTTGACACGAACATCGGCAGGAGTATCATGTGCCATCCCCTAAGCCAAGTTTTCGCCTCTCTGCCTCTAATCACCGTCTGCGACACTCGTATTCACGCGAGTCCTCAGATGATTATTGGCTTCCGTCTTAACCGATTTGAGATAGAGCCGAACCCTGTCAATGCCTGCAAGCAATCGACCGGGTTTTTATCAGAAACAACCTCTCTCGTATCGCTGCGCCGAAGGTGTAGCCGACCCTACCCTTGCAGAGCGTAGCGAATGGTGTGGAAATAACCTTAGTCTCTAAGGAGTCGCTCTCTCATGTCGTGTGCGCTCGTCCTTCATCGACTCAAAACTTTCATCGACTCACAACTCTTCACGGGCAACTACGCCACAGCATGGCCTCTGCGTAGAGAAACTCCTGTCGGCGCGCACAGGATGCGCCTTCTGCGCGCTCGCTGAGCGCGCGGAAGTGTCGTCGCCGCCGCGCGCTAATGGCTCGCCCCGCGAAGTGTACGCGTTACACGCCCCCGCCGGACGCAAAGCAAAACAGTCACCGTAGTGTATGCCCTTTTCACCACTCAGGGGGTTGAATATGCCTGCTACGCTTAATGCTCTAAAAAACCTTCCGCTGACCATCCTGCTCTTCGCTGTCGCACTCTGCGCCGTGCTTTCATCAACACCGGCGGCGCGCGCCGCGACCGACGGCGAGCCGACTCGGACAGGACAGACCACTTCGTCCGAGACCACTCCGACCACGCTCGCCACGCCGACGCCCACGCCCGAAGAGAACGTGGAGGTCGAAGACGACCTCGGCGAGAGCGAACCGACGGCCGAGGACACGGCCTTGCGAGACGACCCGGCGCAGGAGCAGCAATCGGCTCCTGAAACCGAACAGGACTTCGCCTTCAGTTCGACGCAATACAGAAAGGATACCAACTCCGGATTCGTCGATGAGACGCAGCCTGCCACCATCAACTATGAGACCAGCGCGCCCTCCGGCGCAGTCACGCCGTGCGAGCGTGTGATTAAGGCGCATGTCGTGGCGCTCGACCAAATCTTCTTCTGGAATCGGCTCGGCGCGGTGCAGCCACAAGGCATGATTTTCGCGCTCCGGCATAACGTCGTCCCGACCGACGGCGGCACGACGTTGCGACCGGGTCGCGTCAGGCTGCGCGCAGACAAGCGCCCGCGCCCGCTCGTGCTACGCATGAACGTCGGCGACTGTCTTCAGATAGACTTCCAGAACCTGCTCAACCCGACGCCGCGCGACGAGGAGCAACCCGCGACGCGCACCGCCTCGATTCACGTCACAGGGCTGCAACTCGTCAACAGCATCCGCGACGACGGCTCAAACGTCGGGCGCAACCAGCCCGTCCCGAACGGGCTTGTCCGCCCCGGCGAGAGAATCACTTACACACTCTACGCCGATGCCAAGATGCGCGAGGGCACGCACCTGCTCTATTCGACGGCGGCGACGACGACGGGCGAGGGCGACGGCGGACAGATTCCGCCCGGCCTCTTCGGCGCGGTCAACGTCGAACCGAGGAACACCGAGTGGTATCGCAGCCAACTGTCGAACGAGGAACTGCGTCTCGCCGTGAGGCGCAAAGCCGACGGCACGATTAAGCGTCTGCCGGGTGGTCAGCCCGACATCAACTACGATGCGGTCTATCCCTGGTGGCATCGCTACGCGTTCCAGCCCATCCTCAAAATCATGAACCGCAACCGCGTCATCGTCCACTCCGACCTCAACGCCATCATCGCCAACAGCGGCGAAGGCGGCGGCGCGCGACGCGGCAAGATTACGCCGAACCCGTATCCGCCGGTTGCCGTCTCGCCCAACCGCGATTGGCCGTTCCGCGAGTTCACCATCATCTATCACGACGAAATCGGAGCCGTCCAAGCCTTCCCGCAGTTCGAGCAGGACGGCCCCGGAGGACTCGCCGACACGCTGCACGGAGGCCGCGACGCGTTCGCCATCAACTACGGCACGGGAGGCATCGGCGCAGAGATTCTCGCCAACCGCATCGGCGTCGGCCCGATGGCCGGATGCGACGAGTGCTTGTTCGAGGAGTTCTTCCTCTCTTCGTGGGCTGTGGGCGACCCGGCGATGGTCGTTGACCGCCCGGCCAACTCTCTGCGCGATAACATCGTCGGCCTGCCGCCGTGCAAGATTGGCTCCGACCTCGACGGCGTGAAGACGGGTCTGCGCGATGGCGTCTGCGACCCGAACCGCAAGGACGTGCCGCCGGGCTACAAGGCGACGAAGGCTTTCTACCCGGCCGACCCGTCGAACGTTCACCACAGTTACCTGAACGACCACACAAAGATGCGCGTCCTGCACGCCGGGCCGAAGGAGCATCACATCCATCACCTTCACGCGCATCAGTGGATTAAGTCGGCCGATGGCGACGGTTCGACCTATAACGACAGTCAGGCCATCGGGCCGGGCGCTGGTTTCAACCTCGAAATCTCACACGGCGGCGGCGGCAACCGCAACCTGACGCCGGGCGACTCCATCTTCCATTGCCACTTCTATCCACACTTCGCGCAAGGCATGTGGGGACTGTGGCGCGTCCATGATGTGTTCGAGGAGGGCACGGTGCTCGACCGCAGCGGTCGCCCGGCGCAAGGTGCGCGCGCTCTGCCCGACGCCGAAATCAAACGCGGCACTCCGATTCCGGCCATCGTGCCGTTGCCCGGCGGCACGTCCTTGCGGTTCGGGTCGCAGACGCCATCGCGCAGACCCGTCTTCACGCCGTCGAGGTCGGAGCCA
>DASZCR010000035.1:0-7088 GCA_035942915.1 Pyrinomonadaceae bacterium | reverse complement strand
GAGCCGTAGCGTCGTGCGAATGAGACGACGAGGTGTGCGCCGCAGACGCTTCAGACGAATCCTGCGCCGCATCTTGAGACGCGGGCGGATGAGAAGAAACGTCGTCCGCGTCCTGTCTGGTGGCTGAAGGCGCGGCGTGTTGTGTGTGCTTGGCGTGGTGCGCGGCGTGTTGAGGCTTGGCGTGTGTGGTCGTCGCCGCCGCCTGCTCTGTGCCGCACATCGGGTCTGATGGTTCAGTCTCCTTCTTCTCAGCCTTCTTCGCAGCCTTTTTGGGGGTGGCGGGCTTGGTGTGACACGAGTGGCCGACGCACTCCGCGCCGCCCTCTTCGTGATGCGCTGCCATCTCGCAGCAGGGCATCTTCGCGTGAGAGAGCGCGGAGGCGAAGGGGGCAAAGGCCGAGACGAGCGCGAGCATGAGGAGCGTCGCCGTCAATTTTCGGGTGACGGCGGCTCGGTCAAGGCGCGCGATGCGGGTGCGTCTCAGCAAAATCAGACCTTTGGAAGTGTAACGCGGTGGAACAGACGCGCCGCGCAGGTGTCTCGTCCGTGACTGGCCGAGTGTGGGAATTGAAGGAGAGCCGCGCTGTCGGCAGACGCAGACGCCGCCGTGCGCAAAGGCTCTGACGTGTGAAGCCGGCGACAGCTTACAGCCGTTCGGTCAATCTTTCAAGACCCATCCGCCATTCCGAGATGACTGCAACGAGCGTGCCGTCCGGCTGAAGCGTCGGGGGAAAATTTTTACGACGGCTCGCGGCGACTTGCTTGAACGGGGGCGAGCGGATAGTCTTAGCGTTCACATTAAAGCTCCGTCAACTTCCAATCGTCCTGAACGAAGGAGAAGAACGCCCGTGGCCGCTATCTTTCCTTTCCGCGCGCTGCGTCCGCCTGTCGAGCGGGTCGAACGCGTGGCGAGCGTGCCCTACGACGTGGTCAACACGGAGGAGGCGCGCGCTCTGGCCGCCGACAATCCGCTCAGTTTCCTCCACGTCACGCGCCCCGAAATCGACATGCCCGAAGGCACGGACATCTACTCCGACGCCGTCTACGCCAAGGCCGTCGAGAACTTCGAGCGCCTCGCGCGCGAGTGCCCGCTCGAACGCGACCCGGAGCCGAGCCTTTATCTCTACCGCCTGCGCATGGGCGAGCACACGCAAACCGGCGTCGCCGCCTGCTTCTCCGTCGATGAGTACGACCAGAACCTTATCCGCAAACACGAGAAGACGCGCCCGGACAAGGAGAACGACCGCACGCGTCACCTCGTCGAACTGCGCGCGCAGACCGGCGTCGTCTTCCTCACCTACGCGCCCGACCGGCGCATCGACGCGCTCGTCGCAGGCGAGACGCAAAGCGCGCCGCTCTACGATTTCGAGGCCGAGGACGGCGTCCGTCATACGGTCTGGCGCGTGCCTGCGCCCGAACAAATCGTGCGCTGCTTCTCGGAAGTGCCGCTGCTCTACATCGCCGACGGACACCACCGCGCCGCCAGCGCCAGCCGCGCACGCGCCGCCCTGCGCGAACAGAACCCTGAGCACACGGGCGAAGAGGAGTACAACCGCTTCATCGCCGTCGCCTTCCCGGCCGACCAGATGCAGATACTTCCGTACCATCGCGTCGTCAAAGATTTGAACGGCCTTTCGACCGACGATTTCCTCGCCGCCGTCCGGCGCAAGTTTAAAATCACGGACGACGCCAACCCGCGCGGCCCCGGCCACAGAGGCCACTGGCACATGTATCTCGAAGGCCGCTGGTACGGCCTCACGCTCGACGAAGAAGGAGGCGGCATCACGTCAAGCGCAGACGACCCCGTGGCGACGCTCGACGTGAGTCGGCTGCAAGACAACCTGCTCGACCCCGTGCTCGGCATCAAGGACGTGCGCACAGACAAGCGCATCGACTTCGTCGGCGGCATTCGCGGCACACAGGAACTCGAAAGGCTCGTTGACGCCGGTCGTGCGCGCGTCGCCTTCGCGCTCTACGCGACGAGCATCGACGACCTGCTCCGAGTCTCGGATGCCAACGGCATCATGCCGCCCAAGTCCACCTGGTTCGAGCCTAAACTGCGGGACGGGATTCTCGTGCATACCCTGTGAGGGACGCTGATGTCCGAGATTGAAACCGAGCGTTTGTTAATGCGCAAGTACACGCCGGATGACGCCGATGCTCACCTACGCATCGTCAGCGAGCCGGAGTTCCAACGCTTCATGCCGCCCAGCTACCAGCCGACGCGCGACAGGGTGCTGGTCGCCATCGGGCGCTTCACAGAGCATTGGTATCAGTTGGGCTACGGCGTGTGGGCTTTGGAGTCGAAAGGCGAAACGGGGCTGATAGGTTACTGCGGGCTGCGCCGCATCCTGCCGACGGACGAGATAGAACTGCTCTACGGCATCGCCAGAGAGCACTGGGGTCGCGGTCTCGTCACGGAGGCGGCGCACGCCGCGCTGCGCTACGGTTTCGAGCAGATGAATTTCGCGCGCGTCATGGCCGTCACCGTCCACGAGAACATGCGCTCGCGGCGCGTGATGGAGAAATGCGGCTTGCGTTACGAAAAGGACGCGCGCTACTTCGACGTAGACTGCGTCTACTACGCGCTCAACCGCGAAGACTTCCGTCAGGACAACGACGCGCTCTACCTCCTGAGACCCTGAAGGCGCAAAGAAGAAGAACGGATTGAGGCGAGTGAGCTATGCGTGTACTAATCGCGGATAAGTTTGAGCAGTCCGGGCGAGACGGTCTCGAAGCGGCCGGCTGCGAGTATTCCTATCAGCCGGACTTGAAGGATGAAAGCCTCGTCGCGGCCGTCGCCGACTACCGGCCGGACGTGCTCGTCGTGCGCGGGACGAAGGTGACGCAGGCGATGCTCGACGCGGGCGCTTTAAAGTTGGTCGTCCGCGCGGGCGCGGGCTACAACACGATTGACGTGGCGACCGCTTCGGCGCGCGGCATCTACGTCTCGAACTGTCCGGGCAAAAATTCCATCGCCGTCGCCGAACTGGCCTTCGCCCTGATACTGGCGCTCGACCGTCGTCTGCCCGACAACGTGGCGAGTCTGCGACGCGGCGAGTGGAACAAGAAAGAGTTCTCGAAGGCGCGCGGCCTCTACGGGCGCACGCTCGGCCTCGTCGGCACGGGGCAGATTGGACGCGAGATGATTGAGCGCGCGCGCGGCTTCGGATTGCGCGTCGTCGCTTGGAGTCGCAGCCTGACGCCGGAGCGCGCCGCCGCTCTCGGCGTCGAACGCATGGAGACGCCGCAGGACGTGGCGCGCGCCTCTGACATCGTCAGCGTCCACGTCGCGCTATCGCCGGAGACGCGCGGCCTCATCGACGAGAGTTTCTTCGCAGCGATGCGCGAGGGCGCTTACTTCATCAACACGGCGCGCGGCGAGGTGGTTGACCAGACGGCGCTCGTGCGTGCCATGCGCGAGCGCGGCGTGCGCGCCGGATTGGACGTTTACGCCAACGAGCCGACCAGCGCAACGGCCGAGTTTGCAGACGAGATTGCGCGCGAGCCGAACCTTTACGGCACACATCACATCGGCGCTTCGACCGACCAGGCGCAAGAGGCCATCGCCGCAGAGACCGTCTGCATCATCCGCACCTTTAAAGAGACCGGCAAAGTTCCCAACGTCGTCAACCTCGCGCGCCGGACGCCCGCGACGCACCTCCTCGTCGTCCGCCACCGCGACCGTCCCGGCGTGCTTGCACAAGTCCTCGACGCCATCCGCGCTTCAGACATCAACGTGCAGGAGATGGAGAACATCGTCTTTGAAGGCTCGGAAGCGGCCGTCGCGCGCATCAACCTCGAAGCCGCGCCTTCCGCCGACACGCTCAACACCCTGCGCGCCGAAAACGCAGACATCATCGAACTCGACCTGCTTGAGATAAAGAGTGATAAGTGATAGGTGATGGGTGATGGGTGATAGGAAAGAAAATCCGTTTTGCTCCTATCACCTATCACCCATCACCCATCACCTATTCCCTCTCACTGATGGAGGAGAATTTATGGCGAAGAGTATGACGGAGAGGATTTTCAATTTCAGTGCAGGGCCGGCCGTGTTGCCTGTGCCGGTGCTCGAACGTGCGCAGCGCGAGATGCTGGCGTTGCCCGGCGTCGGCATGTCCGTGATGGAGATTAGCCATCGCTCGAAGACGTTCGACGAAATCCTGCACAGCGCGGTGCGCGGCTTGCGCGAGTTGATGGGGATTCCCGAAAACTACCATGTGCTGTTCTTGCAGGGCGGCGCGAGCCTTCAGTTCTCGATGATTCCGATGAACTTTCTGCCGCAGGGCGGGAGCGCCGACTATGTCCTGACGGGCAGTTGGGGCAAGAAGGCCGTCAAGGAGGCGAAGCGTCAGGGCACGGTCAACCTCGCCGCCTCGACGCAGGAGGAGGGCTTCCGGCGCATCCCGCGTCAGGACGAAATCAAAGTTGACGAGCGCGCCGCTTATCTGCACATCACTTCTAACGAGACGATTGAAGGCGTCGAGTGGCAGACCGAGCCGGAGACGGGAGACGTGCCGCTGATTGCCGATGCCTCTTCCAACATCCTGTCGCGTCCCGTCCGCGTCGAGCGTTACGCGATGATTTACGCGGGCGCGCAGAAGAACATGGGGCCTTCGGGCGTCACGGTCTGCATCATCCGCGACGACCTGCTGGCGCGCATCCCCGAAGGGATGCACACGATGCTCGACTACCGCACGCACGCGCAGAACGACTCGCTCTACAACACGCCGAACACGTGGGGCATCTACATCCTCAATCTCGTCTGCGAATGGCTGAAGGGCAAGGGCGGCGTCGAGGGGATGTTCCGCGAGAACGAGGCCAAGGCGCGTTTGCTCTACGACGTGATTGATTCGACGGAGTTCTATCGCGGACACGCCGAGCCGGAGGCGCGTTCGCTGATGAACGTCACGTTCCGCCTGCCGTCGGAGGATTTGGAGAAGCGTTTCGCCAGTGAAGCGACGGCCGAGGGGCTGGACGGATTGAAGGGGCACCGGTCGGTCGGCGGAATCCGCGCCTCGATTTACAACGCTTTCCCGCGCGAGGGCGTCGAAGCTCTGGTACAGTTCATGAAGGAGTTCGAGCGGAAGAACGGCTGAAGGCTTCGCCGCAGGTTACTTCGGTTGGCGAACAGAGGGGGGGTGCAAGTTCGGCGCTTGAGAATCGTTCTCCTTCAGAAATCTCGAAACTCGGAGGTGCTACCCCCCGGTGCTCAAACTTCACACACGCGCAACTCTCAGTCTCTCTCTCATCCTCTGCCTGCTCGCGCTGCCCTGCGCTCGCGCATCGGCTCAGGAGCGGACGCCGCCGCCCTCCATCGCCATCTTTAAGCCGACGGTCAAGCGCGTCGCCGTCTTCAAGAACGGCTACGTCTTCACTTACCGCGAGGGGCTGGCCGCGCCGTCGAACGGTTGGGTCTATACGACCGAAGTGCCGACGGGCGTGCTCGGCACGGTCTGGGGTTATACGACCAACTCGCAGGCGCGCGTCACACAACTGCTCGCCTCTGAGGCCGACAAGCGCGAGAACGCGCGCGTCGCCAACCTCGAAGAGCTGCTCTTCGTCAACGAAGGCTCGCGCATCCGCGTCAAGTCGCAATACTCCGATAAGATTCTCGAAGGCACATACGTCGTCCTTCATCCGAAACGCACCTTCGCCGTCGGGCGTGCCGACGCGCCGCTGACGACGACGGGCGCGGAGGTCATTCCCAACGGGCAATCCGACATCGCCGTGACGACCGAAACGGGCGTCGCCGTGATTCGCACGTCGAACATCGCGCACCTTGAGTTCGTCGGGCAGCCGCGTTGGGACAAGCTGGCGGGCGGCAAAGAGAATCGTCTGGGGTTTAAGGTTGACGGCGCGACGACGGGGCAGAGCATCGGAGTCGGGCTTGCGGCGTTGGAGCGCGGCATCCGCTGGATTCCGGCCTATCGCATCGAGCCGCAGGGCGAGCCGGTCACGGAAGCGCGCCTCGAACTCGAAGCGATGGTCATCAACGACCTTGCAGACCTCGCCGACGCGGAAATCTATTTCGTCGTCGGCGTCCCGCACTTTCTCTATCAAGACCTGCTCTCGCCGCTCTCTCTCAATCAGACTTTCGCGGGCGTCTCCTCCTACTTCAACGTCAGTTCGAGCCAGTTCTCCAACGCCATCATGACGCAGAGCCGCGCGGGCGAGTTGAGACAGTCGGGCGGCGCGCGCGAAGGCGGCGACCCTTATGCTTCTGTTCCCGGAGACGCGAGTCTCCCGGCGATGTCGGCCGACGAACTCTATCTCTATCGCTCCGACCAGGTGGCCTTGAAGAAGGGCGAGCGCGCGAGCCTGCGTCTCTTCGCGCTGACCGTTCCGTGCCGCGAGGTCTTCACGTGGGAGATTCCCGAAGGCGTCACTTCGGACGAATACGAAACCCGTTCGCTGTCGAATCTGTCGGGCGGCTTCTGGCGCGCTTTGAAGCTGACGAACAAGACCGGCATGCCCTGGACGACCGCGCCCGCCATCGCCTTCCGCGACTGGAAGCCGCTCGGTCAGGACATCCTCGCCTTCACGCCCGTCAACACGGAGACGCTCGTCCGCGTCACGCCCGCGACCGAAGTCGTCGGCGCGCACAAACTGACGGAGAAGGGGCGCGTCCCGCAGGCGATGAAGACGGGGCGCGCGGGCGAAGAGACCTTCTACGACCTGCTGACGATTGAGGGCACGGTGAAGCTACGCAACGTGAAGCAGCATCCGGTTGATGTCGTCGTCACGCGCAGGGTTCTCGGCACGGTCAGGACGGCCTCGGACGCCGGAGCCATCAGCCGCGACGGCGGCGCGCAACAGGCCGTCAACCCGAACTCGACCGTTCGTTGGGAACTCTCCCTGCCGCCCGGCGAACGCGAACTGCGCTACACCTATCAGGTCTACGTCTCGCGCTAAACGCGCCGCCTGACATCCTTCATCCTTCCGCCTCTCCCGCGCGAGATGCTAGAGACGCAAAGAAAGGCTAGGCGTTGTAAGATAGTCCCGCATGAAAATCAGGAGCATCCTTCTCATCTTCGTCCCGCTGCTCGCCTTCGCACAGCAGCAGCCGTCACCCGCGCCACAGCCGC
>DASZCR010000034.1:0-28209 GCA_035942915.1 Pyrinomonadaceae bacterium | reverse complement strand
CGGCCAGAGCGTCTGGTTGGCGTAGCCTTCGTAGAAGCCGTGCGCCACGTCTTACGGGAGGTCAACGGCGAAGTAGCGTTCGCGCTCAGACCAACGCTCAAGCAGCCTGCGACGGCGCTCGTCCGACGGGTCGGAGCAGTCGCCCGACCAACCAATCCAGATGCCGCGCGTGCGCGCCAGCAGCGGCCCCATCGCCGTCGCCAGTCCGCCCGCGCTGCGTTCCGTGCGCCAGCCGTCGCCCGCGCGCTTCAAGGTCACCGGCAGACGGTTTGACACGACGACCATGCGCCGCTCTGTCGTCTCTCTCTCTCGACTCATTGCTTGGACACCCCCTCGCTCGTTAACAGCCGCCGACGAAACACGGATAGTTGCCGGAACGATGACGCTCATGCGCTCGCCGTTTGATTCAGGAGAAACCAGTAGAAGCCGAAGGGGGCGAGCGCCAACTGATATGGCTGAGTGGTGACGACGGGAAACGGCGTCTTGCCCAACATCTCGACGGGCGTCGCCCCGACGTAGCGCGAGAGGTCGAGTTCGACGGGCTGCGCTACCTGCGAGAGATTGAAGACGCAGAGCACCGTCTCGCCTTCATATTCGCGCGTGAAGGCGAATATCTTGCGGTTCTCCGGCTTGACGAACTCCATCGTCCCGCGCCCGAAGACGCGATGCTCCTTGCGCAGATGTATCATCTGCCGCATCCAGTTCAGCAGAGACGTGTCGTAGCGACGCTGCGATTCGACGTTGACCGACTGAAAGCCGTAGACCGGATTGCTAATCACCGGAAAGTAGAGCTGCTCGAAGTCGGCGCGCGAAAATCCGGCGTTGCGGTCGGCCGACCACTGCATCGGCGTCCGCACGCCGTCGCGGTCGCCGAGATAGATGTTGTCGCCCATGCCTATCTCGTCGCCGTAGTAGAGAAAGGGGCTGCCGGGCAGACTGAACAGCAGACCGTGCAGCAGTTCTATCCGCCGCCGGCCGTTATCCATCAGCGGCGCGAGACGGCGGCGGATGCCGACGTTCAGACGCATCCGACGGTCTTTCGCATACTCGTTGTAAAGATAGTCGCGCTCCTCGTCCGTCACCATCTCCAACGTCAACTCGTCGTGGTTTCTGAGGAACATGCCCCACTGGCAGTTGTCAGGGATGGGCGGCGTGCGTTCGAGTATCTCGACGATGGGACGCCTGTCCTCCTGACGCAAGGCCATGAAGAGACGCGGCATGATGGGGAAGTGATAGTTCATCTGGAACTCTTCGCCGCCGCCGAAATACTCGACCACGTCCTCCGGCCACTGATTGGCCTCCGCCAACAGTAACGCCTGCGGGTAACGCTCCGAGACGTAGGCACGCATCCGCTTCAGGAAGGCGTGCGTTTCGGGAAGGTTTTCGCAGTTCGTTCCCTCGCGCTCGTAGAGGTAGGGGACGGCGTCGACGCGGAAACCGTCGATGCCGAGTTCGAGCCAGTAGGTGACGACATCGAGCATCGCCTGCTGCACTTCCGGGTTGTCGTAGTTGAGGTCTGGTTGGTGGCTGAAGAAGCGATGCCAGTAGAAGCTTCCGGCCTCGTCGTCCCAAGTCCAGTTGGAATGTTCCGTGTCGGTGAAGATGATGCGCGCCTCGGCGTAACGCTCGGCCGTGTCGCTCCAGACGTACCAATCGCGCTTGGGCGAGGTGGGCGAGCGGCGCGCCTCCTGAAACCATGTGTGCTGGTCGGAGGTGTGGTTGACGACGAGGTCTGTGATGACGCGCAAGCCGCGCCGGTGAGCCTCGCGCAAGAACTCTTTGAAGTCTTCGAGCGTGCCGTATTCCGGCAGCATCGCGTAGTAGTCGGAGATGTCGTAGCCGCCGTCTCTGAGGGGCGAGGCATACATCGGCAGCAGCCACAGACAATCGACGCCGAGCCATTGCAGGTAGTCGAGCTTTTCTGTAAGCCCGCGAAAGTCTCCGATGCCGTCGCCGTTCGAGTCGTAGAAGCCGCGCACGTAGATTTCGTAGAAGACGGCGTCCTTGAACCAGAGGGGGTCGTCAGCGAGTTTGTCAGACTCCTTCATCCGCCACACCTTTCAGCCGGAAAAATTGGTGGTTCACTTGTAGGTCTCAAAGGTTAGCCGCAAGATGCGCGCGAACGCAAGGAGTCGGCACGAGGGGGCGCGTGCAACGGCCGAAAAGTTTAATTCATCTTAAAGATGCGCGGAAATCAGGCGGCGCGAGGCGGACGGGAAAGGCTTTGATTGACGACAATTTTTAGCATGGAAAGACAAGGGGGAGAGTAGAGAAGATGAAAACGTTAAAGAAAGTATTGATGATGCTCGTTGCCGTCTGTGCGCTGGCCGTTGCGGCCACGCCGGTGACGCAGGCGCAGGGGCTTGAAGCCCGCAGGATTACTGAAAAGGTTCGCAAGGAGTTGGTCACGCTGCCCTGGTACGGCGTCTTCGACAACCTCGCCTACAAGGTCGAGGGCGGGACGGTGACGCTCTACGGGCAGGTCGTGCGTCCGACGACCCGCAGCGATGCGGAGCGACGCGTCGCGCGTATTCCCGGCGTCGAGCGCGTGGTCAACAACATCGAGGTGTTGCCGCTCTCTTCGTTCGACGATTCGATTCGCGCGAACGCCTACAACCAGATTTTCGGCGCGGGCAGCCTCTACCGCTACGCGCTGGGCGTGAATCCTTCGATTCACATCGTCGTGCGGCGCGGCCACATCACGCTGGAAGGCGTCGTCGCCAACAAGATGGACAAGCAGATGGCCTACATGGCGGCGCGACAGGTGCCGGGCGCGTTCTCGGTGACGAACAACCTCATCGCGGAGAGCGAGCGCGGCGCGCGCTAAGGACAATTTGAGAGGCGGCCGCCCGTCCCGCGCATTGGACGGGAGAGAGAGGACGGCCGTCGCAGGTCTGGGCGAGCCGTGTGAAGCCGTGAACGGCTTTGCGCGGCTCGTCGCTTCGGAAGAGTCGGGAAAGCGAGCAGGGGAGTTTTAATAATAATGGCGCAGACGGAAATAAAGCAGAAGATTGAGCAGCGCTTCATCGTCAGTTTCCCGGTACAGGCCGAGTGGAACGAGGAGAAGACGGGGCGGCTCGTAACGACGGAAGGCGCGACCGAGTTTGTCGGGCCGACGGGCGCGGTCGTCCACTTGCAGCAGTTGCCGACGGTCGGCAGCCGCATCACCATCAGCATTCAGGCCGCCGACGGCCAGCGCGTCGAGGCGAAGGCCGAAGTCCTGCGTCTCGTGCGCGACGCACAGCAGCCGCTTGCCTCGCTCAACGTCCTGAGCGGGAAGAAGGAGTGGCGCGGGAAGGTTTGGTGTCAGGCCGGAATCGTCGCGGCGACGCGCGCTCCCGGCAGCGAAGGCTACGAGGACTAGGACGGGGGCGCGCAGGACGTGTGCGACGAAGTTTTCCGGCACTGTTCGTGAGCGTACCGACACGGGCGCGCATGCGCCGTAAGCTTTGCGCCTCACTTGTCATGTCGTCTCCGAACTAGAACCGCGTGGTTCTGAGTGGGTCAACCCTTCAACGCTTGGTCGTCGCCACTGCCCGGCGGCGCGGGCGCAGAGAGACAGAAGCCCATCTGGAGGCCGCGCGAGACGCTTCACCGAAGATGTCTCGCGCGGCCTTTTTGTTTTCGGAGTGCGTCACCGTACAGATGCCGCTTCGTCTTCTCTGCTAAAGTCTCCGCCTTCCCCCTGACTCAGAAAAATTCCACTCAAGTTCCACTTACAGACGCGTCGCGTTTGGGGCACGACGCGCCCACAGCGAACATAAGGGAGAAATGATGAAAGAACACGGGCAGAACAGGCAGGTTATCAAAGTCGCAATGCTGATTTGGGTCGCCCTGACGGTCTTCGTCGGCGGCCTGAGCTTCGCCTTGCGCGGTCAGAACGGCACTTCCGGGCAGAACCAGAACGACAACCGGAACACTTCGCAGAACACGAACGCCAATGCCAACGCCAACGGCGGACACACCGGGCACAACATGAACTCCGGCGGCGGCCGCAATATGAACGCGGGCGGACAGATGAACTCCGGCGGCATGGGCGGTCAGGGCATGACGGGCGCGCTCGCCTCCGACGACCGGAAGTTTCTGATGACGGCTGCGATGAGCGGGATGAAAGAGGTCGAGTTGAGCCGGATGGCGACGACGCGCGCTTCGAGCGAGGAGGTGCGCCGCTTCGCGCAGCAGATGGTAGACGAGCACACGCGCTCCAATCAGGAGTTGATGCAGTTGGCCGCCTCGAAGGGCATCACGCTGCCGACCGCGCCGGACGCCAAACTACAGTCGATGTTAACGCGCATGGGCGCAATGTCGGGCGCGCAGTTCGACCGCGCTTACCTGCGCGAAGCGGGCGTCAAAGAGCACCGCAACGCCGCCAAACTTTTTGAGCGCGAATCGACGCGCGGGCGCGACGCAGACCTCACGGCCTTCGCCTCGCGTCTGCTTCCGGCCATCCGCTCTCACCTGAGCATGGCCGAGTCGATGGAGCGCGCCTCGCGCGGCGGTGGCGGCACAGGCGGCGGCAGCGGTAATACGAACGCGAACACGGGCGCGAACACCAACAGACCCTAAAGTCGGCCGACCGGCTACGAGCGCGCCGACCGTGGCGGCGATTTATCCGGGCGCGTTCCCTTTCCTTGCGAGCGGGGACGCGCCTTTTGCTCGTCAGCGAGTTGGGAAACAACGCGGCGGCGTATATAATCGTCGAAACTTTCGGAGCGACAATCGACGACAGGGGGGAAGCGACGTGAGCGTGGCTGGAATGAACGCGTTGGGGCCGAGCGATTTGGAATTGGCGCAAAAGTCTGCGGCGGGCGACGTGTCGGCCTTTGGCGACCTGTACCGTCGCCACTTCCGGCGCGTCTACGCACTCTGCCTGCGGATGCTCGGCAATCCGACCGAGGCCGAAGACCTCACGCAGGAGACTTTCATCCAACTCTTCCGCAAGATTGGCTCTTTCCGGGGCGACTCGGCCTTCACCACATGGCTCCACCGGATGACGGTCAATCAGGTCTTGATGCACTTCCGGCGCGGCAAGAGCCGACCCGAAATGACGACCGAAGAGGGCGAAACTCCCATCCAGATTGTGCAGGGGACGGAGAACCCGAACGCGATGCCCATCGTCGACCGCATCGCGCTGGAAAATGCCATCTCCAAACTGCCCGAAGGCTACCGCACCGTCTTCGTCCTCCACGACGTCGAGGGGCACGAGCACGGCGAGATTGCCAAGATGCTCGGCATCTCCGAGGGCACGTCCAAATCACAATTGCACAAAGCGCGCTTAAAATTAAGAAACCTCATCCGAGAACAGGCATCTAATGATTAGCGCGCCTGTCGGGCGACGTGCGAAATCGTCTTTCAAGGAGTATTCACGCGATGGATTGTAAGGAAAGTATCGAACGGCTGAGCGCCTTTCACGACGGCGAACTCGACGAGCACGGCCGCTCCGAAGTGAGCAACCACCTCTCAGACTGTCCGCCGTGCGCCGGACTCTATGCCGACCTCGATAACATCATCGTCGCCGCCAGCGCCCTCAGCATCGAAGGCAGCATCTCTTACCCGGACGAAGAAGCCCTCTGGCAACGCCTCCGCCTCGGCAGCGGCGGTATCATTCACTAAAGTCCGACCCCTCAAGTCCGAGACCCACGCGAGAGCAGCGGCCGCCACACATCTGGCGCGCGGCCGTGTCGCCGTCGTCTTCGCCTGAAACCGTCTTGAGACGGAATTACGCGCGAAGCCTTCAGGCATTCCGTTTGCAAACAACCTCTCCAAGAAATCAGGCAAACTCGTAAAGACGCCGAAGCAGTGCAGGCAGGCTGTTTGCTTTTGGCGCAAAACGTTTTCGGACAGTGGGCGATAATCGCACACGCGCTCCCGGTCTATTCTCAAGGAGGGGAAAGATGAAACTTCTCAAACCGCTTCCGCACGCCGTCCTCGACTACGCAGTGGCAGGCACTTTGATTGCCGCCCCCTGGCTCTTCGGCTTCAGCCGCAACAAGAAGGCGACGACCAACTCGGTCGCCTCCGGCGCGGCCGTCCTCGGCCTCAGTCTGATGACGCGCTACCCGCTCGGCGCAGTCAAACTCGTCTCGTTCCCGGCGCACGGCGTGATTGAGACGGTGGCCGCCGCCGCGACGGCGGCCGCGCCATGGACGATGGGCTTTTCGCGCAACCGCGCGGCGCGTCTGACGCACCTCGCCGCCGGTCTCGGCACGCTCGCCGTCGCCGCCATCACCGATTATCGCTCGCAGCAGTTGGAACTCGGCGACAGCAGCAACTACAGCACCGGCAGCATGACGAGCGGCGCCGACGAACTCGCGCGCACGCTCAGCCGCGAGAGCGCGAGCGGCGCAATCGGCGGCACATCGCTCGGCGGCGACACGCGCGCCGACGAGCAACTCGGCGCAGATGCTCAGACAAGCGGCGCGGGTGGCGCACATGACGCGTCTTCTCTGAGCGCCACCGCAGGAGGGAACAGGTAATGGCCGACACGAAGACGAACACGGACGCCGACCGCTTCGCTTCCGGCACGGGCGCAACCGCCCGTCACGAGGCCGAAGGCGACGACATGAAACCGGGCGAGACGGCGCGTGAAGGCTCGCGCACCTACGCAGGTGACACGGGCGAGGCCGAGGCGGCGACGGCCGCCCACGCCGAAGGGACGCGCGGAGCCGTCGGCGAGATGGACTTCACGGGCGCGCCCGCAGGCGGGCAGACCGGCGCGGGCGAGACGCGCGGCGGAGGCCCCGGAGGCGGCGCACATGCGAGCGGCGGCGTCGGCCCGTCCGATGGCGGGCAGGGCTGACTGTTATCATTTCAGACTTGACGAACAGACTTGGCGAACAGGGGGAAGTGAAGAATGGCTGAAGAGAAAGAACAGACGATGCCGCCGCAGGAGCAGGACGAGCAGCCCGGGCGCGAAACAGAGATGCGGCCTCGACCCGCCGCCACCGACCCGCAATATCGCGGCAGCGGAAAACTCGCGGGCAAGGTTGCGCTCATCACGGGCGGCGACAGCGGCATCGGCCGCGCCGTCGCCGTCCTCTACGCGCGCGAAGGCGCTGACGTGTGCGTCTCCTATCTCAACGAGCATGAAGACGCGGAGGAGACGCGCCGCCTCGTCGAAGCGGAAGGCCGTCGCTGCCTGACCGTCGCCGGAGACATCGGCGACGAGTCTTTCTGCCGCGACCTTGTCGAGCAGACGGTCAGAGAGTTAGGCCGCCTCGACATCCTCGTCAACAACGCGGCCGAGCAGCACCCGCAGGAATCCATCGAACGGATTTCGGCAGAGCAGTTGGAGCGCACCTTCCGCACCAACATCTTCTCGATGTTCTATCTGACGAAGGCCGCGCTGCGCCATCTCAAAGAGGGCAGCACGATTATCAACACGACTTCCGTGACGGCCTACAAAGGCAGCCCCGAACTGCTCGACTATTCTTCGACTAAGGGCGCCATCGTCGCCTTCACGCGCTCGCTCTCGCAATCGCTCATCGAGCAGGGCATCCGCGTCAACGGCGTCGCGCCCGGCCCCATCTGGACGCCTCTGATTCCTTCGACCTTCGACCGCGAGAAGGTTTCAACCTTCGGCGCGAACGTGCCGATGAAGCGGCCGGGGCAGCCCGAAGAGGTCGCACCGGCCTACGTCTTCCTCGCCTCGGACGACTCCTCTTACATCGCCGGACAGATTCTTCATCCGAACGGCGGCGAAGTCGTCAACGGCTGAGACTGGGAACGAATAAGGAGGAGCGGAGATGGCGAAGAGCGACGCGGGCGGCAAGAGCGAGGGCAAGACCGGCAAGACTCGCACTTCGCCGCCGACGGCAACGGCGAACGAACGCAAGCAGGGCGGCCGTCAGGGTTCATCCGGCAGTCCAAAGGTCGGTAAACGGGAGACCGACACGGAGCGCAAGGGCGACGGTCTGCACTAATCATCAACTATCCGTCAGGACAGTAAGGAGGCTTTTTCAGTCGTGGCCGACGAGACGAACGAGACGAAGTGCGCGCATCAATCATGCACCTGCATGGTGTCGGGCGCTCAAAGATATTGCAGCCACCACTGCGAGGACGTGGCCGACACAGACCCGACCTCGCCCTGCACCTGCAACCATCCGGGCTGCAAGCCGACTTAAACGCTCCGCCTTCCTTAAAGGACGGGTGTTTGATTAGCAACCGGCGGGCTTTCTCCCCCGGCGGCCGTGTCCCACTCGAAGAACTCGTGCGCCCATGCGAACGGGACGCCTGCGCGGCGTGCGGCCTCCTCGTCTCTGTCCATGTCGCCGACAAAGAGCGTCTCGTCGCGACGCACGCCGAAGCGATGCATCAGACGGATGAGCATCAGCGGCTTCGGCTTGCGGCAGGGGCATCCGGCGAACGGCGCGTGCGGGCACATCTGAATTGCGCCTTCGGGCGGTTCGCGCCCCCACGCCTGCCGCGCCATCTCCCACAGCAGCGCGTAGGCCGTCTCGTAAGAGAAGTAACCCATCCCGACCCCGCCCTGATTCGACGCGACGCCGAAGTGCGCCCCCGTCGCCCCCTTTCCCCACTCGATGCGCGCCAGACGCTCGCGCACGCCCGGTATCAACTCCCACTCGCCCTCTTTGTTCGGACACGGCTGTCCGGCGACGGTCGTTCGCCGCAGCGTGCCGTCGGCGTCGAAAATATAGAGCTTTACGGGTCTGGGCTTTCGCATTTACATTTGGTCGAAAGGGATTTTGAGACTCAGCCAGTATAACGAAACGCTTGGAGCGTGAACATGGCGAAGACGAAGCAGGCGCGGCGGCTCGAAGTGTTGGCGACAGAGATTAGCAAATGCACGAAATGTCCTCTCTGGGAGTCGCGCACGCTCGCCGTACCGGGCGACGGCCGCCCCTCTGCGCGCGTCATGATTATCGGTGAAGCGCCGGGCAAGGAGGAGGACGAAAGCGGCCATCCGTTTGTCGGCTCGGCCGGTCGCTTCCTCAATCAAGTCCTCGCCGGCACGGGACTCGACCGCGCGGACTTCTTCATCACCAACACGGTCAAGTGCCGCCCGCCCAAGAACCGCACGCCGCGCAAACTCGAAATCGACACCTGCACGTCGAACTATCTCTTCGAGCAGATTGAGTTGATTAATCCGAAACTTGTCATGCTGCTCGGCGGCGTCGCCGTCAAACGCGTGCTCGGCGTGAAGACTTTGGGCGAGGCGCGCGGGCGCGTCGTGACACGCGACGGCCGACGCTATCTGGCCGGATACCACCCGGCCGTCCGCTTCTACCGCGAGGAGTTGGGCGATGCCGTCCGCGAAGACTTCGCGCGACTAAAACGAGAGTTGAAGAAGTTGAAAGACGACTGAATCCGTTTGCGACGGAGGCGACAGCATGGGACTTGAGACTTATCACGCCAAGAGAGATTTCAGGCGCACGCCTGAGCCGCGCGGCAAAATCTCGAAGGCCAACCGACACCGTTTCGTCGTGCAGGAGCATCATGCCTCGATGCTCCATTTCGACTTCCGTCTGGAGATGGGCGGCGTGCTCAAATCATGGTCGGTCAGGCGCGGCCCTTCGCTCGACCCGGCCGAGCGCCGCCTCGCCGTCGAAACGGAAGACCATCCGGTCGAGTATCTCAAGTTCGAGGGACACATCCCCGAAGGCAACTACGGCGCGGGCGAACACATGATTTGGGACGAAGGCACGTATGAACTGACGGGCGAAGGAGACGCGCTCACGCAGTTCGAGCGCGGACGCCTCGCCTTCCGTCTGGCGGGCGGAAAACTGCGCGGCGCTTTCAACCTCGTCCGCATGCCGCGCGAAGGCCAATGGCTCCTCATCAAGAGCCACGACGAGCACGCCGTCGAAGGCTGGCAACTGGAATTGCGGATGCCGGATGAAGAGTGGAGTCGCGGCGGCGCGCGTCGTGCGCGCGAGCGTGAGCGGCGACGCGCCGAGCACAAGGAAGTGAGACGCCGCGCGCCGCGCCTCGAAGAGCTGAAAATCACGACGGCCGGACGCGCCTTTCGCGCGAAGAATCTCGAAGGCGACATCGGCTTGAAAGTCGGCCGCGACGTGGTGGCCGCGACCAATCTCGCCAAAGTCTACTGGCCGGAGGAGGGCTACACGAAAGGCGACCTCCTGCGCTACTACCACGAAATCTCCAAGACCATCCTGCCTTACCTGCGCGACCGCCCACTCATCATGAAGCGTTACCCGGACGGCATCGCGGGCAAGTTCTTCCATCAACACGATGTCAACGAAGTGCCCGACTACGTCCGCACGGAGGCGCTCGAAGCCGTCGGCGGGCAGACGGTCGATTACGTCATCGGAGACAACGCGGCGACGCTGCTCTACATGGCGAACCTCGGCGCCATCGAACGCCACCCCTGGCACTCGCGCGTCGCAGACATCGAACATCCTGACTGGGTCGTCTTCGACCTCGACCCGCCGGACGACATCTCGTTTGCCGAAATCTGCGAAGTCGCCCTGAGCGCCAGAGAGATTCTCGCCGACCTCGGTCTCGAATCCTATCCGAAGACTTCCGGCTCGCGCGGCCTCCACGTCTACGTGCCGCTCAAGGCGGGCGCGCACGACTACGACGCAGCGGCCGAGTTTGCCGAGCGCGTCGCCGCGTTGATAGTCGAAGCCAACAGCGAACTCGCCACGCTCGAACGCTCTCTGAAAAAGCGCGAGCGACGCCGCATCTATCTCGACCACATGCAGAACGCGCGCGGCAAGTCGGTCGTCGCGCCCTACTCGGTGCGCCCGCGCGCCGGGGCGACCGTCTCCGCGCCGCTCGAATGGCGCGAGGTCGAACGCAAGAAACTGACGCCGCGCGATTTTCACATCAAGAACATCGTCGGCCGCGTCGCGCGCAAGGGCGACCTCTTCAAGCCTGTCTTACAGGGACGACAGACCTTAGACGCTGCGCTCGACGAACTGCGCGCCGACGCGAAGAAGAAGAAGCGAAGACGTTAGAGAAAGGCGACCGGGCAGATGATGGACGAGAAAGCCAGAAGATGCCGACGTTTTTTCCTGAGCCACTTCCCGCGCGGCTTCCACGACCAGAAGTATCTCGACTGGGAGCGCGGCTACAAGTGGGCGGCGCATGAGCAATGGACGCGGACGCTCGACCGCAAGACCTTCCAAGCCCTGCTCAAGAGCGGCGGCTATGCGGAGATTGCTGCGCGCGCCGTCCGGCTCGAATCCGCCACCAACCTCCTGTTCTCCTTCGAGAAGATGGCCTTGCGCGACGCCGTGCGTCCGGTCGAAGGCGCGCGTGCCTTCGGCGAAGGTCTCTACGATTTCATCTATGGCGGAGGCCGTCTTCAGCGCCGCTTCGAGCGTTTCGCCGAGACGCTCTCGCAGTTGCCGCGCCGCCAGACGCGCGTCCTGACGTGGCCTCTGCAAACCGTCTTCGGCTTCATCGCCGCGCCGCGCGAACACGTCTTCCTCAAACCGATGGTGACGCGTAGGGGCGCGGAGGCTTACGGCTTCGACTTTCGTTACCATTCGCGTCCGAACTGGGAGACCTACGCCAGCCTCCTTGAGTTCGCAGAAATCTTGCGCCGCGACCTCTCGGACTTGGAGCCGCGCGACATGATAGATATCCAGTCGTTCATCTGGGTGCTCGGCTCGGACGAGTACCTCTAGCCCGCATCGGCGTCGAGCTGTTCAATCATCGCCCGTGCTTTCTCCAAGACGCCGCGCTCGCTCTTGAAGGCGAGCGTCCTTGCCGCCTGTCCGATTTCGACCCACCGCGCCTCGTTGACTTCGTGGTCGTGTCGCCGCACGTCGCCGCGCCGGTAGCGCATCAGATAGAAGTCCACGAACTTGTGGAAGCGGACGCGCGTGCCGCGTTCTGTGGCGTAGTACCAATATTCGACACGCTCGATGAGACCGAGCGTCTCCGTCTCGATTCCGGCCTCCTCGCGCACCTCGCGCGCCGCCGCCTCCATGCTCGACTCGCCGCGGTCAACAAGCCCTTTCGGCAGTTGCCAGCGCGCCGGTGTGCCGACCGAGATGAGCGCCACCTCGACGCGGTCGGCGCGGCGGCGGAAGGCGACGCCCCCGGCCGAGATTTGCAGCTTGGTTGGTGTCGCACTCACTTCGGTCTCACTCCTGCACGGCCGCACTGATATCGTTCAAGTGTAACGTATCAAAGTATAGATAGGATGCAACGCGCGCGGATGCGATGCGTCGTCCCGCTTCTGTCAGTCGTCTGACTTATGCGGGGCAGGCCGCGTCTTTACTGGCCGAAATGCGCGCGCCAGATTTTTCGCGCGCCGCTCGTCGGTCGTGGTACGCGCGTTGCTCTTAGGGAGCACGACTAATTGACAAAGGGTACATGAGGGGTATATCGGTCAGGCTCTTTGATCGCAAGTGAGTGAAGGCTTTGGGGGAGGCGTTCTCTCACTTTCAAACAGCAGGCGTCGGCTCTTTTTGGGGGAACGGAGTTGCGCGCAGGCAAGCGGTCGAAGGCCATAATAAATAGGCTGCTGGTTAGCGTCCTGTAGAGATTTGGGGGAGTCTCGCAGGTTCACCAGCAGCCTATTTATTTTTCCATACGGGGGAGACGAACTTGGTTGCAGGGGCGACGGGCGCGCTCAAGAAACTGAAGCGGACGATGCGCGATGTCTTCGGCATCGCGCGTCTGCGCGAGGGGCAGGAAGAGGTCATGCGCTCGATACTCGAAGGGCGCGACACGCTCGCCATCATGCCGACCGGCGCAGGCAAGTCGCTCTGTTATCAACTCCCGGCGCTGCATCTGCCGGGCACGACCGTCGTCGTTTCGCCGCTCATCTCGCTGATGAAAGACCAGGTGGACAAACTCGGCGCGGCCGGGCTTGACGCCGCGCAGGTCAACAGCGCGCTCACCGAACGCGAACGCGACGAAGCCATCGAGCAGATTACGGAAGAACGCAGCGACTTCGTCTTCACCACGCCGGAGCGGCTCACCAACCCCGCCTTTCTCGACACGCTCGGCACGAACAGCATCGACCTCGTCGTCATCGATGAAGCGCACTGCATCTCCGAATGGGGGCACGATTTTCGTCCCTCCTTTCTCGCGCTCGGCGAAGCCATCAAGGCTCTCGGCCGCCCGCGCGTCCTCGCCCTGACGGCGACGGCGACGCCGGAGGTCGTTGCAGACATCGAGAAGCAACTCGGCCTGCGCCGGATGCGCGTCGTCAATACGGGGATTTACCGGCCTAACCTGCGCTACGAAGTGCTGCGCGTGACGAATGAGACGGAGAAGCGCGAGCACCTCGCGCGGCTGCTCGGAGAGACCGAAGGCACGGGTATCGTCTACGCCGCGACGGTCAAGACGGTCGAAGCCGTCTACGAGACTTTGCGTGCGGCGGGCTTCGATGCCGCGCGCTATCACGGCAAACTCGCGCCGCGCGAAAGACGCGAGACGCAGGAGCGTTTCATGGCCGGAGACGTGCGCGTCATCGTCGCCACGAACGCCTTCGGCATGGGCATCGACAAGCCGGACATCCGCTTCGTCATTCATTACCAGATGCCCGGCACGCTCGAAGCTTACTATCAGGAGTCGGGTCGCGCCGGACGCGACGGCAAACCGGCGCGCTGCGTTCTCTTCTACCAACTCGACGACCGGCGCACGCAACTCTTCTTCCTCGGCGGACGCTACCCGAAGGCCGACGATGCCATCGCCGTCTACGATGCGCTACGCACGCTCGGCGCAGCCGGCGCACCCGCCAGCCTCGCGGACGTGCAGGAGCGTGCGCGCGCGGTAGCGCAGACGAAGGTGCGCGTCGTGCTCTCTCTGCTCAAGGATTTCGGCTTGGTCAGCGAACGGCGCGGCGCGCATTTTCGTCTGCTCAAGTCCGACCTCAGTTACGCGGAGGTGGAGCAGATTTCGCGCGAGTGTGAGGAGCGCGGCGAGCGCGACCGCGCCAAACTCGAACGGATGATGCTCTACGGCCAGAGCGCCGCCTGCCGTTGGGTGCTGCTGCACGAATACTTCGGCGAGCCTGCGCCGGCAGAGTCGTGCGGCAACTGCGACAACTGTCTCAACCCCTTGGAAGAACAACTCGGACTCACACAGCCCGCCGTCTCGGAGGCTTCAGCGCCGCCGCCGCGACCGACGCCGAAGCGGAAGAAGGAGGAGAAGGAGTTTGCAAAGGGGGACGCCGTGCGTCTGCCCAAACACGGCAAGGGCATCGTGCAGGCCGTCGAAGACGACAAGGTCTTGGTCAAACTGCCGGACGGCGAGACGAAGGTCTTCAAGAAAGAGTTCGTCAAGTGACGCCTCGCATCCTTTGCACTCTGAGCGCCTGCTGCGTCTTTAGCGTGAGACTTAATCTGACGTGGAAGATGCGGGAGGCGCTCAGAAGGTCTCAGGCGTCGAGCAGGTGTTTGAGTGTGGCGGCGTTGCGGACGGCGTGACCGCCGCCGTCGTTGTTGAAGTAGACGAACACGTCGCGCCCCGTGCGCGCCCATTCGCGGACGCGCTCAGCCCACCAGCGCAGGTCATCTTCCGAATAGCTTCCGCCGTAGAGATGTTCGCGGTCTGGCCCGTGCAGACGCGCGTAGACAAAGGGCGCGGTGGCGCGCAGCACGCACGGCAGATGTGCCCCGCTCATCACGCAGTAGGCGATGCCGCGCCGCTCCAAAAGCTCGAAGACTTCGTCGCTGTGCCAACTCGGATGACGAAACTCGACGGCCACTCTCAGCCACCCCGGCAGCAGCCGCGTGAAATATTCGAGGCGCGCGTAGTCGAAAGGGAACTCCGGCGAGAGTTGAACGAGCAGGACGCCGCGTTTCTCGCAGAGGCGCGCCGTCGCCTGCCCGACGCGCTCAATCCAACGCTCCGGCTTGAACAGCCGCGCGTTGTGCGTCAGTGCGCGCGGAGCTTTGACGGTGAAGACGAAACCTGCGGGCAGGCGGCGACGCCACGCATCGAAGGACGCCGCGCGCGGCCAACGATAGAAGGTGCTGTTGACTTCAACCGTGCCGAAGCGTCGCGCGTAGATGTCGAGTCGCGCGCGCGGCGGCGTCCCGGCGGGGTAGAGGACGCCCTGCCAGTGTTCGTAACTCCACCCGGAAGTGCCGATGTGAATCGCCATCCTGACGTTTATCGTCGGTCAGGAATCGACCGCAGGTCAAACGCGCGAGCTTCGCTAACCCTTTTCAGAGAAAAAACTTGACAGGCGGCGAGCATGCCTGTTATAAGCCGCAACAGTCCCGGTTAATCGTTTACGTAAGCGTTTAAGCGTTGAGGGCGGGGCTGGCGAAACTTTCTTAACCGACAACAACTGGCATTTGAACACGGGAAGCCCGGCGAGGCGTGCGCGAAGACCACAGGTTTGTGCACGGCACGCGCCCGCGAGGCTTCTCGCGAGCCTTTCCGCACGCGGCTTTGGAAGCAGCATCCGTCTCGTCGCCGAGGGTGCGCGCGGCTCGCGCTCTAGCTCATTCCGGTCGAAACTTTTTCACGCGTTGCGGCTCGCCGAAAGTGGCATTCGAGTTCACAGGAGGGGATATGAGACCCAGTAAGTTCTACGCGCTCATCGCGCTGTTGGCCTTCGTTCTGGCGGGAGCGTCTTCCGCCTTCGCGCAAAGCGACCGGGGCACCCTGACCGGCACCGTCACCGACCCAAGCGGCGCTGTCGTGGCAAATGCCAAGGTCACGGCCACGAACCTCAACAGCGGCGAGGTGCGCGAGGCCGTCACGTCCGAAGAGGGCAACTACACGCTGCCGGAGTTGAAGGCTGACCCCTACAAAGTGACGGTCGAGGCTCAAGGCTTCAAGACTTCGACTGTGGAAAACGTTCAGGTCGCGGTACAGGTGACGCGCACCATCGACGTGCAACTCGAAATCGGCGTCATCGGCGACGTGGTGACGGTCACTTCCGAAGCGACGGCCTTGCAGACCGAGACGGCCGTCCGGCAGACGAACGTGACGGAGCGGCAGGTCAAAGAGTTGCCGCTGCTGGTGACTTCGGAGTTCGCAGGCCGCACGCCCCTCTCCTTCATCTTCCTCGACAGCAACGTCGCATCCGCGCAGACCGGCGCGCAAGGGACGAGTTCGACGAACTTCCGCGTCAGCGGCGGTCAGGCGCTCGGCACGGAAATCCTGATTGACGGTGCGGCCACGCGCCGCACGCAGAACGGCACGTTCTTCTCCGAAGTCGCGCCGGGGCCCAACGCCTTTCAGGAGTTCACGCTCTCGACTTCGACCTACTCGGCCGAGTTCGGCAACTCGTCGGGCGGCATCGTCAACTTCACCTTGAAGAGCGGCGGCAACGAATTTCACGGTGAGGTCTACGACCTGCTGCGCAACGAGAAACTGAACGCCAACAGCTTCCGCAACAACGCGGCCGGACGCGACGCCAACGGACGCGAACGCCTGCCGCGCAACCGCGACAACCAGAACGACTTCGGCTTCAACGTCGGCGGCCCGCTCTACCTGCCGCGCTTCGGCGAGGGCGGCCCGTCGGTCTGGCGTGGCACGAACCGCGCCTTCTTCTTCTTCAACTACGAGGGCTACCGCTTCACGCAGGGCGCTAACACGCTGCTCACCGTGCCGACGGCGCGAATGCGTACGGGCGACTTCTCCGAACTGCTGACAGACCCCTACATCCGCAGTTTCCGTTTCCGCCCCGGCGACCCTCTCGTCTGGCCGAACGGCGTCCAAATCTACAACCCGCGCCAGACCTCGGACGTGCGCGAAGCGATTGCGGGCAACCGTCTCGACCTGCGCCCCGACCTGATTGACCCGGCCGGTTTCGCCGTCTTGCAGTTCTTCCCTCTGCCGAACACGACCGGCCCCAACGGCTCAACCGTCTTCCAGAACTACATCTCCTCCGGCATCCGCCCGACGAAGATGAATCAGTACACGCTGAAACTCGACTTCGTCGTCTCGGAGAATCAACGTCTGACGGGCAGCTACTCGAACCGCAAGAACGACCGCATCGCGGGCGAGCCGGTGCCGCGCTTCCCTCTGCCGTTCACGTCGCAGGGCGCTTTCAACCAGCTCTTCAACTCGCACTTCATACGCGTCCAGCACGACTACACTTTCTCGCCGACGTTCCTGAACCACCTCAACATCGGCTACACGCGTTACGACGTGGCGAACGCCAACACGACCGCAGGCTTCAACACCTCGACGCTCGGCTTCCCCGTCAACGCGACGCAGAATCAGGCGTTCCCGCGCATTGGCTTCCCCGGCTACGGCGACCCGGCCGCCTCGATTGACCCGCGCTCGTATCAGGACATCGGCTCGACGTTCTTCACCGACCGCATCGTTGACAACGGCATTCAGGTGAGCGACTTTGCGACGCACGTGCGCGGACGCCAGACCATGAGGTTCGGCGGCGACATCCGTCTCGGCCACTTCAACTTCTTCCAGAGAATCGACCCCGGCGGCACCTTCAACTTCCGTCACGACCAGACATCGGCCGACCGCGACCCCGAAGGCGGCTGGCCTATCGCCAGTCTCATCACGGGCGCGACCGAGTTCTCCTTCAACTCGACGAACTCCATCGACCCGTCCTTCCGGCAGTTGACGCAAGGCTACTTCTTTCAGGACGACATCAAGGTCACGCAGCAGTTGACCGTTAACGTCGGCATCCGGTACGACATTCCGGGCTTGCGTACGGAACAGCGCAACCGCTTTCGCGGCTTCGACCCGACGGCTCCGAACCCGGCCATCGGCGGTCGCCTCGGCGCGATTGCCGGAGCGGGCGGACAGGGCGGCGTGCAGGCCGCCGAGGAGACGCTTGCCAAGACCGACTACTCGAACATCGGCCCGCGTCTCGGCTTCGCCTATTCGTGGGACAATCGCACGGTCATACGCGGCGGCGCGGGCATCTACTACGCGCCCATCATCTACGGCTTCGAGGGCGGCAACGTCCTCGACACAGGTCTTATCGGCTTCAACACGGGCAGCGGCCCGCGCACCCCGAACGGACGCAACGCCGTCTTCTTCCTCTCGACCTATCCGTCGATTCCGGCCGTCGACCCGAACGGACAGTTCATCGGCTCCGACGTGCAGTTTTTCGACCCGAACTTCAAGACCGGCCGCACCATCCAGTACAGCCTCGACCTGCAACGCGAGTTGCCTTACAACTTCGTCGCCTCGATTGGCTACATCGGTCACAAGGCAACGCGTCTGCGCTCGAACTTCGGACGCTTGAACGCGCTGCCGTTGAACGCGCTCCGGCTCGGCTTCCCAGTCCTCAACACGAATCTCAACGCCGCGCTGGCCGACCCGAACATCGTCTCCTTCGCGTCGAGCATCGGCATCACGCTGCCGGCCGCGAACTCGGTCTTCCCCGGCTTCAACGGCACGGTCGCGCAGGCTTTGCGCCCGTTCCCGCAGTACAACCGCATCAACAACATCCTTGAGAGTCAGGGGCGCAGCGATTACAACGCTCTCCAACTCAAACTCGAACGTCGCTTCGCGCAGGGCGTGCAGTTCGGCGTCGCCTACACCTTCTCGAAGTTGTTGACGAACGCATCCGAAGACCTCTTCGGCGGGTCAGGCGGCGTCGGCGGAGCGGCCAACACCGGCGTCCTCCAGAATCCGTTCGACATCTCTTCGCAGCGTTCGTTGTCGCCGACCAACCCGGCGCACGTCCTCGTCGTCAACTACCTCGTCGAACTCCCGTTCGGCAGAGGCCGCCGCTTCCTCGACCGGGGCGGCATCGTCGATAAGCTGGTCGGCGGCTGGCAGGTCTCCGGCATCCAACGCTATCAGTCGGGCGTGCCACTCAGTTTCTTCACCTCCGACCCGCGCTTCACGGACTTCCTGCAACTGGCAGGCTACGGCGGTAACATCCGTCTCAACCTGACGGGGCAGCCTTTGGATGCGAGCAACCAATCTTTCATCAGCGACCGCCTCGGCCAGCAGGTCATCAACCCCGGAGCTTTCGCTCTGCCACGACGCTTCGGCTCCTTCGGCTCGGCCGCCGACCAGAACCCGTCGGGCGCGCCCATCGGTTCGGCCAATTACCGTAACTACTACGCCGACCCGCTGGCCTTCTTCGGCACGGTCTCGCCGACGCTTGGCGACACGCTCACCGACCCGTTCCGCAGCGAAGACATCAGCGTTCTGAAGAAGACGCGGCTGACCGAGACGCTCACGCTCGAACTGGGCGCGGAGTTCTTCAACGTCTTCAACCGGAAACGCTTCTTCTTCCCGACGACCGATTTCAGGGACACGGGCAACTTCGGTTTCCAGAGCGTCAACAACGACCCGCCGCGCGTCATCCAACTCCGCGCGCGCGTGACCTTCTAACCGCCGCAAGCGACTAACAAGGACGGCGCGGGAAAGAACGAGAGATCGCTTCCCGCGCCGTTCGTGCTTAGGCGGCGGCGCTGTGCGGCCTCGGCCAAACAGTCGAGATAACGAACGACATGGGGCACACCTCTCACACCGCGCCGAAGTCTCTCCTGCTGCTGGCGCTCGCCATTGCGGCGACGCTCTCTGCGGCGTGGGCGCGCGGCGCGAGTCCGGTCGCTCTGCAAGTGCGTAAGGCCGCAGCGGCCGACACGCGCCTCTCCGAACAACTCATTGAGCAGGCCGTCGCCGCACTCGAACGCGGCGACGCCACTTCTGCCGCAGACCTCTTCCGGCGCGCTCTCGCGGCCGACGCCTCGAACACGACGGCGCACACCTATCTCGGCGTTTTGGCCGACCGTGCAGGCGATTTGGCGTCGGCCGAAAAGCACTTCGCGGCGGCCGCGCGCCTCTCGCCTCTGTCGCCGACGGCGCGCAACAACTACGGCGCTATCTTGCTGCGAAGGGGGCGCACGCGCGAGGCGGCGGCCGAGTTCGAGGCTTCGCTGCGTCAGGATGCGAGGCAGGCGAGCGCGCTCGTCAACCTCGCGCAGATACGGCTCGCGGGCGGCTCTGTCGAGTCCTTGCGCGCCGCCCGCGAACTGTTCGCACGCGCCGACGAAATCGCCCCCGACGCGTCCATTGCGCGCGCACTCGTCGTGCTCTCTCTCAAACTCGGCGACGCGGCCGAAGCCCCGCGCCGCTACCGCGATTACGTCTCGCGTCTCAACAGCGCGCCGCCCGAAGTGAGCGCCGCGACGGCGCGCGCCGAACTGGGCGCGGCCTTACTCGAAGCGTCGCTTGCGGCCGAGGCGGTCGAAGAGTTGAGCGCGGCGTTGTCGGCCGACCCGTCGAACGCGCGGACGGTCGTGCAACTGGCACGCGCGCACCTGCTACGACGCGACATCCCGGCAGCCGGGCGGACGCTCGAAGCGGCGGTCGCGCGCGGACTCGACCCTGCTCCCGTCTACGCCGCGCTCGCAGACGTGTACGTGCAGAGCGGCCACATCGAAAACGCCATCCCGGCGCTACGACTCGCCATCGCGCGCGAGCCGCAGTCGGAGGAGTATCCGTTTCGCTACGCGATGCTGCTCGTCGATACGAAAGCTCCTCTGGCGGCCGTCATCCGCATGGAGGAGGCGGTCAAAAAGTTTCCGCAGTCGGCGCGCATCTGGTTCGCGCTCGGCGTCGCCTACTTCGCCGCCGACAAGACGGCTGAGGCGGCCAAAGTCTTCGAGCGCGTCATCACACTCGACCCACGTCTGGCCCCCGCTCATGCCTATTACGCGCTGACGTTTGAAGACCAGGGACGCTATAGCGAGGCCATCCCGTTCTACGAAAAGGCGCTCGCCCTCGACGAGCGCCTGCCGATGACGCACTACCTGCTCGCAGGCGTCCTGCTCAAGCACGCGCCCGGTGAGACGGCGCGACCCGAAACGCATCTCAAGCGCGCACTCGAACTCGACGAGAATTTCACTCTGGCGCGTCTTGCGCTCGGCCGAATCTATCTGCGCGACGGACGCGTCGAGGAAGCAGCGCGCCATCTCGAAAGGGTCGTGGCGGCCGAACCCGAACTGGCCGAAGCGCATTATCAACTCGGCCACGCCTACCGCCGCCTCAAGCGCACGGCCGAGGCGCAGGCCGCCTTCGACAAGTTCAAGCAGTTGAGCGAAGTGCAACGCGACCAGGGAAGGGACGAGCAGCGCCGCCTCGCGCGCCGTCTCGCCAACGTCCGCTTCTAAGGGCGGCGCGGCGCGCGACACACACGACAGGGCAAGCTTTAAGAGCACGGAGGAAGATTCATGTCGAGCAGCAGGAGGAGCGGTCTCTTTAAACTCGCGGTCTTGGCCGTCTTGGTGTTGGCCTTGACGGCCGACGCGCAGCAGCCGCCATCACCGCAGCAGCAACAGACGGGCGCGCCGCCCGTCGAAGAGTGGACGGACGAGTTCGACGGCGAGAAGTTGGACGCGGAGAAGTGGGAGCGTTTCAGCTTCGAGGGCGGCGGCGGCGGGAAACTCGAAGTCAAGAACGGTCAGCTACAGATGCGCAGCCTCGGTCGCACGCGCGCGGGCGTACGCAGCCGACGCGAGTTCGCCAGCGAGCGTTTCATCGTCGAAGCGAAACTGGCAAAAGTCGGCGCGGGTCTTCCCGAACAGGGCGACAAGGCCGCGCCGCTCGGCTTCGGCACGGTGACGATTCTCTTCGACGGCTCCGGGCGCAATCGCATCGAGTGGCTCTTGACGAGCGAGGGAACGCTCGAAGCATGGGCGGTCGTTGACGGTCGCGGCGAGCGGCTCGACAACCGCAAACTCGGAACGAAGATAAAGAACCCTGTGCTTGCCATCGTCCGTCGCGGCGACGAATTCCTCTTCGTGCTCAACGCGCCGGACAGTCCGGCGCAGGATGCACAGGTCGGATTGACGAAGGTGATTAAGAACATGCCGCGCACCTTCCACGTCATGCTCTACGGCTTCGGCTCGTCGGAGAACAACTGGGACTCTGTGCGCGTCGTGACGGCGAAGTAGTGCGGCGCGGCGCGCTTTCACACAGGTCAGGACGAAGCTTGAGAAGATTTTTGATGGGCATCATCTTCCCGCAACGTCGGCGCACGCTCGGCCGCGCGTCGCTCATGATTGGCTGCGTCCTCTTCGTCGCCGCCTCGCTTCTTTGTGCGCCGCTCGGCGTGGACGCTCGCGCACAATCCACACGCCGCACGCGCGCCGTCTACGTCAATCCGATTTTCGACGACGACTTTCCAGACCCGACCGTCATGCGCGCCTCCGACGGTTGGTACTACGCCTACGCGACACAGACGGTCGTCGGCCGCCGGACGCTCAACATACAGGTGGCGCGCTCGCGCGACCTCATCGGTTGGGAGCGGCTCGGAGACGCCTTGCCGGAGAAGCCCGTGTGGGCTAACCAGACGCAGAAGTTCTGGGCTCCGCACGTCAGCCAGTTCGGCGACACCTTTTACATGTACTACTCGGCCGACCCGAACACGTTGACGGGTTTGTGTCTGGCCGTCGCCACGTCGCAGAGCGCGGCCGGGCCGTTTAGAGACAGCGGCAAGCCCTTAAAATGCGGCGAGAGCTTTATCAACATCGACCCGATGGCCTTCGACGACCCGCGCACAGGCCGCAAGTTGCTCTACTGGGGTTCGGGCTTTCAACCCATCAAGGTGCAGGAACTGGCAGACGACCGTCTCAGCTTCAAGCCCGGAACTGCGCCCATCGACCTCGTCCACGTCATCAAGGACGAGAACCCGAACAACTACCAACGCCTCATCGAAGGCGCGTGGGTGACGTACCGCGACGGCTACTATTATCTCTTTTATTCGGGCGACAACTGCTGCGGCGAAAAGGCGCACTACGCCGTGATGGTCGCGCGCTCGCGCAGCGCCGACGGCCCTTTCGAGACGCTCGCGCAGGCGACGGGCAGCAAAAACAGCGTCATCCTCGAACGCAACAACCTCTGGCTCGCGCCCGGTCATAACTCGGTCGTGCGCGACGCGGCCGGACAGGACTGGATTTTTTATCACGCCATTAACGTCAATAACCGTTTCCTACAGGACGAGATAACGGGCGACCGGGGCGACCGCCGCGTGATGCTGATGGACAGAATCGTCTACCGGCGCGGCTGGCCGCGCGTCGAGCCTGCGACGCCTTCGACGACGAGGCGCGCGGCTCCCGTCATTCGTCGCTGAAGACCATCGAAGGAGGAGGCTTGCGGAGCAGGCGAATCAAGCTGGAAGACGGGCGCTATCTCATCTTCTACACCTTCGACGAAGAGACGGCGCAGGCAGATGAGCGTCTTCGTCGCACCGACGCCGCCGGCCAGAGCGACTCGCCGCGCGTCGCGGATGAAGGCGCGGCGGAGCCTGTCTCGAAGGAGGAGCGACGTGTCTGAGTTGCGCTGGCATCCTCTGCTCGGCGAGTGGGTCGCTACGGCGACGCGGCGTCAGACGCGCACCTTCCTGCCGCCCGCAGACTTCTGCCCGCTCTGCCCGACCAAGCCGGGCGGCTTCCCGACGGAAATTCCTGAGCCGAACTACGACATCGTCGTCTTCGAGAACCGCTTCCCGTCGCTCAGCACAGAACCGCCCGCGCCTTCGGTCGAAGCGACGGAACTCTATCCGGTGCGGCCGAGCAAGGGCGTCTGCGAGGTGGTCGTCTACTCGCCGCGCCACACTTCGACGCTGGCCGACGAACCCGTCGAACAGATATACAAACTCATACAGGTCTGGACAGACCGCTTCCGCGAACTCTCTGCGCTCGACTTCGTTGACTACGTCTTCATCTTCGAGAACAAGGGCGAGGCCATCGGCGTCACGCTGCATCACCCGCACGGGCAGATTTACGCCTACCCGTTCATCCCGCCGCGCATTGCGCGCGAGTTGGAACGCTCACGCGCGCACATGCAGGCGACCGGGCGCTGCCTCGTCTGCGACATTCTGGCGGAGGAGCGGCGCGACGGGCGCAGAATCGTCTGCGAGAGCGACTCTTTCGTTGCCGCCATCCCGTTCTTCGCGCGTTATCCTTACGAGGTCAACATCTTCCCCGTCAGACATCTCCAAGCCCTCACCGAGATGACCGACGCGGAGCGGCGCGAACTGGCCGCGACACTCAAGCAGGTGCTCATGGCCTACGATAAACTGTTCGACCTGTCGTTTCCCTACATGATGGTCTTACACGGCCGCCCCTCGGACGGAGGCGACTACGAGCATTATCATTTTCACATTGAGTTCTACCCGCCGCTGCGCGCCGCCGGGCGTCTGAAATATCTCGCGGGCAGCGAGACGGGAGCAGGCATGTTCATCAACGACACGCACGCCGAGGAGAAGGCGGCCGAACTCCGCGCGCACATCGCGCCGGTTCACTGGAAGACAAGTGATAAGTGATAAGTGATGGGTGATAAGTGATAGGTGATAGGATAAGAAAACAGTTCTTCTCTTATCACCTCTCACCCATCACCTATCACCTATCACCCCCTGAGAGTTATGCGGATTAAAGACGTGGCGCGCGAGGCGGGTGTTTCGACGGCGACCGTCTCGCACGTGCTCAACAACACGAGGTACGTCTCCGAAGCGACGCGCGAGCGGGTCTTGCGCGCCGTCGAGCGTTGCAACTATTACCCGAACGCGCACGCGCGCAGTCTCTCTTCGGGGCGCACCAACACGCTCGGACTGTTGATATCCGACATCTCGAACCCCTTCTTTCCCGAACTGGTCAAGTCAATCGAGGCCGCCGCCTTCGAGCACGGCTATGATGTGATTCTCTCGAACACGAACTACGACGCCGAGCGCACGTCGCACTACGTCCGGCGCATCATCGAGCGCAAGGTGGCGGGCGTCGCGCTGATGGTTTCGGAGTTCGATAAGACGCTCTCGGACGAGTTGGCGCGTCGCCACGTCTGCGTCGTCTTTCTCGACCAGGGCGTGACGAGCAAGTGCGTCAGCAACATCGTCGTCGATTACGAGGTCGGCATCGAGGAGGCCGTCCAGCATCTGGTCGCGCTCGGCCACGAGCGCATCGCCTACATCGGCGGCCCCGGCCGTCTGCCCTCCGCCACCAAGCGCCTCGAAGCCTTCCGCGATTCGATGGCGCGCAACGCGCCGCGCGCCGCCGCCTCGCCCGTCTACGAAGGCGACTTCAGGTTTGAGGGTGGTCAACGCGCCGCGCGTGAGATGCTGGCGGCCGAGCAGTTGCCGACGGCCGTCGTCGTCGCCAACGACATGATGTCGCTCGGCGTCATGCAGGAGTGTCGCGCCTCCGGCTTGCGCGTGCCGCAGGACATCTCGGTGGTCGGCTTCGACGACATCGCGTTTGCCGCGCTGTCAGACCCGCCGCTGACGACCGTCTGCCTGCCGCGCACGGAGTTGGGGCGCAAGGCCGTCGAGGCGCTGATGCGCTCCATCGAGGACGAGGAGCGGCAGGGCGTCGAGATACACATCGGGACGCACCTCGTCGTGCGCAACTCGACGGCGCGCTCGCGCGAACTGCGCGGGCTTGACGCGGCTGCGCCGCAACCGGGCGCTGGCGACGGCCGCGCCTTCGGCTAAACGAGACAGGACGAAAGAGGGGACGAAGAGTGAAGATGAGCGAACGATTGATGAGAAGAGTGCTGTTAGCGGTCTTGGCCTGCGCGGTGCTGCTTGCGCCCTGCGGCGTGCTTGCGCCGAGCGAGGCGGTCGGGCAGCAGCGAAGGCGCGGCGCGCGTCGGCAGCAAGTGCCGAGACAGAGCACGCGCGTCTACAGAAATCCTGTGCTCGCGGGCGACTATCCAGACCCTTCGGTGGTGCGCGTCGGGCAGGACTACTGGGCGACGGCGACCACCTCCGAGTGGGGGCCTGAGTATCCCATCCTGCACTCGCGCGACCTCGTCAACTGGCGCATCGTCGGTTCGATTTTTACGCGCCCGCCGACGTGGTCGGTCGGCAGCTACTGGGCGCCGGAAATCGCCGAGCACAGGGGGCGCTTCTACGTCTACTACGTGGCGCGGAAGAGAGGCGGCCCGCTCTGCGTCGCCGTCGCCACCGCCGCGCGACCGACCGGCCCTTATCGCGACCATGGGCCGCTCGTCTGTCAGGAAGTCGGCTCGATTGACGGCTTCCCCGTGACGGACGAGCAGGGACGACGCTACCTCTTGTGGAAAGAGGACGGCAACAGCGTCAGCAAGCCGACGCCCATCTGGGCGCAACGGCTCTCGGCCGACGGCACGCGCCTTGTCGGCGAGAAGACGGAACTGCTACGCAACACGGAGGCGTGGGAGAAGCACCCGCGCCTGCCCTTCGGCGACCTCGTCGAAGGGCCTGCGGTCGTGCGTCGCAACGGCTGGTTCTACATGTTCTACTCCGGCAACTTCTGCTGCGACCGCGACTGCATGTACGCCGTCGGCGTGGCGCGCGCGCGCCGTCTGCTCGGCCCCTGGGAGAAGAATCCGCGCAACCCGATTATGTCGGGCAACGAGGCGTGGAAGTGTCCGGGACACGGCACGGTCGTGACGGACACCTCCGGGCGCGACTGGCTGATGTATCATGCCTATCACCCGAAAGATTTCGTCTACGTCGGTCGTCAGGCGATGCTCGACGAGGTAGAGTGGGGCGCGGACGGATGGCCGACCATCAACGAAGGGCGCGGCCCAAGCGCGCGCAGCGCGTTGCCTCTCGGCGGCATCGAGAGTAATGCCGAGTACAACTTCTTCGATGATTTCACGACGGCGCGGCTGATGCCCGGTTGGCAATGGCCGACCGCCAACGCGCCCGTCACTCGTCTGGAACGGCGCGGCGGCTGGCTCGTGCTCGCCGATAGAAGTACGGGCGCGCAGAGCGCGTCGGCCGAGACGACCAACTACGTCCCGGCCGTCGTCGCGCAATCGACGACCGCAGGCGACTACGTCGCCACCACCATCGTCGATACGCGCAGCCTCCGACCCGGCGCGTATGCGGGGCTGGTGGCCTACGGCGACGCAGACAACGCGCTCGGCCTCTCTGTGGGCGGCGACGGGCGGATGGTCTTGTGGCGACGCGAGCGACGCGACGAGAAGCCCGCGCAACAGACCGGAACGATTCTGGAAGCGCCGCGCGGCGCGCGCGTCCATCTGCGGATGACAACGTCGGAGGGGCGTCGCTTCCGCTTCAGCGCCAGCGCCGACGGGCGCAACTGGACGAATGCCGGGGCGGAGTTGGACGGCGACTATCTGCCGCGCTGGGACAGAGGCATCCGCGTCGCGCTCGCCGTCGGCGGCGTGCCGGGTGCGGCCGCGCGTTTCGACTCGCTACGCATCGACTCGGCGGCGCGTTGAAGGGGCGGCGAAGTTTCAGGCAGAGTTCTGAGTATCATTTCGGACAGGCAGAGACGGGAGAGCACAAGTGATGAAATCATCCACAGCTAAGTTTAAATCCATAGCGTTCTTCGCGGCAGCAGTCCTCGTCGCCGCATCGCTCCTGCTTGCGGGCTGCGGCGGGCGGCAGGGCGGCAGCGGCAAGATTGTGGTCGGCTTCTCGCAGATGGAGAACGATGGCCCCTGGCGCATCGCCGAGACGACGAGCATGGAAGAGGAAGCACGAAAGCGCGCAGACAAGTATGAACTGCTCGTTTCCGACGCGCAGAACAAGACCTCGAAACAGGTGTCGGACGTGGAAGACCTGGTGGCGCGCGGCGTCAAGGCCATCTTCCTCGCGCCGCGCGAGTACGAAGGACTTGCCCCCGCCTTGCAGGCCGCACGCGAGGCCAAGATTCCGGTCTTCCTCATCTACCGCGAGGCCGCAGGCACGCCCGGCGTCGATTACGTGACGGTCTTGAAATCCGACTTCGTCGAGGAGGGTAAGCGTGCCGCCGAGTGGCTCGTCAAGGAGACGGGCGGGAAGGCGAACATCGTCGAGTTGACGGGCACGCCCGGCTCCTCTGTCGCGCGCGACCGCTCGCAAGGGTTCTGGGACGTTATCAACGCTCACCCGGAGATGAAAAAGCTCGCTTCGCAGACCGCCGACTTCAATCGCGCCAACGCCCTCAACGTGATGAGCAACATCATACAGGCGCACGGCAAGGCCATCACGGTCGTCTACGCGCACAACGACGAGATGGCGCTCGGCGCGATTCAGGCGCTCAAGGCGGCCGGGATGCAGCCGGGCACGGAAGTCCTCATCGTCTCGATTGACGGGCAGAAGTCTGCGCTCGAAGCCATCATACGCGGCGAGATGAACGTCACGGTCGAGTGCAACCCGCGCTTTGGCCCGCTCGCCTTCGACGCGCTCGAACGCCACCTCCGGGGCGAAAAACTTCCCCCCCAAATCATCAACCAGGATCGCTTCTTCGACAAATCGAACGCCGCCCAGTTCGTCAACGAAGCCTACTGAGGACGAGTGATAGGTGATGGGTAAAGAGTGATAGGTGATGGGTGATAGGTGATAAGAGAAGACGTATTTTCTTATCACCTATCACC
>DASZCR010000033.1:0-21416 GCA_035942915.1 Pyrinomonadaceae bacterium | reverse complement strand
GCGGCCCCCCTTCTGATTTTTCCTTCGCAAGTCTTCGTTAAGGCTTAACGGGCGGCCTCGTCGTCGTCTCCGATTCGCCCGTCGAGGGTGTGCGCTCGGAGGGGAGCAGACGCGAGGGGTCTGGACGGTCGGGCGAGGTGTGCGTATGGACGGCCTTCCACGCGCCGCCGATGTTCTGGAAGACGAGCGTGAGCCTTCCCGTCGCGCTGTCGGTCGTGCCGCCTGCGGTCTGCGATTGCGACCAGAGGCAGGTGACGATGGCCGCGTCCGCGCCGAGCATCGAGACGCGCACGTCGCGTACGTCGAGTTGCACGTCTTTCAGGTTCGGGTAGGAACTGGCGCGATTCGAGCGCACCTGTTCCCAACCGCGCGTCACCGTTCCGTTGTTGTTGAAGAGCAGGAGTTGCGGCGAGTTCCAGTAGACGCTCATGACCGTCTCCACGTCGGCGCGGCGGATGCCGTCGATAAGCGTGTCGAAAGCGTCGCGCACGGCCTTCTGCGCGGCGGCGCTGGCGGCGGTCGAAGTGGTTGTGCTTCTGCGACCCCGGCCGCGCGCCGGAGTGGGCGTCGGCGCAGGTGTGGCGGCGGGCGTCTGCTGGTTGGTGTTCGTGCTGGTCGTCGTCTGGCGGCCGCGCGTCGGCGTCGGGCTGGTGTTGGTGTTGGTGCTCTGCGCGCGAACGGCGTCGGCGCCGGAGAGCGCGAAGGCCGAGACGGCGACGATAAGCAGCGACTTGGTGAACATGTCTGAAATCCTTCCTGTGTTGGCGACAGATGGGCGCGCTAAACCAGACGCGCGGCCTCGCGCAGACGATGCGCCGCGCGCTCACGGCCGACGGCGACGAAGACATCGAACATCGAAGGGCCGACCGATTGCCCGGTGAGCGCCGTGCGCGACGCGTTGATGAGGAGTCCGGCCTTCACGCCCGTCTCCTCTGCGAAGGCGCGCAGCGCCGCCTCGGTCGAGGCAAGGTCGAACGGTTCGACGCGCTCGATGCGTTCGGCGAGCGCGGGCAGCAGTTCGCGCAGGCGCGGCTCTTTCTTCAGATTTTTCGCCACCGCCGACGCATCGTACTCGAAGTCGTCGGCGAAGTAGGCGCGGCCTTGTCCGGTGAAATCCTTGAGCGTGTAGAAGCGTTGACGGATGAGGTCAATCGTCCTCTCGAACCACTCGCGGCGCTCCGCCTCGTACTCTTCGCGCCACAGTCCGGCCGCCTCCATCTCTGCTTTGACCATCGGCAGCAGCTCTTCGAGCGAGAGCACATTGCGAAGATACTCTGCGTTCATCCACAGCAACTTATCGTCTGTCCAACGCTTCGGATTGTTCGCGTCGAAATTAAAAGTTGCGGGGTTGCGATGAATGCGCTCAAGCGAGAAGTTTTCAATCAACTCGCTGACTGTCATTAACTCGCCGACACGCGGGTCAACCTCAACCGCCTCGTTGCCCGATGTTAAGCTCGCAGCCAACTGCTCACCCGAAGGCGACCAGCCGAGCAGAGCGAGAAAATTGCAAACTGCGGCAGGAATAAAACCTGCATCACGGTAGGTCGTCAGCGAGACGATTTCGCCATGAGTTCTTTTCGATAACTTCTTACCGCCGGGCGCGAGGATGAGCGGCAGGTGCGCAAAGGTCGGGACGGGCGCGCCGAGTGCCTCGTAGATGAGAATCTGCTTGTGCGTATTCGTCAGGTGGTCTTGGCCGCGTATGACGTGTGTCACGGACATGGAGATGTCATCGACGACGACCGAGAGGTTGTAGAGCGGTTGCAACCCTTCGGAGCGCAGCAGGACGAGGTCTTCAATCTCGGAGTAGTCGCGCTCCTGTGTGCCGTAGACGGCGTCCTCGAAACGTGAGCGGCCTTCGCGCGCCACTTTGAGCCGGACGGCGAAAGGCTCGCCTGCGGCGGCGCGCGCCTCCGACTCTTCCTGAGAGAGTTCGCGGAAAGGATTGCTGCGTTGGTCAACCGTATCGCCTGCGGCGCGTGCGCGCGCGGCGATGTCCTGTTTGATGTTCGGGTCGGAACGTTCCTGCTTGGGCGTGAAATCGCGGTAGGCTTTGCCTTCGGCAACGAGGCGGAGGGCGGCGGCGCGGTGCGCGTCGGCATTGTGCGACTGAAAGACTATCTCCTCGTCGTAGTCTGCGAGGCCGAGCCACGAAAGCCCGTCGAGGATGGAGCGCGTCGACTCTTCGGTCGAGCGTTGAAGGTCTGTGTCTTCGACGCGGAGCAGGAACTTGCCGCCGCGCGAGCGCGCGTAGAGCCAGTTGAAGAGTGCCGTACGAGCCGCGCCGATGTGCAGGTAGCCGGTCGGCGATGGGGCAAAGCGGACGCGAATAGACATAAGAACGAGTGACGAGCGACGAGTGACAAGCAAGAGAAAGAGTAAAGAGAAAGAGTGACCAGCGCCGGAGCTTGCTCGCTCGTCACTCGTCACTCATCACTTGTCACAGTTGTTTTACTGGCGGAGATGGCAGGATTCGAACCTGCGATAGGCTTTTGACCTATAACGGTTTAGCAAACCGCCGCCTTCAGCCACTCGGCCACATCTCCGCGAACCGAAACGGAAAGTTATTCTAACGGGCAGCCGCCGATTGTCAAGCGACGACGCCTCGAAGCCATCCTCCGCGCGCCTCAGGGCAGCGGCGCGCGGCGAGCCGACTGCGCGAGGTCGCGCGCGCGCGGCAGCAGTTCGATGGCGCGCATAATCTGCGGGTCGTCAATGTTGAAGACCTGAAAAGCGGCGTTCGAGCCGAAGGCGGCCGTCGCCAACTCGTAGCGCAACTGTCGTTCGATGTAGGCGCGCTCGCGGTCGAGTTGCGCCGGAGTGTGCTTGCTGTAAGACGGCTTGGAGGCGACGAACTCCTTGAACGACTTAAAGAGCGCCTCGTTCATCGGGAAGTCCGACGGCTTGAGGTCGTGCTCGAAATCAATCGGACGCTGCACCTTGTAGTTCTCAAAGCCTGCCACCTGTCCGGCGGCGAGCTTCAAGGCGAAGGCGAAGATGGGGTCTGCCAGACGCTGCTGCGCGGGCGAAATCAGGCGCGGCTGCACAACCTCGTCAGGCATGATGCCGCCGCCGCCGTAGACGACGCGCCCGGTGTCGGTGCGGCTGACAGGCCCGGCCGGAGTTGCAGGCGTCTGTTGCTTGCGCTGCTCTTCGCGCGAGCCGTAACCGCCGCGCGTGTAGTAGTCGTAGAGGCCGCCCTGCGAGTAGTCGCGCTGAATGAGACGCCCGGAAGGCGTGTAGTACTTGGCGATGGTCAGCAGCATGGCCGAGCCGTATTCGAGTTGGAAGGGAAGCTGCACGAGTCCCTTACCAAAGCTGTTCTCGCCGACGATGAGCGCGCGGTCGTGGTCTTGCAGCGCACCGGCGACGATTTCAGAGGCTGAGGCGCTCTGACCGTTGACGAGCACGACGAGCGGCGTCGGGTCGGGCGACTCGTTGTCGGCCATGTGAATCTGCGAGCTGCCGCGAATGCGCCCCTTCTGCGTGAGAATCAACTGACCGCGACGCAAGAAGGTGTTGGCGACGCGGACGGCCTCGCGCAGCAAACCGCCGCCGTTGCCGCGCAGGTCGAGGACGAGCATTCTCATCCCCTGTCCATGAAGGTCTGCGAGCGCGTCGCGGAACTCGTCGCTGGTCGTCGTGTTGAAGCCGCCCGTCATGGCGACGTAGCCGACGCCGGGGCGAATCATGTACGCCTCTGGAATCGACGGGCGCGAGACGGCGTCGCGCGTGATGTCGAAGACCTCTTCCTTGCCCGTGCCGAGGCGCGCCACCGTCACTTTGACTTTCGTGCCGCGCGGGCCGAGCAGGTGCTCGCGCACCTCTGAGAAGGTCTTGTTGCGCATCGACTTGTCATCGACGGCGACGACGCGGTCGCCGTAGCGCAGACCGGCGCGCCAGGCGGGCGAGTTCTCGAAGGTGGCGCGAATATAGGTGTTGACTTCGTCTGCGTCGCGCAGGTCGCCGATGACCGCGCCGATGCCGAAGTATTCGGAGCGTTGCTCGGTGATGAACTTCTCGAACTCCTGCGGGTCGAAGTAGTTCGAGTGCGGGTCGAGAGCGCGCAGCGTGCCGTTGATGGACGACTTGAAGACATCATTGTAATCAAGCTTGCTGCCATCGACGTGATTCTCCTCGATGACGGCGAGCGCCTCGGCAAGTTCGCGCGCGATGCCTTCGGTCGTCGCCGGTCGCGGCGCGCCGGTCGGCGTCGTCGCACCGGCACGCGACGCAGGCGCGTCGGTCGTCGTGCGCGGTCGCTCGTTCGGGACGCCCGTAGACGACGGCTGTCGGACGGAGCCACCTTGCTGCGGTTGTTGCTGCGCCGAAAAGCGCGCCGGGATAGCGAATGTGAAGACGAGCAGTAAAGCGACCGCCGCCGAAAACCTGTTTTTCACGCTTCTCGAACCTCCATAGGAAAGCAGACCTCGCAGACGAGTGTAGAACGCCTCTCCGCGTGTTGACAACTCGGCTCGCCGTCTTTCGATGTCGCCCGCCCCTTGCGAGATGGCCGGATGCCGCCTCATTTCGCAGGCGCGAGGCGCGCGCCGCGTCCGACCGGCGAGGTGCTACAATCTCCCGCGCGATGGCCGAACAGTCTGAGAAGGCAGAGGGGACAAAGACGACGAAGGGCGAGACAGACCCCGGCCGTCGCCGTTTTCTGAAGGGTTTGGCGGCGGCCGGACTCGTCTCCGTCTCGGCCGCAAGCGGCTACGGGTGGCTCGTCGAGCCGTTCAATTATGAACTGACCGAGACGGAGATTCTCATCAAAGAACTGCCCGACGCCTTCGAGAACTTTCGCATCGCGCAACTGACGGACATCCATCACAGCCGCCTCGTCCCGCTGGCAGAGGTCAGGCAAGTCGTCGCTCTCGCACGCGCGGCGCGCCCCGATATGTTCGTCCTGACGGGCGATTACACGACCTCGCGGCGAAGCTTCATCGAGCCGTGCGCCGAAGCCCTCGGCGCGCTCGACGCGCCCGCAGGCGTCTGGGCGGTGCTCGGCAACCACGACCACAACAACGACGCGGAGTTGACCACGCGCTCGCTCACACGCTACGGCATCAACGTCCTCAACAACACGAGCACGAACATCACGCGCGGCGCAGACGCATTACAACTCGCAGGCATCGACGACCTCGGTTGGGGCAAGGCCGATTGGGAGCGCGCCCTCAGAGGACTCGACGCGAGGCGTCCGTCGCTGCTGCTCTCGCACGAGCCGGCCGTCTTCGACCTCGCGGAGACGCGCCCCTTCTCGCTCATCCTCAGCGGCCATACGCACGGCGGACAAATCACACTGCCCTTCGTCGGCGCGCCCGCGCGCTTTCTCGACAACTTCCGTTACCTGCGCGGCCTCTACGCACGCGGCACGACGCAACTCTACGTCTCGCGCGGGACGGGGATGATTGGTCTTCCGATACGCCTCGGCGCGCGTCCCGAAATCGCCGTCCTGCGCCTGCGTCGCGCCCCTACCGCCGGATGAGAGCGTCGCTGCGCGAGCGCGCGTCCGCTTCCTTCAGAGAAGCTGGTTGAGACTCGGAGGACGCGGCGCGCCTTGCAGGCGCACGGGCGGGTTGACAGCGCAGCAGACGTTGACCAGACGCGCGAGGTCTTGTCGCATCTCAGGCTCTTCGCGCAGCCACGCCAGCACTTCCGCAAAGACGCGCGCCGCACGCTCGTCCTCCGGCGTCGCAATGCGATAGTGCATCCACTTACCCTCGCGCCGCGCCGAGACGACGCCCGCGCGCCGCAGGTATGCCAGATGACGCGAAATCTTCGGCTGATTCGTCCCCAACACTTCGACGAAGAAGCAGACGCAGACCTCGCCCGTCGCCATCAGGTTGAGCAGACGCAGACGCGTCCGGTCGGCCAGCGCCTTGAAGAGCAACTCCAAAGGATTATTCTTCTGACCCTTTTTCGCCATAAGCTTTTTCAGTCAATGCCGACGCGCGTGCTGCGCCGTTCGAGCAACAGCGTGTCGCGCCAGCGACCCTCCATACGTCCGATGCGCTCGCGCCGCCCGACCTCGCGGAAACCACAACTCAGGTGGACGCGCACGCTCGCCGTGTTCTCTGGAAAGACGCCCGCTTGCAGCGTCCAAATTCCTGCCCGCTCCGACGCCTCGACGAGCGCCGCGAGCAGAGCGCGCCCGACGCCTGCGCCCCGCGCCGCCGCCGCGACGTAGACGCTCACCTCGGCCACGCCCGCATAGACAGAGCGGCTCGATACGGGACTGAGCGCCGCCCATCCCTGCATCTGCCCGCACGCGCGCGCCACCAGACGCGGCTCCTGCAAGTGCGATGCGTCCCAACGCTCCCACGACGGCGCTTCCCGTTCAAACGTCGCGTCGCCGGTTGCGATGCCTTCCAGATAGATGGCGCGCACGGCCTCCCAGTCGCCCGCCCGCATCGCTTCGATGACCAGATTCATACGAAAAACCCCGTCCGAAACGGCGCTCAAGTTTCTCTTGAAAAAAAATCTCAGATACGCCTTGACATATATGTTGTCGAGGCGTATGCTGCGCTCACATTCGCTTTGGCGAATATATCATGAGTGACGTAAGGAGAGTCAAAAGATGGCGGAGCAAGAGACGAATGGCGGCGTGCGAACATTGAAGGCGCACGTGGCTCTGAACGTGCGCAGCGTCGAACGAAGCATCGAGTTCTACAAGAAGATGTTGGGCATCGAGCCGTCGAAGGTGCGGCCGCGTTACGCGAAGTTCGATGTCGTCAACCCGCCGCTCAACCTGACGCTCAACGAGGTGGCGTTCAAGGAGCGCGGCGCGCTCTCGCACCTCGGCATACAGGTGGCGGCGACCGCCGACGTGCTGGCGATGCGGGAGCGTTGGGCGGAGGCCGGTCTGGTCTCGCGCGACGAGATGCAGACCAACTGTTGCTACGCGTTGCAGGATAAGACGTGGGTGAGCGACCCGGACGGCAACGAGTGGGAGGCGTTCGTCGTCCTCGCAGACAACCTGACGGAGACGGCCGCCTGCTGCGCCGCAGAGCAAGCCGACGCAGAGACCGCAGCGGAGGGCGCGTCCGCTTGCGCGACGAACGAGGAGCAGGCATCCGACGCGACGCAGGCACAGGTCTCCTCTTGCTGCGGCGCGACGCCTGCGACGGTCGCCATCTCGCGTTAAGGGTTGGACGGCGGCCGACGACGGACGCGAAAGCGGCCTCATCCGCGAACGGAATGAGGCCGCTTTGGTTTTGAGAGTGACGCGTGCGCGTGCGTGGCGCGTGTTAACGAAGCTGTTCGCGTTGCTGGCGGCGCTGCTGGCGCAGTTCCTTGCGCTGCTCGCGCAACTCCGCGCGACGCGCCTTGCGCTCCTGAATCTGCTGCTCGAACTGCGTGCGCTGTTCGGGCGTCAAGAGGTTGAGCAGTTCGTTGTGGAAATTCTGCGCGCTGGCGTCGAGTTCGGCGCGCAGTTGCGAGGCGCGCGCTTTTTGTTCGGCCGTCAACTCGTTGCCCTGCCGGCGAATGACGAACAACTCGCGCAACTCTTCGCGCTGCGTCTGCGTGCGACGCGCGTGGTTTTCGCGCGCCGTGCGAACCTGCTCGCGCTGCGCGTCGGTGAGGTTCAGAGCGCGCAGACCGCGCAGGCCGCCGCCGTGCTTGCCCATCTTGCCGTGACGCCCGCCCTTGCGGCCGTGCCCCATCCGTTCGTGCTGTCCTGCGGCGTCGCCTGCGCCGTCCTGCGGCGTCTGCTGCGCGAAACCGACGGCCGACATCCCGGCGACAAGCCCGACGGCCAGCCCCGCCTTCGTCAAAAGGTTCTTCAACATCTTCCTGAAATTCTCCTTAAATTGCCTTGATAGCGAATTTTCGGCGCAGACGCGAGTAACGCGCGCCAGTCCTTTGTCGAACCTTTCAGACGCGCCGGGCGTTAGTTTGGTTTGAAAAAGAATCTGCCATGACGAAATAAGTTTTGCGCCGACGGCGCGCGATGAAAGACGAAGGGGAAGCGAGATGGTAAAAGCGCGCATGCCGCGTTACAATAAGCGCCCGATGAAATTCTTACAGGACATCAACAAGCCGGCCGACCTGCGCCGCCTGCGACTCGAACAGTTGCCGGAAGTGGCAGCCGAAATCCGCCAGTACATCCTCGAAACGATGTCGCGCGTGGGCGGCCACACCGGCGCGTCGCTCGGCGCGGTCGAGTTGGCCGTCGCCATGCACTACGCCTTCGAGACCCCGACAGACCGCCTCGTCTGGGACGTGGGACATCAAGCCTACGCGCACAAAATCCTGACGGGAAGGCGCGACCAACTGCCGACCATCAAGCAGTACGGCGGCCTCTCAGGTTTTCTGCGACGCGACGAATCGGAGTATGACACCTTCGGCGCGGGACATGCCTCCACGTCGCTTTCGGCCGCGCTCGGCATGGCTATCGCGCGCGACCGTCGCGGCGAAAACCATCACGTCTGCGCGCTCATCGGCGACTCGTCTCTGGCGGGCGGGATGGCGATGGAGGCAGTCAATCAGGCCGGTCACTTGAAGACGAGATTAATCGTCCTCTTAAACGACAACGAGATGTCTATCGCCCCGGCCGTCGGCGCACTGACGGGCTATCTCAACCGTCTGCGCGAGGCGCAGGGCTATCATCGTTTCAAGGACGAGGTGGGCGAGGCGTTGCGCTCCGTCCCGTCGGTCGGCGAACGCCTCCATCATGCGGCCAAGACGGTCAAGGACGCCATCGCGGCGGCCGTTCTGCCGGGCGCGCTCGTCAACGAACTCGGCTTCAAGTACATCGGCTACGTCGATGGGCACGACACGCGCGCACTCGTTCGCGCGCTCGAAGAGGCCAAGCACGTCACCGACAGCCCCGTCATCGTTCACGCCCTGACGACCAAAGGCAAAGGCTACCCGGCGCGCGAGAAGAACTATTACGCGTGGCACGCGACCGGCCCCTTCGACCTCTCGACCGGCCTCGCCCTGACCTCCTCGAAGGCAGCCGCGCCCGCTTTCACCTCCGTCTTCGGTGACACGCTCTGCGAACTGATGGCGCGCGACGAGCGCATCGTCGCACTGACGGCGGCGATGCCGGACGGCACAGGTTTAGACCGCGCGTTGGAGAAGTTTCCCGAACGCTCCTTCGATGTCGGCATTGCCGAGCAGCACTGCGTGACGTTCGCCGCAGGGATGTCGTGCGAAGGTTTAAAACCGGTCTGCGCCATCTATTCGACCTTCCTTCAGCGCGGCTTCGACCAACTCGTCCACGACGTTTGTCTGCAAGAGTTGAACGTCAAGTTCTGCATGGACAGGGCAGGCATCGTCGGCGGCGACGGCCCGACGCATCACGGCCTGCTCGACATCGCCTACCTGCGCGCCGTGCCGAACATCGTCGTCATGGCTCCGAAGGACGAGGGCGAGATGCGCGACATGATGTTGACGATGCTCGAACACGTCGGCCCGGCGGCGATGCGCTATCCGCGCGGCAACGGCGTCGGCGCAGACATCACGCGCGAGCCGCAACTGCTGGAAATCGGCAAGGCCGAAATCATGCGCGACGGCGGCGATGGCGAAGTCGCCATTCTCGCCTATGGCTCGATGGTGCATCCTTCGGCCAGAGCGGCCGAGCAACTGGCGAAAGAGGGCATCGAGGCGACGGTTGTGAACGCGCGTTTCGTCAAGCCGCTTGATGCCGGGTTGCTGCTCGCGCTGGCGCGCACGAAGCGGCTGATTGTGACGGTCGAAGAGGCTTATCTGGCGGGCGGCTTCGGCTCGGCCGTGATGGAACTGTTGGAAGAGAACGGACTGCTCGACAAAGTGCGTGTCGTCCGCATGGGCGTCCCCGACCGCATCATCACGCACGGCGACCCGAAACTCCTGCTCGCCAAGTACGGCCTCGACGCCGACGGCATCTACACGCGTGTCAGAGAGAGCGTCGAAGTCCTCGAAGGGCGGCGCACGCCGACGCACGCCAGACAGAAGTAAACAGGGCAAAATAAAAGAAGATAAGGCCACAGTTGAGAGGACGCTGCCTCTCGACTGTGGCCTTTCTTCTTGTGTGCTTTTTTGCGCCTCAGAAGTTTGCAGCCAAAAGCGTCTTTGGCGGCATCTAATTGCTGGCGAGAAAGTCTTTATCACCCCCATTTTGTAATCAAATTGTCGCAATAAAGCCCGCGCCAGCGGCATCCAAAGGTTCTATTTTGAATAACAGCATGGACGAAAATCGACAGCATCCCGGCGCGAGCGAAGACGCCGACGCCACGCACGTAGCGCCCGCCCCGTTCTTCGACGACGAAGCGACGCAGGTGGCGCAACCCGTCGTGCCTTTGACGGCCGAAGCGGCGGCGGTCGCGGCCTCTGCGCCTCCCTTCGCAGAGTCGCGCGAAGAGGTCTTAACCGTTGTCAGCAGCGCACACGCGTCAGGCACGCCCTTTCATGCAGTGGACGCGACGGGCGCGCCCATCGTCTCGGCGCGTCGCTCGTGGCTGCTCGCACTGATTGGCATCTCCGTGCTCGTCGGCACAGTCCTCGGCGGCGTCGGCCTGCGCCTCTACCAGAAGCGGCAGGCGACGAAGACCGTCGAGGCTTCGGCGCAGCAGGAGCAGCCAGCGCCCGTCGTCGAAGAGGCCACCGCGCAGGAGCCGCAGAGCGCGCCTGTAACGACCGAAGCGACGACCGAAGCGGCGGCCGACACGCAGGAGAGCGTCGACCTCCCGTCCGAAGAGACGCCGACGGTTGAGGAAGCGGACAGTCAGGCGCAACGGGGCGACGCGTCGCGCCGTGAAGACGACGACCGCTCGCAAGCCGACCGTGAGCGCAGAGCCAGGCAACAGGTGGCGGGGGCGCGCGCAGACGATGACGAACGCGAACGGCGCGAGCGCAGAGAAGAACGCGCCGCAGACGACGACCGCCCGCGTGGCGAGGTCAGAGCGCGCCGCGTCAACGACCCGGAAGCGGACTACATCGAACGCGAGGCGCGCCGCATCCGTCGGCTCGAACGCCGTCGCGAACGCCGCGAGCGCAGCGTTGACAGCGTGCGCGGCATCTTCGAGGGCAGACCCTAAAAGTTAAGCCGGAAGGCAGAAGTCACAAGGCAAAAGTGAAGATGAGATGGAGCGTCCTTCTCATCTTCACTTTTGCCTTTTACCTTTTGCCTGCGGCCTTATAAAGTGTGGCTTGTGAAGCGCGAGCGGATAGATAAGCTGCTGGTCGAGCGCGGGCTTGCGCCGTCGCGGACGCGCGCGCAGGCGCTCGTCATGGCGGGCGCAGTCCTCGTCGGAGAGCAGCGCGTCGAGAAGCCTTCAGAGACTTTTCCGCTCGACGCTCCGTTGCGCGTGCGCGGCGCAGACGACCCGGCCGCGCGCTACGTCGGGCGCGGCGGCCTCAAACTCGAACACGCTCTCAAGCAGTTCGGTATCGACCCCGGCGGCTTCGTCTGTCTCGACGTGGGCGCTTCGACCGGCGGCTTCACAGACTGTCTCCTGCAACACGGCGCGCGGCGCGTCGTCGCGCTCGATGTCGGTCACAACCAGATTGATTGGCGGCTGCGGACAGACCCGCGTGTCGAAGTCCGAGAGGGCGAGAACGCGCGCTACCTTGAGCCGGACGCCTTCGACGAGCGTTTCGACCTCATCACGATGGATGTCTCTTTCATCTCGGCGACCAAAGTCCTGCCCGCGCTCGCGCCGCTCGTCAGAGAGGGCGGACGCGTGATTGTCCTCATCAAGCCGCAGTTCGAGGTCGGGCGCGGCGAGGTCGGCAAGGGCGGCGTGGTGACGGATGCGGCGCGGCAGGCGCGTGTCGTCGAGGAGGTCAACGAGGCGGCGCGTGCGCTCGGCTTCGAGGTCGGCGGCGTGGTCGAATCTCCGATTCGCGGCGCAGACGGCAACCGTGAATTTCTCGCCCTTTACGAGTAAACTTCCCCTTGCGATGAGAAGACTCTCCGAGCGAGATGCGCTCGTGCGACTGAGGCGCGAGAAGGCCGATTACCAGAGCCACGTCAAACTCAACTACGAGCGCGCGGCGCGCGACTGTCGCGCCTGCCCGACGCCCGGCGTCTGCTGCACGGACGCCCACTTCGTCAACGTCCACATCACGCGGCTCGAAGCCGTCGCCATGCGCGAGACGCTGCGCCGCACGCCGCGCCTGACGGACGACGCGCGCCGCGCCCTCTACCGTCGAGCGCGCGAAACGGTCGCGCGCTACGGATTGAGCGCGTCGGGCGACAGCTACGCGCAGACCTATTCCTGCCCGCTCTTCGAGCCGGGCGTCGGCTGCCTCGTTCATCGTCGCGCCAAGCCCGCGCCGTGCATCCAGCATGCCTGCTACGACAACTGGGAGGACGTGCCGCCCGTCGGCCTGCAATGGAGAGTCGAGCGCAGGGTCGAGCAGTTGAACATCGAGGCTTACGGGGCGGCATGGGCATGGCTGCCCGTCCCCGTGTGGCTGACTCTGGTTGACCCGGAAACTGACGGCGGGGAACTGCGTCGTTTGACCGAGATGTGGGGCGCACGGCGTTCGGGCGGGGGCGAACCGGCGGGCGGCGCACGTCGTATTGGATACGTGCGGCGGTCTCTGCCGGTCTTACGCTTTTGAAAGAGTTGGAGGTCGAGAGATGTTCTGTCCGAACTGCGGTACGGAGGCGACGCCCGGCCTGAACTATTGCAAACGCTGTGGGGGCAATCTGAATCAGTCGTTGGTCGTGCAGGAGAGCCACCCGGTCGCGCTCTCTGTCGGGAGCGCGTGGGCTATCGGCGTGACGACGCTCGTGCTCGTGCTCGGCGCGCTCGGCGTGCTGATGGGCGCAACCGTCGCGCTCGTCGAGCACGGCGTCCCGCCCAAAAACATCACGCTCATCGCGCTCTTCGGCGCAGCCACGATTCTCGGCAGCGTCGGCCTGCTGATGCGCCTCTGGACGACACTGCTCAGAGGGCAGTCGCGCGCTCTCACGTCGAAGATGACGGCACAGTTGCCGACGCCGAAGGCCACCCTCAGCGAACTCCATCAAACGAGGTCTGTGGTGGGCGCTGCGCTGCCCGACTACGTCCCCAGCGTCAGCGAACACACGACGCGCGCCTTTGACCCCGTCAGAAGGGATGAGGGACGAGGGATGAAGTAAAGACCGGATTTCTTTCATCCCCCGCCCTTCGCCCTCCGCCCTCATCCCTTATCTTTCATCCCTTCGTTGACACCCCCGCGCGGGCGCGGATATCATCCGAGCCGTTTCCTGTTCCTGAGAAATTCCAAACCCCAGACGAGCCTGACGCGCTTTCTCTCGCTTCTAACGTTGCAGACGATGGAGAATCCGACGATTCGTCGCGTTGGCGTCCTGATTAAGCCGCACCAGCCGGAGGCGCTTCAGACCATCTGCCGCCTCGTCGAGTGGCTCACGCCGCGCGGCATTACACTTATCGGCGGGCCGCGCGTTGATTCCGCGCGCGTCCGCGCAGAGACGGGCTGCTCCATCGAGACGCTCGACCACACGGCGCTGGCCGCCTCAGCCGACATGGTGGTCGTGCTCGGCGGCGACGGAACGATGATTGCCGCCGCGCGGATGCTCGGCGACCGCGAGATTCCCGTCCTCGGCGTCAACTACGGCACGCTCGGCTACCTGACGGAGTTGCGCGTCGAGGAGTTGATACCCGCGCTCGAATCCATCATTGCCGGTCATTACACGCTCGACCGCCGCGTGATGCTCGCCGCGCAGGTCTTCCGGGGCGACGAAAAGCTCCTCCACGAGCGCGTCTTAAACGACGTGGTCATCAGCAAGTCGGCGCTGGCGCGCATCATCGAGATTGAGACGTGGATTAACCGGCAGTACGTCAACCGCTTTCGCGCCGACGGTCTCATCGTCTCGACGCCGACCGGTTCGACCGCTTACAACCTCTCGGCCGGCGGCCCCATCGTCTACCCGTCGATGAACGCGGTGGTGATTACCCCCATCTGCCCCCACACGCTCTCGAACCGCCCGCTCGTCGTCCCCGACGACGTGGAGATTGAACTGATTTTGAAGACGCCGCAGGAGGAGGTCGCGCTGACGCTCGACGGGCAGGTCGGCCAACCCCTCGAAGTCGAAGACCGTGTGCTGATACGCAAGAGCCGCACGACCTTCAATCTCGTGCAAGCCGACACGCGCAACTACTTCGAGGTGCTGCGCGGTAAACTCAGATGGGGGAGGTGAGAAACGGTGATAGGAAAGAAGTGATGGGTGATAGGTGACGGGTGAGAGGAGGAAGAAGGATTTCTCTTATCACCTATCACTTATCACCGAGCGCCTATCACTTAATCAATATGGCAGACGAGCGAGACAGGCGCGACGTGCGCGCCGATGCTTACGAGCGCGAGACGACGACAGACCTCAAGGACACGACGCCAGACCGCCCGCGCGGGATGCCTCTGCACACGCGCATCTTCATCGGTCTGGTGGTCGGCGTGGTGGCGGGCGTTGCCGTCAATCGTCTCTACGGCGGCGACGACGCGCGCGTGACGGCGACGATTTATCACGTCACGGAGCCTATCGGGCAGTTGTTCCTGAGATTGTTGCTGATGGTCGTCGTGCCGCTCGTCTTCTCGTCGCTCGTCGTCGGCGTCGCGGGCATCGGCGACATCCGGCGCTTAGGTCGCGTCGGCCTCAAGGCGTTCGCCTACACGTTCGTCATCTCGGCCATCTCGGTCGTCATCGGACTGACGCTCGCCAACACCATCCGCCCCGGCGAGCGTCTGGACGCGGCGACGCGCGCCGGACTCGAAGCGCGTTACGGGGCGGACGCCTCGAAGCGCGTGGCCGATGCGACGAAGGCTGGGGCGCAGGAGTCGCCGCTGATGCAGGTGGTCAAGACGGTCGTCCCGGCCAACCCCGTGACGGCCGTCGCCAGCGAGACGCCGAACATGCTCCACTTGATGTTCTTCGCCGTGCTCTTAGGCATTGCGGCGACGCTCGTCCCGCTCGATGTCTCTGCGCCGCTTCTCAGAGGCTTGCAGGCGCTCTTTGAAATCTCGGCGAAGATTATCGACATCATCATGAAAATCGCGCCGTTTGCCATCGCCTGCCTGCTCTTCAACAACACGGCGCGCTTCGGCCTCGACCTCTTACAGGCGCTCGGCTGGTTCGTCCTGACCGTCCTCGGCGGACTCGCCCTGCACATGTTCGGCGTCTACTCTCTGTCGGTCTATTTCCTGTCGCGCATCTCGCCGATTGAATTTTTCCGCCGCATCAAGACCGTCATGCTGACGGCCTTTTCGACCTCCTCGTCGAACGCGACGCTGCCGACAGCCCTGCGCGTCTCGGAGGAGAATCTGGGCGTGCCGCGTGAAATCAACAGCTTCGTCTTGACCGTCGGCGCGACGGCCAATCAGAACGGAACGGCGCTCTACGAGGGCGTGACCGTGCTCTTTCTCGCGCAACTCGCCAACGTCGATTTAACGCTCGGACAGCAACTCGGCATCGCCTACTTCGCCATCCTCGGCGGCATCGGAACGGCGGGTGTGCCTTCAGGCTCGATTCCGTTCATCATCGTCATGCTCGCCAGTTATCAGATTAACCCCGCGCTCATCGCCATCATCCTCGGCGTTGACCGCATTCTCGACATGTGCCGCACGACCTTGAACGTCGCCGGAGACATCACGGCAGCGACCTACGTGGCGCGCTCGGAAGGCTACGAACTGTTGCAGCCGCACGTCCCGGCGCTCGAAGCGGCAGGCGTGGTGCGCGGCGGCCCGTCCAGCCACGAGATGTTGGATTGATGCTAGACTGTGGGTCGCGACGACAGAGGTCGGATTTTGCAACGCTGCGAAGGAGAAGCCCCCTCATGAGTTTGCAGTCTGAGACAGACATTACGCGCAATCAAATTCTGGCGAGGCTGCCGGATGAGGAACGTGAACGACTGCGACCGTACTTCGAGATAGTCTCGCTCTCTCATGGCGACCATGTGATTGTGCCGGACGTGCCCATCCGCGACGTTCATTTCCCCCTCAACTGCCTGCTCTCGCTCGTCACCTTGATGAGCGACGGCGCGTGCGTCGAGTCGGGCATCATCGGGCGCGAGGGCATGTCGGGCATCCCCGTCATCCTCGACGCGACGCAGACGACGATGCCGACCTTCACGCAGATACCGGGCGAGGCCGTCCGCATCAAGGCGGAAATCTTCAAGGCCGAGTACGTCCGGCGGGGCGCGCTGCACATGCTGATGAACCGTTACATGCACACCGTCGTCGTGATAGGCTCGCAGACGGCCGCGTGTAACGCCTTGCATCAGGCGGAGGCGCGTTTCTGCCGCTGGCTGTTGATGAGCGCCGACGGCATCGGCTCGGAGGAGTTGAATATCACGCACGAATTTCTCGGCGTGATGCTCGGCGTCCGGCGCGCGACCGTCAGCGAGATTGCCGCCAAGTTCCAGAGCGAGGGCATCATCGCGTACAAGCGCGGCCGCTTGCAGATTCTCTCGCGCGAGCGGCTCGAACGCTCCGTTTGCGAGTGCTACGCGAAGACCAGAGCGGAGTACACGCGACTGTTTGCCTGAAGACCTTGCCAGCCTTGCGTGCCGACACGGCAAAAGCAACGTTTTCTCCACGTTTTCAAATTCATTTCGCACATCTCCCGGCGCATCATCCGCGTCCAAGCGAGCGCCTCTTCAGAGAGGGAAAGGAAACGCCGAGATGGTCTTCCCGATTTACGACGACAACACGGGGCGACGCACAACGCCCTTCGTCAACTATCTCTTCATCGCCATCAACCTCTTCGTCTTCATCGTCCTGCAAGCGGGCGGCACGAACGAGCGTTTCACCTACGCCTACTCGACCGTGCCTTACGAGATTGTCAACAACGAGGACGTTGACCGCCCCGTCGCCGTCGATGTGCCGGGAACGCGCGAGCGCGTCCGCATCGAGCACGCCGACGTGCCCTTCTCGGTCTACCTGACGCTGCTGACCTCGATGTTCATGCATGGCGGTTGGATGCACCTGCTCGGCAACATGCTCTTCCTCTGGATTTTCGGAGACAACATCGAAGACGACCTCGGTCATGCGCGCTACGTCGTCTTCTACCTGCTCTGCGGCGTGCTCGCCTCGCTGGCGCACGTGTTGACGAACACTTCCGGCATCAACGCCCTGATTCCGAGCCTCGGCGCATCGGGAGCGATATCGGGCGTGCTGGGTGCGTACCTCGTCCTGCATCCGCGCCGCCGCGTGACCGTCATCCTGCTGCGTATCCTGACGGAAGTGCCGGGATGGGTGGCCGTCGGGCTGTGGTTCGTCTTCCAGTTGATTAACGGCCTCGGCCTGCTCGGCGGCGGCTCGCAGGAGAGCGGCATCGCCTACGCGGCGCACATCGGCGGCTTCCTCGTCGGCCTCGTGCTCGTCAAACTCTTTGCCATCGGGCGCGGTCGAGGCGGCGACGGCGACCGCTTCGCGCCCGCCTACTGACGCGGTTGCGGGTGGGCGCACGGCTCGGTTAAGATTTCCGTGCGCGAAGAAATGTCAGGAGTTGCAGAGAAAGATTATGGCTTTGATTGAGACGGAACTTCCGCCCGCGAACCGGCAGAATCTGGACATCCGTTCGACGCCGCGCGAGCAGATGAACCTTTACCCGCTCGACACTTTCCCCTACGAGTTTGTCGGACGCGAAGTCCGCGTCGCCTTCGAGATGACGGAGTTTACGGCCATCTGCCCGTTCTCCGACTTCCCCGACTTCGCCACCATCCGGCTCGAATACATCCCGAACGAGAGGTGCGTCGAGTTGAAGAGTCTGAAGCTCTACATCAACTCGTTCCGCGAGGTCAAAATCTTCCACGAGCACGTCATCAACGTCATCCTCGAAGACTTCGTCCGCGCCTGCGACCCCCTCGCCGTCAACATCGAAGGCGACTTCCACGTGCGCGGCAACATCAAGACCATCGTCCGCGCGAAATACGAGAAAAGTCGGGAGTCCGGGCGCTGAAGGCTGAAGTCAGGAGAAGTCCTGTGCGGACTTCCGATGAAGTGATTTATGACCGCAGCTCTTATCACCATTGCGTTCGCCGTCGTCGGCTTCGCCATCTTCTTCTTCATCGTCAAGCGGCTGGTGCGGATGGCCGTGCGCGTGGCGATGGTCGGCGCGTTCTTCTTCGCGCTGCTGGTCGCGGCCGTCGCGTGGTACTTCTACGCGCCGTCGAACGACGCGAAGACGACGCGTGACGGCGGCCGCCAGTCGGCAAGCCCTGCGCGACCTGCGCGCAAGTAAGCGGCGGTCGTCGAGGGGCATGGGGGAAGCAGACACCGACGCCGCCGACCGTTTCGACGAGCGCCTTCAGGCTCGTCGGACAGACGAATCGACGCCCGGCCTCTGGCGTCGCTACCGCCGCCTCCCGCGCAACGTCTTCGCCGTCAGCCTCGTCAGTCTCCTCAACGACGCTTCGAGCGAGAGCATCTATCCCTTTCTTCCGCTCTTCCTCGCGGGCACGCTCGGCGCATCGCCCTTTCTCATCGGACTCATCGAAGGCGGCGCAGAATCCGTCTCCTCTCTGCTGAAGCTCTTCGCAGGCTACTTCAGCGACCGTCTCGGCCGCCGCAAAGGTCTGGTCGTCTTCGGCTACGCGCTGGCGAGCGCGATGCGGCCGCTGCTGGCGCTGGCCTCGTCGTGGTATCAGGTGTTGGCGATACGCCTGACCGACCGCGTCGGCAAGGGCATTCGCAGCGCGCCGCGCGACGCGATGATTGCCGACGCGGCCGCGCCGCAGGAACGCGGACTCGCCTTCGGCTTTCATCGCGCGATGGACCATGGCGGCGCGGTCGTCGGCCCGCTGCTCGGCGCTTCGATACTCTACTTCGTCGCCGCCAACCATAATCGCCCGACGCCCGGAGACTACCGCACGCTCTTTCTGCTGGCCTCCATCCCGGCGCTCGCCGCAGTGCTCGTCGCCATCTTCGCCGTCCGCGAGAAGCGGCGCGCAGACTCAAGACCGACGAGCGCGCTTGAGAGGCCCCGCCTGTCGCTGCGCGGCTTCGACGCCAACTTCAAACGCTTCCTCCTGCTCATCGCACTGTTTACGCTCTCGAACTCGTCGGACGCCTTTCTGCTGCTGCGTGCGCAGGAGGCGGGGATTGCGACGGCGGCCGTGCCGCTGCTGTGGGCGGCGCTGCATTTGTGCAAGGTCGTCAGTTCGCTCGTCGGCGGCGACCTCTCCGACCGCGTCGGGCGCAAGCGGCTCATCGCTTCGGGGTGGATTCTCTACGCGGCCGTCTACGCGGGCTTCGCATACGTCTCCGAGGCGTGGCAGGCGTGGGCGCTCTTTCTGCTCTACGGCGTCTATTTCGGATTGGCCGAAGGAGCGGAGAAGGCTCTGGTCGCAGACCTCGTCCGACCCGCACAACGCGGCACGGCCTTCGGTCTCTATAACCTCGCCTTCGGCGTGACGGTGCTGCCCGCATCGCTCCTGCTCGGCGCGCTGTGGAATTGGTACGGCGCACGCACGGCCTTCCTTGTGAGCGCGTCGATTGGCGCAAGCGCCGCCGTTCTGTTAGTCTCCACCGTTCGAGCGGGAGACGCGCACACGTCCTGAAAGTTCAGCCTCCACCCTCAGACATACGCATGGAATCAGCACCCTACTTCGTCATCGACACGGCCGAGGAACTGAGCGCCGCGTGCGCCCGTCTCGCGCAACTGCCGGTCGTCGGCTTCGACTGTGAGACGACCTCGCTCGACCCTTATGCGGGGCGCGTCCGGCTCGTTCAGTTGGCCGCGCCCGACGGCGTTCACATCATCGACCTCGACCGCTTCGCGGGCGAAGGAGCGGCGCAACGCGCCCCCGCGCTCGAACCTTTGCGCCGGCTGCTCGGCGCACCGCGCCCCGTCAAGATTGCGCACAATGCGAAGTTCGATGCCAAGTGGACGTGCCATCAACTCGGCGTCGAACTCGGAGGAGTTTTCGACACGCTGCTGGCGAGCCAACTCGTCTCGGCCGGGGAGACGGAAGACCGTCATGGTCTGGCGACGGTGGTCGAGCGTTATCTGAATGAGACGGTCGATAAGTCCGAGCAACTGAGCGATTGGAGCGGGGAACTGTCCGAGTCGCAACTCTCTTACGCGGCGCGCGACGCGGCCGTCATGCTGCCGCTCAGGGAGAAACTGGTTGAGCGCCTGCGTGCGAGCGACCTCGTCCGCTGCGCCTCGCTTGAGTTCGAGTGCGTGCTGCCGGTCGCCGCCATCGAACTGACCGGCATCTATCTGGACGCGGCGCGCTGGCGCGAGCAGTTGGCCGTCGTCGAGAAGCGACGCGCCGTGCTGGCCGAGGAGTTGCAGCAGATGCTCGCCGAAGAGTCGCCGCAGCAGTCTTTCTTCGGGCCGACGCGGATGGACATCAATCTCGATTCGCACGTCCAGTTGACGAAGGCGCTCAAGCGGCTCGGCATCGACGTGCCCGACTCGACGCGCAACTGGAAACTGCAACCGCTCGCCGAACAGCACCCGGAGATTAAGAAGCTGCTCGAATACCGCACCGTGCAGAAGGCTCTCACGAGCTACGGCGAAAACATCCTCGACGAGATTAATCCGAAGACCGGACGCATCCACGCCAACTTCCACCAAATCGGCGCGCCGACCGGGCGCATGGCCTGCACCAATCCGAATATCCAGCAGGTGCCGCACGCGGTCGAATACCGTCGCTGCTTCCGCGCGCCGGAGGGGCGCAAACTCGTCATCGCCGACTACTCGCAGATTGAGTTACGCATCCTCGCCGATTACACGGGCGACCAGGGCTTTATCGACGCCTTCCAGTCGGGCGCAGACCTCCACCGCGTCACCGCCTCGCAGGTCTTCGGCGTGCCTCTCGAACAGGTCACGAAGGAGCAGAGGGATTTCGCCAAGCGCCTCAACTTCGGCGTCGTCTACGGCATCGGCGCGCAACGCTTCTCGATGATGACCGGCCTTTCGCTCACCGACGCAGAGGACATCCTGCGACGCTACTTCGCCACCTATCGCGCGCTCGACCGTTGGCTGCGCGAGGCGGCGCAGATGGCCGTGCGCGACAAGGTTGCCAAGCGCACCGTCGCCGGACGCCTCGCACGCTTCAACTTCGACCCCGAAGATCGTCAGGCTGCTTCGGCCGCCCAACGCAACGGCAAGAACTCGCCCATTCAAGGTTCTTCGGCCGACATCCTCAAGCGTGCGCTCAGACTCTTACACGACGAGTTAAAGCAGGGCACGGCGCGCATCGTCAACATCGTGCACGACGAGATCGTGGTCGAGACGGACGCTGCGGAGGCAGAGGCGATGGCCGAAAAGGTCGAGCGCGCGATGTGCGACGCGGGCGAAGAGTTCGTCAAGAAAGTTCCCGTCAAGGTCGAGTCGCAGGTGGCGGACGAGTGGGTCAAGTAGCGGCCAAAAGACTCACGAAGAGAGAGAGAAGGGGCGCGGCAGCTTGATGTGGCCGCGCCCTTCGCGTTCGCGCCCCGCGCGCGGTTGCTAACCGTTGCACTCGGTCGTGAAC
>DASZCR010000032.1:0-4118 GCA_035942915.1 Pyrinomonadaceae bacterium | reverse complement strand
GTCCAACTCCATCAACGTCCCGGAGTCGGGCGACGCGCCGGTGACGCGCCCCGTGTGCAGGAGCGCGGCGACGCCCGCCAGCGCGCCCATCAGGCAGAAGGCTGCAAGGATGTGACGACGCAGGCTGATGCCTGAGAGACGCGCGGCGTCCGGGTTGCCGCCGATGGCGTAGAGGTAGCGGCCGAAGGTCGTGTGCTGCGTGAGAAACGCGCCCGCGACGGCGACGGCGATGAAGGCCGCGACAGGGATGGGCACGCCCCTCTGCGCGTTCATCAGCGCGACGAAGGCAACGACGAGAATCGAAGGGACGACGATGCGCAGCAGCGTCGAGACGGTACTCTCGGCGGCCAGTCCGTGACGCCGCCGCCCGCGCCCGCGTCGGACGGCGAGAAGCACGATGGCGGCGACGGCCGCTGCGGCCAGCGCATAGCCAATCTGCGGCGGGATGGGGTCGCGGCCGAGCGCGCGAAAGACCGGCTGCGTGACGGAAATCGTGCTGCCCTTCGTCAGTCCGAGAATCACGCCGCGCCACGCCAGCAATCCGCCGAGCGTGACGATGAAGGCGGGGATGTTGGCATAAGCGACGAGCGAGCCTTGCGCCAGACCGATGAGGCAGCCGACGACGACCGCCGAGGCGAGCGAAGGCACTAGCCCCCAGTCCTGCGTCATCGCCGCGATGCCGCCGGAGAGTCCGACGACCGCGCCCACCGAGAGGTCTATCTGCCCCGCGACGATGACCATCAGCATCCCGACGGCGAGCACGCCCGTCACGGCCATCTGCTGCAAGAGCTTCGAGAAGTTGACCGAGCCGAGGAAGATGCCGTAAGGGTGCGCCGGGTCTGCCGTCGCCCACTGGAAAAAGAGCCAGATGGCGAGGAGCGCAAAGAGCATCGTATAGGCGCGCAGTTGCGCCGTCGGCAGTTGCAGGCCAACGGTGCGCGTGCGTGTGTCTGAGTCGGCGTTCGTGGTGCTGTCGCTGGCGTGTGCGCCGGGCGGCGCGACATCGGCGTTCGTCAGCGGACGTTTGACGGTCGGCTCGTTGGCCTGCTGGCTCATGGATTGTTTCCCGAAGGGTTGAGCGGGATGGCGGCGCTCATCCGCAGCGACTTGCGATACAACCAGACGGCGGCGATGGCGCACAAGGTCAGATAGTAGAGCGCCAGTTTCAGCACGGTGAAGTCGGAAAGCGACTCTTTGTCGGCTCGCCCCGCCGCCGAGATGAGTTCTGTGTCGTAAGCCGACATCAGGTTGAAGGCTTTGCGGTCTTCCTCAGAAGGGGTCGCCCATGCCATGCGGTCGCGGCCGAAGCTTCGTTCGAGCGCGAAGACGGCGGTGCTCAGGCCGGTTATCCCGTCGTAGACGAGCAGGCGCGCGTGCTCGCCGACGTATCGCACGCCGAGGCGCGTCGGCGGCGCGTCGGGCGCGTGATAGAAGGGCTGCCACAACAACTCTTGGTCGCCATCGACGACGAGCACGGCGCTGTTGTGAGAGTTGACCGTTCTGTCGAGCGTGACGATGGCGGCGTAGCCCGCGACGCCGTCGCCGTTGAAATCGGCGTGGCAACGCGTCGCGTTCGGGCACTCGTAGAACTCACCCGCCGACGCCAAGAGGTCGGCGGGGAGGCGGCGCTTAGCGAGTCGCTCGCCGATGAGCGGCGCGAACACGAGCAGCAGAATAACGATGGTGAGGGCAAACTTTCCTTTGGGCATGACAACACTTCCTGTCAACTTCCGAGACGTTGCGGTCGCCTCTCAACGGATTCCCCACAGCAGCGCCGAGACGACCAGAGCAAAGGCGGCGACGAACTCTGCGCCCGTCGCTTCCCGCCTTCCGCTCTGCGGCGCGCGCGGCCACTGCTCTCTCGGCACGTTCTGATAAACGTCTTCCATCTTGTGATAGCCGTCCTTGATGACGGTCGCCATCAGATTGTCTTTGTCCACCGCGATGGGCGCATGGAGGATGGCGGGCACGTCTATTTTCTCGTTGTTGATTTTCTCGCTCGTCTCGACGCGCTCGCCGCGCGCCAGTTTAATCGCCGCCTCGACGGCGCTGTAGGCGAGCGGCTGGATGGGCTTGTAGATGGTCATCGTCTGCTTGCCCTCGGCGATGAGTTGAACGGCGTCGAGTTGCGCGTCCTGACCCGTGACGAGCACCTTGCCTTCGAGTTCGGGCGGAAGCGCGGCGATGGCTCCTCCGGCCGTGCCGTCATTGGAGGCGACGACGGCCTGTATGTTGTTGCCCGTCTTCGTCAGCGCGTCTTCCATGATGCGCTGCGCCTCCTCGCGCTTCCACTCGCGCGCGAACTGGTCGGAGATAATCTTGATGTCGCCGCGCGTGACGGCGTCGCGCAGGACGTTCATCTGTCCTTCGCGCAGCAGCTTCGCGTTGTTGTCTGTGGGCGAGCCGCCGATGAGCACGTAGTTGCCCTTAGGCACGCGATTGAGAGCGTACTCGGCCTGCATCTCTCCGATTTTCGTCACCTGATGCGAGACGTAGAGGTCTACGTCCGAGCGCATGATGAGACGGTCGTAGCTGATGACGGGCACTTTCTGCTGGTGCGCCTTCTCGACGATGGCGGCGGCGACGACGCCGTTGTGCGGGGCGACGATGAGCACATCGACGCCCTTCGTCAACATGCCGTCAACCTGACTCAACTGCCGCGCGTCGTCGCCGTTCGCCACGTCGATTTGAATCTCCGCGCCGAGTTCGCGTGCGCGCCGCTCGACCAGTTCGCGGTCGCGGTTCCAGCGTTCCTCCTTGAGCGTGTCCATCGAGAAGCCGATGCGGACAGCACCCGACTTCCCTTTCTCCGCGCCCGCGTCGCACCCGACGACGGAGAGCGCCGTCGCCAACAGTACGAACATGAAGGCGGCCGTCCTCAAACTCTTCACATCTCGCATCAATCCTCTGCTCCTTAAAATTTTATCAGCCGAGCTTTCACCGGATAACTTCGCACGCGCGCGTGTCTGGCTCGTATCTTACAGCTATCTTACCGCAACGCGCGCCGGAAAATTCGATAGCCCCAGGGGTCGAGACTGAGCACGGGCAGAGCCGACGCCGGGGCGGCAGCGTTCGTGCGCGGCGTCTGGCGCGGCGCAGACGCTTCGGGCGCGGAGAGGTCGGGCGTGATTTCGACGAACGGCGCGCCGCCCGCCTCGACCGTGCCGTGAAAAGGCGTGTTCGAGAAGTTGATGGCGACGACCAGCTCTTCCTCGCCGTCGCGCCGCGCGAAGGTCGCGATGCGCGCCTCGTCCGAGTTCTTCAACCAGAACATCTCGCCGCGCCGGAGAGAAGCGTGCGTGCGCCTGAGCGCGAGCATCTGCCGGTAGAAGCGTGGGCGGTCGGGGCTGCGCCGCACAATCGGCCAGAAGATTGGGAAACGCTCGAAGAGCGCCGGCTCGCCCGACTCGACCGAGTCGCCCACTTCCAAGCCGTTGTAGATGAGCGGCACGCCGTCCATCGTGAGCGTCAGGACGGAGGCGGCGAGTGCGCCGCGTTCGCCGAGCCGCGCGATGGCGCGTCGCTCGTCGTGGTTGTCGGAGAAGTGCAGGCGCAACGCGCCGCGCGGGTTGCGCGCGCGCTCCTGCTCCCACGTCCGGCGCAGGTGCGAAACGGGCTGCTGTCCCCAGACGACTTCGTTGATGGCGTGGAAGAACGGCCACGCGTAGTTGAGGTCGAAGCCCTTGAGCATGTGCTCCGGCTCGTTCGATTCCGAGAGCATGATGATGTCCGGCTTGATGCGCTCCAACTCGACGCGCGTCGTCTCCCAGAAATCGAGCGGCACCATCCACGACACGTCGCAGCGAAACCCGTCGAGGTCAAACTCGCGCAGCCAGTACTTCATCATCTCCGTCATGTAGCGACGCAGAGCCGGGTTGTCGTAGTTGAGGTCGGCTACGTCCGCCCAACCGGGGTCGGGCGGAAGCACCTGCCCCGCCGCGTCGCGCGTGTAGAACTCCGGCGTCTGCATCATCACGCTGTCCCACGCCGTATGATTGGCGACGATGTCGATGATGACCTTGAGGCCGCGCCTGTGCGCTTCCGTGACGAGGCGTCGGAAATCTTCCTTCGTTCCGTAGTCCGGATTGACGGCGTAGTAGTCGCGTACGGCGTAGGGG
>DASZCR010000031.1:0-6289 GCA_035942915.1 Pyrinomonadaceae bacterium | reverse complement strand
GCACATGATAGCACGCGGCGCGCACAGAGAAACCTGCGCCGCACGTCCCTGTTTAGTGGTATAACAGCCGCCGTCTTTTTCATCTCCGCGCAGACGGATTCCCAAACACTCTATGCGTCAAACATCGCGCACGCTGCTCTGCTTCCTGCTCGCCCTGCTGCTCTGTCTGCTCTCGACTCTGCCGCGCGCCGACGCGGCACAGAGAGCGCGCCGACGCGCCGTCAGCCTGATTCTCACCAACGGCAAGATTTTCACGGCCGACGCGAACAATCGTCTCGCGCAGGCCGTCGCCGTCGCCGACGGGCGCATCGTCGCCGTCGGCACCAGCGCCGAGATTGCCGCGCGCTACACGTCTGCGCGCACGGTCAACCTCGGCGGCCGTCTCGTCACGCCCGGCTTCAACGACGCGCACATCCATTTCATCGGCGGCGGCTTCTCGCTGCTGCGCGTCGATTTGGTCGGCGCACAATCTCTGCAAGAGGCGAAGCGGCGCATCGCCGCGCGCGTGCGCGAGTCGCGTCCGGGCGCGTGGATTCTCGGTCGCGGTTGGGACCATACGCTCTGGGGCGGACAGTGGCCGACGCGTCAGGACTTGGACGAGGTCGCGCCCGCCAATCCGGTCTTCCTCCAACGCATCGACGGCCACGTCAGTTGGGCGAACACGCTCGCGCTGACGAAGGCCAACGTGACGCGCGAGACGGTTGCGCCCGCAGGCGGCGAGATTCTCAAGGACGCGCGCGGCGAGCCGACCGGGATTCTGAAGGAGACGGCCGGGTCTCTGGTCGCCAACGTCGTGCCTCAACCTTCGCCCGAAGAGACTTTGGAGGCCGCCGAGCGTGCGCTCGCAGAGGCGCGTCGCTACGGCATTACCTCGATTCAAGACAACTCCACCTACGAAGCGACGAAGCTCTACCGTCAACTCCACGCGCAGGGGCGTCTGACGGTGCGCGTCGCCGAGTGGCAGAACTTCGAGGACTCTGTCGCCGAGTTGCAGAGGCAGCGGACGGAGTTTGCGACCTTCAAGGACGACCCGCTGATGCTGCGTCTGACGGCCTTGAAGGGCTACGTTGACGGCACGCTCGGCTCGCGCACGGCCGCGATGCTCGCGCCCTTCGCCGACGACCCGACGAACAGCGGCATCCCACGCCGTCCGCCCGAAGAGCTGACGCGGATGATTGTCGAGCGCGCACAGGCCGGTTTCCAGATTGCGCTCCACGCCATCGGCGACCGCGCCAACCGCATGGCGCTCGAAGGGTTCGCCGCCGCACTGAGACCGAACGGAGGCGACGCGACGGCCGCGCGTGGGCGCACGGCGAGACACCGCGTCGAGCACGCGCAGGTGGTCGCGCCGTCGGACTTCGCGCGTTTCCGCGACCTCGGCGTCATCGCCTCGATGCAGCCCTCGCACGCCATCTCAGATAAGCGTTGGGCGCAGGACAGGCTCGGCGAATATCGCGTGCAGGGAGCTTACGCGTGGCACATGATGCGCTCCTTCGGCGTCCGTGTCCCGTTCGGCACGGACTGGCCGGTCGAACCCATCAGCCCTTATCTCGGTCTCTACGCGGCCGTCACCAGACAGAGCACGGAAGGCGACCCGCCGGGCGGATGGTGGCCGCAGGAGCGCCTCTCAATCGCCGACGCCATTCGTTGCTACACGACCGAGTCGGCCTATGCGACGTTTGAGGAAGGCGAGAAGGGACGGATTGCTGTCGGGATGCTGGCAGACATGGTCGTCCACACGCGCGACCTGTTGAGCATCCCGCCCGAAGAGATTCTGCGCACAGAGGCGCACATGACGCTCCTCGGCGGCCGCATCGTCTATGAACGCACCCCGGCACAAGCAACTGACCGCGCCGACTCGAAGAATTGAACGAAGAATTGAACCGGGACACTCAACATCCCTTCCGCCTTGCGCCGTCGAGTCTCGACGCGAAACTCTACCTCCCGCTCAGACGCAACGGCGCACAGGCAGGACGGAACTTTCTCATGACCTGCGCGACGCGTCTTCTCATACTGCTCGTCGTCTCGCTCGGCGCGCTGTTCGTTGATGCGCGCGGCGCATGGCAGACGGTCGGCGACGTGCGTAGTTATACGCGTGTGCCGGACGGCGTCGTGCTCACGCTCTCGTCTGGCGCGCGCGCACGCGTCACCTTCGTCACACCGGAAGTCGTGCGCGTCCGCCTCGCGCCGCGCGGGCGTTTCGAGGACGACTTCTCTTATGCACTCACGAGCGAGCGGCGCGCGGGCGTACGCGCCCAAGTGCGAGACCTCGACCGTGCGACGATTAACGTCTGGGTCGAAGGCGGCGCGAGCCTGCGTATCCTGCGCCGCCCGTTTCTCCTGACCGTCTATGACAATCGCGGCCGCGCCGTCGTCGAAGACGACCCGGCTCGACCTGCCGCGTTCGACCCGGCGACCGACGCCGTCGAAAGCTCAAAGCTGCGCCCGGAAACCGAAACCTACTACGGCTTCGGCGAGAAAGCCTTCGCAGGCATCTCGCGCCACACGCAGCAGTTGGTGATGTGGAACACGGACACCTACGGCTACCCCGTCGGCCTCGACCCCATCTATCAATCAATCGGCTTCTTCATCGCCCTCCGACACGAGAACGGCGAAGGTCGCGCCTACGGTCTCTTTCAAGACAACACGCACCGCGCCTACTTCGACATGGGCAAGACCGCGCCCGAACGCTACACCTTCGGCGCGCAAGGCGGCGAGCTTAACTACTACGTCTTCACGGGCGGGGGCGAGCGCACGCCGCGCCGCATCCTCGGAGACTACACGGAGTTGACGGGTCGCACGCCTCTGCCGCCGCTCTGGGCGCTCGGCTATCAACAGTCGCGCTGGTCTTACACGCCCGAAGCGCGTGTCCGCGAGATTGCCCGACGCTTTCGCGCCGAGCGTATCCCGGCCGATGTCATCTATCTCGACATCGACTACATGGACGGCTTCCGCGTCTTCACATGGGACAAGACGCGCTTTCCAGACCCGGCGCGCATGATTTCAGACCTGCGTCGTGAAGGCTTTCGCGTCGTCACCATCGTTGACCCCGGCATCAAGGTTGACGAGTCATACACCGTCTACACGGACGGCCGCGCGCGTGGACTGTTCACCAAAACGGCCGGGGGCGACGAGTTGCGCGCACGCGTCTGGCCGGGCATCTGCGCCTTCCCCGATTTCACCAACCCACGCGCCCGCGAATGGTTCGGCTCGCTCTACCGGACGCTGCTCGACGACGGCGTCGCAGGCTTCTGGAACGACATGAACGAGCCTGCCACCTTCCTCTCCGAAGAGACGCCGAAGCCGGACATCTATCATCATCCCGGCAAGACCTTCCCCATCGACGCGCAACACGACGGCGACGGCCACCCCGGCTCGCACGCACGCTATCACAACGTCTACGGCCTGCTCATGGCGCGCGCCACCTTTGAAGGCTTGCGGCGTCTCGACGCCGAACGCCGCCCGCTCGTCATCACACGCGCCGGTTACGCGGGCGTCCAACGCTACTCCGCCGTCTGGACGGGCGATAACGTCGCCACTTGGGAACACCTCGCGCTGACTATCCCGATGCTCACCAATCTCGGCGTCTCCGGCGTGCCTCTCGTCGGCGCGGACGTGGGCGGCTTCTCGCGCTCGCCCTCGCCGGAACTCTACACGCGCTGGTTGCAGGCGGCGGCGCTCACGCCCTTCCTACGCACGCACACCGAGGCAGGCTCGAAAGACCAGGAGCCTTGGTCTTATGGCGACGACTACACGCGCATCAACCGCCGCTCCATCGAACTGCGCTACCAACTGCTGCCCTACCTCTACACGCTCTTCCACGAACACACGCAGACGGGCGCGCCCGTCATGCGTCCGCTCTGGTTCGAGTATCCGTCCGACACGCGCACATATCTTCTGGACGACCAATACCTCGTCGGCCGCGACCTGCTCGTCGCGCCCGTCTTACAGGAAGGGCAGAGACGACGCCGCGTCTACTTCCCGCGCGGCGACGCGTGGGTTGATTGGTGGACGGGGCAACGTTACGAAGGCGGCACGGACGCAGACATCGAAGCGCCCCTCGAACGTCTCCCCTTGTTCGCGCGCGTCGGCGCAGTCGTCGCCACGCAGGAGACCGTCCAGCACACTGCCGAGATGGCGCGACGCCCCATCAGCCTCACCCTCGTCGATGGCGGGACGACGCAGGACGCGCAAATCTATCAGGACGAAGGCGACGGCTACGGCCACCTGCGCGGCCGCTTCTCGCTCGTGCGCGTCCGCCAGACGCCGAACGAAATCCACCTCGCGCAAAACGCTCCGACAAACAGCGCGCCCGACCCCGCGGCCTCCGCGCGACGCGTCGCCACCGTCGAACTGCTCGGCTTGACGGAGCGCCCGCGCGAGGTCAGAGTCAACGGTCGCACGGCGCGAGACATCTCTTTCGACCGCGAGACGCGGCGGCTCAAGTTCGCCGTCGAACAGGCGGCGATGAGCGTCGTCAACATCGCGCGCTGAGCTGTCTGACGAGCCACACCTTCAAAAACAGAACTTGCCAAAGTCTTCCGGGCGGCGTATGCTGCTCGGCATGAAGCTGTTCCAGATTCGCATCTGGGGTTAGACCTCAGCCCCTTCCATCCCGCTCCCTTCCATTTCCAATTCGGAAAGCCGATACCCGTTTAACTTCTTTCGGGGTGCAATGATGTCGAATCTTGGTATCGAAGTTCGTCTCCTCAGCAAATATTTCCGCAAACGTAAAAGCCTGCTGCGGCGCAAGCGTCCGCCCGTCGTCTGGGCGCTCAAGGATGTCTCCTTCGAGGTCGCGCTCGGCGAAACTTACGGTCTCTTGGGGCCGAACGGCTCAGGGAAGTCAACGCTCATCCGCGTCCTTTCGACGCTGCTTGTGCCCGACGGCGGAGAGGTGCGCCTGCTCGGCCACGCGCTGCCGGGCGAGGAGCGCGAGGTGCGCCGCAAAATCGGGCGCGTCAGCGTCGATGCGGCCTTCTACAAAAAACTCTCGGCGCGCGAAAACCTGCTCTACTCGGCCTCGCTCTACGGCATGAGCCAGCGCGACGCGGCGCGGCGCGCGATGGAGATTCTCGAAGCCCTCGGACTCGACGAGAACAAGTTTGACGGGCCGCTCGAAGAGATGAGTCGCGGCATGCAGCAGAAGGTCGCCATCACGCGCGCTCTGCTCGTCAACCCGCCGCTCTTGCTCCTCGACGAGCCGACTACCGGACTCGACCCGAAGAGCCGCCGCGACGTGCAGAGCTTCCTCGAAGAGCTGCGGCGCAGAGAGGGCACGACCATCCTGCTCACGTCGCACGACATGGCCGAGACCGAGCGGCTCTGCGCGCGCATCGGCTTCCTCGCGCACGGCCGCCTCATCGCCGAAGGCACGGCTGAAGAGTTGAAGCGTCGCTCCGGCACGGACTCGCTCGACGACGCCTTCATCGCGCTCGCGGGCGAGAAGCTGGAAGGCGACGAAAAAGAAGTGAAGAGCTCGGAGGTGGCAAAGGATGAAGACCGCGCCGACGCGTCCGAGACGACGGACGAGCCGGAAGCGGTCGCGGAGGGTATGTGATGGAACAGGTTCTCAGGCAAACTTGGGCTTTCTTCTTCAGGGACTATCACCTGACGCGGCGCTACATGTCTTGGGTCATCGTCTTCACCTTCTATGCGATTGTGAACTCGGCGACCATCGCGCTCATCGGCGTCGCGGCGGGCGACCGGCGTCTGACGCTCGTGCTCATCGTCGGCGTCCTGCTGTGGAATTTTCTTTCGACGCTCTTCAGCGAGATTGCCAACTCAATCACCTACGAGCGTTGGGAAGGAACGCTCGAATATACCTTCATGGCTCCCGTCTCGCGGTTCGTCCATCTGGCGGGCGTGAGCCTCTTTACGATGTGCTACAGCGTCGTTCGCACCATCATCATCGTCGCCGGTCTGTGGCTCTTCATCGACCTCGACCTCTCGCACGCGAACCTGCCCGGCATCGTCGTCGTGCTGGTGGTGAGCAGCATGGCCTTCGTCGGTTTAGGATTGATGGCGGCCGTGCTCCCGGTCTTCAGCCCGGAGCGCGGGGCAGAGGCGACGAACATCTTTCAGGGGATACTGCTGCTCGTCTCCGGCGTCTATTTCCCCGTCGAAGTGCTGCCGGGGTGGCTGCAACCGCTCGCCGCCATCTCGCCCGCGACCTACGCGCTCTCTGCGAGCCGCAAGCTCATCGGCATCGAAGATGACGCGAGCGCGGGCGGCGCGGGCGGCTCGGAGTTGCTTGCGGGCGCGCCGCTCTCGGCGGTCGTCCCCGAGT
>DASZCR010000030.1:0-21466 GCA_035942915.1 Pyrinomonadaceae bacterium | reverse complement strand
GTCTCAAGCAACTTCCTGTCTTTCGGGCGGCGGCCGCCGTCCCGGCCTCCTGCGGATTCACAAGTCGTCTTCAACACGGGTAACGCCGCGACTCGATAAATCTTCTTATGCCCTCAAACACGAAAAAGAGCGGAATGCGGACGACGCCGTCGGCGCGCTCAAACGGCGCGCGCGCGTCGAAAAAGAGCGATGCCGAACAGTCAATGAGCGTCGTCGAACGCGTCGCTGCGGCGCTCGCCGGAGGCGACCTCGCGGCCGAGTTTCCGGCGGCCGCCGAGACGGAGAACTTGAGCGGCGTCGAGCGCCGCGCGATGACCGAGTTGAACGCGCTGGCGCGCAGTATGCGCCGCGCCGTCGGGCGCTTGCAGCGTGCGGCCGATTCCATCGAGTCAATCTCCGGGCGCGTGCTCGAAGGCGGCCGCGTGCTCGCCATCGCCGTCAGCGACGAGGGCGCGTCGGTCGATTCAACCGTCAGCTCCATCGCCGAAATCAGCGCCTCTGCGCGTTCCGTCTCCGACGCCGTCAGCGCGCTCGCGCATCTCTCGCAGACGACCTCGACCTCCTCTCTTGAGATGGCCGCCTCCATCGACGAAGTCTCGTCGAACGCCGACGCGTTGACGGCCTTCGTCGAAGAGACGGCCGCCTCCATCGAAGAGATGGCCGCCTCCGTACGCAACGTCGCCGCCTCAACGCAATCGCTCGCCAAAGCGACCGACGAGACGGAACGCTCGATGCGCGCCATTGACGAATCGACGCAGCGCGTCGGCCTCGCCGTCTCCGAGACGGCCGTGCTCGCAGAGGAGGTGCAACAGTCGGCCGCGCAGGGCGCGTCGGTCGTTTTGGAAACGGCCGAGTCGATGCGTGCGACGCGTCGCGGCATCGAAGAGGCGGCCGAAACCATCGCCGACCTCGGCGCGCGTTCCGAGCGCATCGGCGCTATCACGCGCGTCATCGACGAGATTGCAGACCGCACGAACCTGCTCGCCTTAAACGCGCGCATCCTCGCCGCGCAGGCCGGTCAACAGGGACGCGGCTTCGCCGTCGTCGCCGAAGAGATTAAGGAACTCTCGGAGCGCACGGCGCGCTCGACCGAAGAGATTGACGAGTTGATTAAGGGCGTCCGCGACAACGTCGTGCAGGCGATGGGTCAGTCTTCGACCAACCGGCAACTGGCCGACGGCAGCGTCCAACTGGCCGAACGCGCCGCCTCGTCGCTCCACGAAATCAGCCATAAGACGAGCCTCTCGGCGACCTCCATCCGGCAGATTGCCGAAGCGGCCGCCGCGCAGTCGCTCGAATCGCATCAGGTGACGGAGTTGACCGGTGAAGTCAGGCAGCGCGCGCGAGAGATTGAACGCGCCACTTCGGAACAGGCACGGACGGCGGCGGCCATCGGCGACCGCGCCGTCAGGATGTCGGAGTTGACCGAGCAGGTGCGCCGCGCGATGCGCGAGCAGGCCGAAGCGTCGAAGCACATCGCGGAGGCGATGGAGCAGTTGACGGGCGTCGTCGGCCAGATTGCGGGCGCGGTCAGCGAGCAATACAAGGGCGCGGAGGACGTGATGCGCGCCGTCGAAGTCATCCGCGAAGCGGTCACGCGCAATCAGGCATCCATCGTGCAGATTAACTTCGCCGCCGGGCTGCTCGACTACGAAGCCGCCTCGCTGCGCGACTCGGTGAGCCACTTCCGACTGCCCGCGCCGCGACGCGGCGGACATCTCCGCTACGGCGTCCCGACGCGCGTGCCTTCGCTGAACACGCTCGAAGCTTCGACGGTGGCGAGCGCAGACCTGGCGAGCATGGTCTTCGAGTGTCTCGTCCGTTCGGGCGAGGGCGCGGAGGTCGAAGCCGCGCTCGCAGAGAGTTGGGACATCTCGGCCGACGGCCGCACCTACACTTTTCACCTGCGCGAGAACGTGCGCTTTCACAACGGTCGGACGATGACTGCCTCGGACGTGCTCTACACGGTCAGGCGCGTGCTGCGCCAGTCGAAGTCCGGCGCGTGGGTCTTCATGAATCTGGCGGGCGCGCAGGAGTTTGCGCGCGGCGAAGCGGAGGAGGTGCGCGGCGCACGCGCCGTCGATGCCCACACGGTCGAACTCGAACTCGACGAGCCGCTCGCCTTCTTCCTGCCGATGCTCTGTTTGCCGTTTGCGGCCGTCGTCCCGCGCGAAGAGGTCGAGCGCGATGGCGGCGCACCCTTCGACGAACGTCCTATCGGGACGGGGCCTTTCCGCCTCGTCGCGCGCGACACGGAGGCCGGACGCGTCGAACTGGCGCGCGTCGAAGACTACTGGGACGCGGGCAAGCCTTACGTCGAGGGCGTGACGGTCGAGTACAACGAGAACGGCGACCAGCTCTTCGAGCGGCTGCGCGCGGGCGAGTTGGCCTACCTGCGCGAAGGCTCCGCCAAACGGGTCGCGCGCCTCGCCGTTGACCCCGAATGGCACTCCTGCGTCCTGCTCGCGCAGCAACTACACACGCAGATGCTCATCTTCGACGCGATGCAAGCGCCCTTCGACGACCGCCGCGTGCGTCTCGCCGTCGCACATGCCGTTGACCGCGAGCGGCTCGTCAACGAAGCTTTCGGAGAGATGGCGACGCCTGCGGCAGGCCCCATCCCGCCCGGCCTCATCGGCCACGACCCGGACTTCCGGGGAATCCGTTACGACCCGGCGCTGGCGCGTCGGCTGCTGCGCGAAGCAGGCTATGCGGGCGGGCTTAAACTCGACCTCTGGCGTTCTTTCCCCGAACAGGCGGCGAGCGAACGCGCCGGTCAGATTATCTGCGAGCAACTGGCCGAAATCGGCGTCCAGTGCCGCATCCGTCTGGCCGATGCCGCAGACCTCATCGGCGCGGCGCTCGAAGGGCGCGCGCAACTCGCCGAGTTGAGTTGGTACGCAGACTACGCCGACCCGGATAACTTCACCTATCTGCTCTTCCATTCGGCCAATCGTCAGTCCGGCATCGGGCGCACGGCACAGGTCGAAGAGATTGACCGTCTCTCGGAACGCGCGCGCACCATCGTCAACCACGCCGAGCGCGCGCGCCTCTACACGCGTCTGCAACACGTCATCGCCGAAGAGGCCGTCTGCGCTTTCCTCACGCACAGGCGCGTCGCCGTCATTCACCGCGCCGACGTTGAAGGTCTGCACGCGCACCTCGTCACGCCGGTCGTCCGCCCGCAGGAGATATGGCTGGCCGGGGACTGAAAAAGCAGAGACGAGTGACAAGAGACGAGTGACGAGTTAGAATCCCTCCAACGCAATCGCAATTGAAGACTCTTTGAGTGCCGCCGGGCGGCATCCGGGCGAGTTACTAGCTCGTCACTCGTCAACGTCTTTGCATGCTCTACGACTTCGAGTTGGCGGGGCGGCGCGTGCGTCTCTGGCAGCGCACGGGCGAAACCTACAACCATGTGCTGATGAAGGCGCTCGGCTTCGCGATGTTCGTCGAGGAGTTTCCGCAACTGTCTATCGAGCGCGGCGTCGGGATGCGCTACAAGCCAGACCTCGTCGCCGAGTCGGAGCACGAGAGCGGTTATCGTTTCGCATTCTGGGGCGAATGCGGGTTGGTCTCGATGCGCAAGGTGGCGTGGCTGGTCAAGCACGGGCAGGTGGCGCGCCTCGCCCTCTTCAAGATTGATTGCGGCGTCGCGCCGCTTATCAACGAACTGCGCGCGGCCGTCGAACCGCGCTACCGTCTGGGCGGGCGCATCGAGTTGATTAACTTCGCCGCCAACATCGCCGAACTCGCGGCCAGCCGCCGCGTCGAGCGCGTGCCGCGCGAGTGGTACACGAGGACGAGCGTGTGAGGGCGTCGGTGGTCTGGTTTCTGTGAGGGGGCAAGGGCTTCAGCGGATGACGAGTCGAGTCGAAAACGAGGGACGCGCGGGCGATGCCAAAGGCGGCGAGATTGTCGTGCGCGAGTGTACGAGCGTGGAGGAGTTGGACGAGTGCGTGCGCTTGCAGCGCGAGGCTTTCGGCCTGCCCGACCTCGAACTGTCGCCGCGTCGTCATCTGATTGTCGCGCACGCGGCCGGTGGTTGGACGCTCGGAGCCTTCGACGGCGAGCGCCTCGTCGGTTTCGTTCTCACGCAGGTTGCCGTGCGCCACCGCACAGAGATTGTCGGCTACTCGCACATGATGGCCGTCGCCGCAGAGTTTCAGAATCGCGGTGTCGGCGCGCGGCTCAAGTGGGCGCAGCGCGAGCGCGCTCTGGCCGAAGGGCGCGGCTTCATCAAGTGGACGTGGGACCCGATGCAGGCGCGCAACGCGCACTTCAACCTCAACCGTCTCGGCGTCACCGTCCGCTCCTACATCTTGAACTTCTACGGCACGGACTATTCTACAGGGACGGGACAGTTCGGCCTCCCGCTCGGCATCGACAGCGACCGCCTCTTCGCCGGATGGGATTTACGCTCGCCGCGCGTCGAACGGCTGGCGCGCAGCGAGACGACCGCGCCACCGGGTGAACCGGCCGCCGTCGTCGAGATACCGCCGGACTGGACACGTCTTCAGCGTGAAGACCCGGAGGCCGCACGACGCGAACAACTACGCGTCCGCGCAGAGTTCCAGCGCGCCTTCGACGCACGACTCGTCTGCGCCGCCTTCGAGCGCGACCCGGAGCGCCCCAGATACCTTTTGTACAGTGATGAGTGATAGATGATGAGTAAAAAGTGATAGGTGATGGGTGATAAGTGATAGGAGAAATCCTGTCTTCTCTTATCACCTCTCACCTCTCACCCATCACTTCTTTCCTCTCACCCATCACTAAAAAAGCTTATGCCCTTCACACGCTTCGACCGCTACGTTGACCGGCATGCGCGTTCCTTCACGGAGCGTTTGCAGGCTTTGTGTCGGATGCCTTCGGTGGCGGCGCGCGTGACGGGGATGCGCGCTGTCGCCGAGATGGTCGAGCAGATGATGCACCGCGTCGGCGCAGGGACGCGCGTCTTCAAAATCGGGAGCGGCTTTCCCATCGTCTACGGCGAATGCGGCGCGGGCGAGCGTTGCTTTGTCGTCTACAGCCATTACGACGTGCAGCCGGTCGGGCAGTTGGCCGAATGGTCTTCGGGGCCGTTTGCGGCGGCCATCACGGACGGGCGGCTCGTCGCGCGCGGTGCATCGAACAGCAAGGGCGACCTCGTCGCGCGTCTCGCCGCCGTCGAGGCGTATCAGAAAAGTTTCGGCAAACTCCCCGTCTGCCTCCGCTTCGTCGTCGAAGGCGAAGACGGACTCGGCAGTCCGAGTCTCTACGGTTTCACCGAACAGCATGGCGACCTGCTGCGCGCCGACGGCTGCATTTGGGATGACGGCTATAAGGACACGAAAGGGCGTCTGGTCGTCAATCTCGGTTTCAAGGGCATCGCCTTCATCGAACTGCGCGCTTACGGCGCGCGCACAGACCTCCACTCGAAGTGGGGCGGCATCGTCCCGAACCCTGCGTGGCGGCTCGTGCAGGCGCTCGCCACCGTCGTCTCGCCAAAAGGCGTCATCACCATTGACGGCTTCTCGTCGCACATCGCGCCCGTCTCGGCCGAAGATGTGCAGGCTCTCAAGACGGTCGAACTCGACGAGGCGGGCTTGCGACGCGAGTTTCGCATCAACAGTTGGGTGCGCGGGATGACCGGACGCGCGCTCGCTAAGGAACTCATCTTCGCGCCGACCTGTACCATCTGCGGCATCCGCACAGGCCACACAGAGGCGGGCGCGAAGACCGTCCTGCCGGGCGCGGCGACGGCGCGCCTCGACTTCCGTCTCGTTCCCGACCTGACACCCGAACTCGTCATCAAACTGCTCAGAAAACATCTCGACACGCGTGGCTTTCAGGACATAGAGATTATCGAACTCGGCTCGGCTCCGACGGCGAAGGCTTCGCCGAAGTCTTTCGTCGCGCGCGCTGCCGTCGAATCGGCCGAAGAGATTTACGGCGTGCCGCCCATCGTCTACCCGCTTGACCCGGCGAGCGGCCCCGTCGGCGCGGTCTGCGGCGTCCGCCAACCGCCGACGCCCGTCGTCTCCTTCGGCGTCAGCTACTTCGGCTCGAATCCGCACGCGCCCGACGAGAACATCCGTCTCGACGATTTCATTCAGGGCATCAAGTATTTCGGCCGCGTCATTCATCGCCTCGCGCACGTCGGTACGGGCGACGGCGCGGGCGACGGGTTCGTGCAGTTGAACGAGTGAAGTCGTCGAGACAAGAGAGAGAGCGACAAGGGGGAGGCGCAGAGGGATGCTTAGACGTGGAGGCACGTATGCCGACGAGGAGAATCGTCGCCGTCTTTCTGGTCGTGTCGGCAGTTGTCGCGGCCGTCGCGTATCTGTGGGTGCGGAGTGAGCGCCGCGCGCGTGAGCAGGACGAGGCGCGCGAGATTGGGCCGGTCGAAGCGGCCGGGACAGTCCCGCTCGGCCCTCCCATCGAAAGAGATTTCGCCGCCATCAAAGAGCGCGGCACGCTCGTCGTCCTCGCGCCCTACAACTCGACCACCTACTTCCTCTATCGCGGCGAACCGCTCGGCTACGAATACGAACTGCTGCGCGCCTTCGCACAGGAGCACGGCCTCGCGCTTCAGATGGAGGTCGTCACCAACCAGAAGACTCTCTATCAAAGACTCAATCGCGGCGACGGAGACGTGGTTGCCGCGCGTCTGAATCCGAAGCCAGAAGACGAGCCGCTCGTCTCCTTCACGCGCCCGCTCTATCGCACCGAGCCTGCGCTCGTCCAACAGAAAGCGCCGCCGGATGAGGCGAAACTGACGGACGAAGCGAAGACCGAAATCAAGTCGGAACCGGCAGACGTGCAGACGCCGGAAGCGTTCGATGTCGAGGCGCGTCTCATCACGCGCCCCGCCCAACTGGCGGGTGAAGAGGTGACGCTGCCCGAAGGCTCCGCCTACAAAAAAACGCTCATCGAGTTGGCCGACGAGATTTCGGGCGACATCACCGTAGTCGAAGTCGGCGGGCGCACGGATGACGAGGCGATTATCTCGAAGGTGGCGAAAGGCGACGTTGAATACACGGTGGTGCAGGGAAACCTCGCCGAGTTGAAGGAAGCTTACTTCTCGAATCTCAAAATCCGTCCCATCGTCGGCGCGTCGCACAAGGTCGTCTGGGCTGTGAGGAAAAACGCGCCCGCGCTGCAAGAGGAGTTAGACCGTTGGATTGAGGAGAAGAAGAACAGCGGGCTCTTCGACAAGATGTACAAAAAATATTTCACCGACCGCAAGGGCTACAAAGAGCGCGTCGCCAGCGAATATCTCACTTCGGAGACCGGCAAACTCTGCCGCTTCGACCCGCTGCTCAGGCAGTACGCGGGCGAACTCAACTGGGACTGGCGTCTGCTCGCCTCGCAGGCTTATCAGGAATCGCGCTTCGACCCGGCGGCGCGTTCATGGGCGGGAGCGACCGGACTGCTGCAACTGATGCCTGCGACGGCCAAGCAGTTCGGCGTGCAAAACCTCCGCGACCCGGAGGACAACGTGCGCGGCGCGGTCAAGTTTCTCAAGTGGCTGACCGACTACTGGAGCGAGCGCATCCCGGACGAGCGCGAGCGTCTGAAGTTTATCCTCGCCTCTTACAACACGGGCGCGGGACACGTCGAGGACGCGCAGCGCCTCGCTGAAAAGTACGGCGGCAATCCGAAGGTCTGGAACGACGTGGCCTACTGGCTGTTGCAGAAGTCGAAGGTGCAGTTTACGACCGACCCGGTCGTCAAGTACGGCTTCTGTCGCGGCATCGAGCCGGTCACTTACGTCAGCCTCATCCTCGAACGCTTCGAGCACTACAAGCACTTCGTCGTCACTTAAAGAGGCGACCCCGTTTGCGCCCGGCCGACGATTAACTTTATGATGAGTCCATCAGTGGCTGCCAAGAATCCCGTTCGTCACGGTGTCGAAGAATTTGCCGACCAGCTTGCACAACAACGCCGCCAACGAGATTAAGAAACTGCGTGATGAGATTCTTCATCACGAAGAGCTCTACTACGTCCACGACCGGCCGGAAATCTCCGACGCCGAGTACGACGCCCTTCTCGTCCGTCTCCGCCAACTCGAAGAAGAGCACCCGGAGTTGCAAACGGCCGACAGTCCGACGTTGCGCGTCGGCGGACGCCCGGCCGAAGGCTTCGCCGAGTATGTGCATCGTCGTCCGATGCTCTCTCTGGAGAACAGCTACAACCTCGACGACCTGCGCGCCTTCGACGAACGCTGTCGCAAACTGGCCGACGGGCGCAAACTCGAATACGTCGCCGAACTGAAAATCGACGGCCTCTCCATCTCGCTGCATTACGAAGGCGGCCTCTTGATGCGCGGCGTGACGCGCGGCGATGGGCGCGTCGGCGAAGACGTGACGCAGAACGTGCGGACGATTCGCAGCGTCCCCTTGCGTCTGAAGGAAGGGACGGACGCGGGAGCGTCGGACGTCGAGGTGCGCGGCGAGGCTTATCTCTCGCGCAAAGCCTTCGAGCGCCTCAACGCCGAACGCGAGGAAGCGAGCGAGGCGCGCTTCGCCAACCCGCGCAACGCCGCCGCCGGAACCATCCGCCAACTCGACCCGAAAGTCGTCGCCGCGCGCAAACTCGACCTCTTCGCCTACGACGTGCTGCGCGGCGACCGCAAGCCGTTCGCGACGCACTGGGACGCGCTCAACTGGCTTGAGCGCGCGGGCTTCCGCGTCGGCGAGCACCGGCAGTTGTGCGCCGACATCGACGAGGTCATAGAGTTTTGCAACCGGCTCGAAGCCGCGCGCGACGAACTCGAATACGAAATCGACGGCGTCGTCGTAAAGGTCAACTCGACGGGTTTGCAGGAGGAGTTTGGCGCGACGACGAAAGCGCCGCGTTGGGCTATCGCCTACAAGTATCCCGCGCGTCAGGCGACCACGCAGGTCGAGTCCATCGTCGTACAGGTCGGGCGCACGGGCGCGCTGACTCCCGTCGCCAATCTGACCCCCGTCTTGCTCGCGGGCACAACCGTCGCCCGCGCGACCTTGCACAACGAGGACGAGATACGTCGGCTGGATGTGCGCGTCGGCGACTGGGTCAACATCGAGAAGAGCGGCGAAATCATTCCGAAGGTCTTAAACGTGGTGAAGTCGCGGCGTGTCGGCAGGCCGAAGCGCTTCGAGATGCCGACGAACTGCCCGGTCTGCGGCGGCGTCGTTTCGCGCCCCGAAGGCGAAGTGGTCGCGCGCTGCGTCGCCGCAGACTGTCCGGCGCAACTCAAAGCGCGACTCCTGCATTTCGCCTCGCGCCGCGCGATGCGTATCGAGGGCTTGGGTGATGCGCTGACCGAGCAGTTGGTCTCGAAGCGGATGGTGAGAGACGTGGCCGACCTCTACGAGTTGAAGACCGAGGAGGTGGCCGCGCTCGAACGGATGGCCGAGAAGTCCGCCTCGAACCTGCTCGCGCAGATAGAGGCGAGCAAGGGGCGCGACCTGTCGAATCTCGTCTTCGGCCTCGGCATCCGCCACGTCGGCGAACGCACGGCCTCGATTCTCGCGCGCCACTTCGGCTCGCTCGACGCGCTTTCGCGTGCGAGCGTCGAGGAGATTGACGCCATCCACGAGATTGGATTGACGGTCGCGCAGTCCGTCCGCGATTGGTTCGACGACGAGGGTAATCGCGCGTTGTGCGAGCGTCTGAAAGAGAAGGGAGTGCGAACGGAGGCGCCCGTCCCCGTCGGCGCGGCGCGCGACGGAGCGTTTGCCGGTAAGCAGTTCGTGCTGACGGGCAAACTCGAAACCATGACGCGCGACGAAGCGCGCGCCCTCATCGAATCGGCGGGCGGACGCGTCACCTCTTCCGTCAGCAAGAAGACGGATTTTGTCGTCGCGGGCGAGGAGGCAGGGTCGAAACTGGACAAGGCCGAGGCGCTCGGCCTGCGCGTGATTGACGAAAAGCAGTTAAAGGAACTGCTCGGCGCGGGCAGCGCGGCGAACGCCGTCTGAGCTATCAAGAGATTGAAAGGTGAAGGATGAACAGACCGACACAGGACGACAAACTACAACTGCTCTACACCATCTTCTGCGACGACGTGCGGCTCGAAGCGGGTAACAAACTCTCCTTCATGGGCGTCTTCCATAACCTCGTGGTGCAGCAGTTGCCCGTCTCGCTTATCAAGTTTGCTGTCGTCAACCACTGGGCCGGCGACGGCTCGCACCTCTCCGAAGTGCGCATCCTGACGCCCGACCGCAAGCAGCCCGTCGTGCTCTCGCAACCGACGCACTTCGAGGTCGCGCCCGGCGGCTACGCCGACAACATCAGCTTCTTCGTCAACGTCACCTTCCGCGAGCCGGGCGAATACTGGGTGCAGACGCTCGTCGACTCCATGCTCTTCGACGAGCAACCGCTCGTCATCATCGACGCGCAGACCGTGCAACGCCAACAGGCCGACTCCGGCTCCGAAGCCGTCAACTAAAGAAGCAACTAAAGAAGCAGAAAGCTCAAAGTCAAAAGGCAAAAGTCAGGAGGACGCGTCCTCTTAACTTTTGCCTTTCGACTTTGAGCCGGTTCGCGATGCGGATGAGAGGGATCGAACCTCCACGATGTCACCATCACAGGCTTCTGAGACCTGCGCGTCTGCCAGTTCCGCCACATCCGCGTGGACTTACGCAAACAATATTACGGACGCCCGCGCCGGGGTGTCAAGCGCCGTCGCGGGCGAAAAAGGGCGACTCAGGACTTCAATCCTGAGTCGCCCCGGTCTGCGCGCGAGCGCGCGATTTAGAGAATCGAACCCGCGTCGATGGAGGCCGTCTTAGTAGCCTCTGTAGCCGTCCTCGTAGCCGTTGGCGAAGCCTTCACGGAAGTAACGCTGATAGAGACCACGGTCGCCGAGGCGCGAGCTATAGTCCTTGTTGGCGTTGCGGTAGTCGCTTTCGTCTCGATAATCGAAACGCTCACCGCGCTCGCGGTCACGACGCCCTTCCTGAATACCTTCGTTGTAGCCAGCGTTCAAGGCCGTCTGGCGAAGCTGGAACGAGCCGCCATACTGACCGTAACGACCCCAGCGGTCATCGCGGTTGTCCCAACGGTCGTCGCGACGCTCACGGCGCTCCTCGCGCCGTTCCTGACGACGCTCACGACGCTCTTCGCGGCGTTCGCGCCTGCGGTCGCGTCGGTCGTCCTGATTGCCCCAACCCCACTGGGCCGAAGCACCGACCGGCATCAGCAGAAGCACGCCGAGCACCGCCGTCAACGCCTTCGCATAAAAGCCTTTCCCTCTGCTTTTCATCTTTAAACTTCCTCCTTAACCTTCAACCGCTCGCTCTGAAATTTAGTAGAGCAACATGCCCGCTAAAGACATAAACAAGTCTTGTGCCATGAATGACCAAGCGCGAAAAGGTGAGAAAAAAGGCCGTTTCTCAGGGAAAACGCAGCGCGCTTACACGATAAAGTGTTGCGCCCAACCGTATCGTGTGATGCATCGGCGGACTGTGCGTGAAGGGAAACGCGACGGCCGGGCGGGTTCGGTTGCGGACGCGCGTCGGCGCTTGTTATAGTCTCGTTGCGGAATCGTTACGCGAAAATCGCGGATGGCCGAAGCGTCTCACAGTGTCGAAAATTTGCGCGCGCGTCTGGACGCCGTGCGCCTGCGCGTCGAGCGCGCCGCGCGTCGCGCCGGACGCGAGGCGCGTGAAGTGACGCTCATCGCCGTCAGCAAGACACACCCGACAGACGTTCTGCGTGATGCCGTCGAGGCGGGCGCGACCGACTTCGGCGAGAACCGCGTGCAGGAGGCCGAGTCGAAGATAGAGGAGTTGGGGAGAGACGCGGCGCGCTGGCATCTCATCGGCCACTTGCAGGCCAACAAGGCACGCCGCGCCGTCAAGTTCTTTGACCTCATCCACACCATCGACACGCCTGCGCTCGTGACGCGTCTCGAACGCCTCTGCGTCGAGGAGGCACGCGAGACGCTCGACGTGCTGGTGCAGGTTGACCTCGCGGGTGAGGCGACCAAGAGCGGCGCGCCGCCCGCGGAGTTGGACGCGATTTTCGAGACGCTCGACGGTTGCCGACGCGTGCGCTGTCGCGGTCTGATGCTGCTGCCGCCGTTCTTCGAGGACACGGAGCAGGTGCGACCTTACTTCAGACGTTTGCGCGAGCTGCGTGACGAGTGGGCGAAGCGCGGGCGTGTTTTTCATGAAGGCGCGGGAGAGCTTTCGATGGGCATGAGCCACGACTTCGAGGTGGCTATCGAGGAGGGAGCGACGATGGTGCGCGTCGGCACGGCCATCTTCGGCGCGCGTGAGAAGGTTTGAAAATTATGGAAGTCATCGGGTTCATACTCAATCTCATCTGGCTGCTGGTCATCGTCGTCATCGTCACGATGGTCGCGCTGATGCTGGCGCGTTTCATCCTCAACTACGCGGACGTGAACCCGTTCAGCAGTCCCGTCCTGTTCGTCAGAAGGTTTACAGACCCGTTCGTCAACCCCGTCAGACGCGCTCTGATGGGCTTCGGCATCCAGCCGAACGGCGCACCGCTCTTCGTCGTCCTGCTGACAATACTGCTCGGATACTTCGTCTACATCCTCACGGCCAGCGTCCTCAACACGCTGGCAGGCATCCTGCTGGCTCTCACCAGCGGGAGCGCGACGGGAGTTGTCGCCATCGTCGGCTACCTGCTCTACGGCGCGCTGGCGCTCTACGGTCTGCTCATCATGATTCGCATCATCTTCTCATGGGGGCAGGTCAGCTACGGCAATCGCTTGATGAGACTTCTCGTCAACGTGACAGACCCGCTGTTGCTGCCGTTGCGCCGCATCATCCCGCCGCTCGGCATGTTCGACATCTCGCCTATCGTCGCTTTCATTATCATCTGGCTGTTTCAGACGGCCATTCAGGTAACGCTGCTGCGCGGCTGGCCTTTGAATCTGGCCGAGGCGATTGCCTATCGCACGCGCTTCTTCTGACGCAGAGGCCAAGCGGGGTCGCCTTTGTTCGAGTACGCGGAAACGGACGGGACGCTGACGTTCAAGGTGCGCGTCGTCCCGCGCGCCTCGAAGAGCTCGGTCGTGGGCGAACATGACGGGGCGTTGCGCGTGCGCGTGGCGGCGCCGCCGGTCGAGGGCGCGGCGAACGAGGAATTGACGCGCCTGCTGGCGCGCGAGTTGGGCGTTGCGCCGCGCTCCGTCGAGATTGAGAGCGGACACGCGTCGAAGCTCAAGCGCGTCTCGGTGCGCGGGGCGAGCGCGTCGCGTTTGCTGGCGCTCGTTTCGGAGAAGTGAGGCCGCGGGCGGCGCTGCGAGGCGGTTGCGGCGCGCAAAAACCGCGTGCTATATTCGCCTCCCGCTACAAGCTCAAACTTAAATTCGTCTAAGGAACTCGTCAAACATGTCTGGACATTCCAAGTGGCATACTATCAAGCACAAGAAGGGCGCATTAGACGCCAAGCGCGGCAAGATTTTCACGAAGCTGATTAAGGAGATTACGGTGGCGGCGCGCACGGGCGGCGGCGACCCGGACGCCAACGCGCGTCTGCGAAAGGCCGTCTCGGACGCTAAAGGCGCGAACATGCCGAACGACACCATCGCGCGCGCCATCCGACGCGGCACGGGCGAGGAGGAGGGCGTGTCCTACGAGGAGATTACCTACGAGGGCTACGGGCCGGGCGGCGTCGCCGTGATGGTCGATTCGATGACGGACAACCGCAACCGCACGGTCGCCGAAATCCGCCACATCTTTGCCAAGAACGGCGGCAACTTAGGCACCTCCGGCGCGGTCAACTGGATGTTCGAGAAGAAGGGCTACATCGTCGTCGAGAAGTCTGCGAAGCCGGAGGATGAGTTGTTCGAGATAGTGACGGACGCGGGCGCAGAAGACCTGCGCGACGACGAGGACAACTTCGAGATTATCACTTCGCCCGAAGACTTCGACGCGGTGCTCGAAGCCGTCAAGCGCGCGGGCATCGAGCCGCAGGTGGCTGAGGTCGAGATGGTGCCGAAAGAATACAAGAAGCTCGAAGGCGCTGAAGCTCGCCAGATGGTCAAACTGATGGAGGCGCTCGAAGACCACGACGACGTGCAGAAGGTCTCCGCCAACTTCGACATGGACGAGGCCGACATGGCCGGAGCTTGAAGCTCAAGAGCGCGTTGATTGGCGGGGCAGAAAGTAAGCCTGCTGCCCCGACGGTTATTCAGACAACAACTGTTATTCCGATAAGCAGTAAATTCCGACAGCCGCTGCGCCGCCCGCCGTCTCTACTCTCTGAGAACCATTCTCCCCCGCCGTCCGTATAAGGCCACAACTTCTTCGTCTCCCGCGTCGCAGTGCGGATGCGGGCAACTTTTCGCTTCTGTCGTCAAGGAAAACGTCCGTCATGAGACTCGAACAAGCGTGCCTGAAATTCTTCGTCTTCATCATCATGCTCTCGCTCTCGTGCGGCGCTGAGGTCGCCGCGCAGCCACCGTCGGGCGCTTCCGACCAGAGCGCGCGCGTCGATAAGCTTTTCGCCGAGTGGAACCGCGCCGACACGCCCGGCTACGTCGTCGCCGTCGTCCGCGACGGTCGTATCATTCACGCGCGAGGCTACGGCATGGCCGACCTCGAACGCGACGTGAAACTGTCGCCCGCCTCGGTCTTCGACATCGGCTCGACCGCCAAGCAGTTTACGGCCGCCTCGATTCTCCTGCTCGCGCAACAGGGAAAGCTCTCGCTCGACGACGACGTGCGCAAGTACCTGCCCGAAATGCGCAAGTACGAAGCGCCCGTCACCATCCGTCATCTGCTTCATCACACGAGCGGCGTGCGCGATTACCTGACGCTGATGCGGCTCGCCGACCTCTCGCCCCTGAACGACTACCCGGACGAGCAGGTCATCGAACTCATCGCACGGCAGGAGGCGCTCAACTTCAAACCCGGCGACGAACATCTCTACAGCAACTCCGGCTATTTCCTTCTCGGAACAATCATCAAACGCGCGAGCGGCAAATCCTTGCGCGCCTTCGCAGACGAGCACATCTTCCGCCCGCTCGGCATGAAGAACACGCACTTTCACGACGATACGACGGAGATAGTCAAGAATCGTGCTATCGGTTATGCGCCTGAAGGGGCGGGCTTGCGCCTCGGCATGTCAATCTTCCACGTCGTCGGCGACGGCGCGTTGATGACGACCGTCGAAGACCTCGCGCTCTGGGACGCGAACTTCTACGACAACAAACTCGGCGGCGGCGCGGACTTCGTCAAAGCGATGCTGACGACGGGCAAACTCAACAGCGGCGAGTCTCTGCCGTATGCTGCCGGGCTGGTGGTCGGCGACTACAAGGGGCTGCCAATGGTCAGCCATAGCGGCGCGTGGGCGGGCTATCGCGCCGACATGATTCGCTTTCCTGAGCAGAAGCTGTCCGTCATCTGTCTCTCGAATTTCGGCGGCGCAAACCCGACGCTGATGGCGCAGAGGGTGGCGGAAATTTATCTCGGCGAGCAGTTGAAGACTCCGGCCGCCACCGCCAACGGGTCAGCGCCGCAGAAGACGCTCGCCCCCAACTTCGTCAAACTTTCGCCGCAGGAGTTGGCCGACAAAGCAGGGTTCTATTACGACGAGCGCGCGGGCAGCTACCGCCGCGTCGAGTTGCGAGACGGCAAGCTCTTTTACGTGCGCGGCATCGGTAATGAATCAGAACTCGCGCCGCTGGCCGCCGACCGCTTTCGCATGCTCAACGTTCCGGCCGAGGTCGATGTCACTTTCAAACCGGCCGCTGCGGGCGAGCCGCGACGGATGGAGGTTGTGACCAACGCGGGGCCGCCGACGGTCTTTCGCAGCGTCGAAGCGGCGACGCCGACCGTCGCGCAGTTGGCCGAGTACGCGGGCGAATACTACAGCGCCGAACTCGGCGCGACGCACAGGGTCGTCGTGAAAGACGGACAATTGATGTTGAGAATCGGCTATGACCCGGAAGGAGCGGTCGTCGAGCCGACCGTCAAGGACGAATTCAGAGCGGGCTTCCTGACTTTGAAGTTCAAACGCAACGCGCAGAATCAGGTCGAAGCGATGATGGTCGGCGCAGGACGCGTTAAGAACATCGCCTTCGTCAAACGGCGCGCCTCCTGAAACGTCCGTCGCCGAAACTTAAACTTCAAAAACCGACGACGGTTAAGGTATAAAGGTGCGTGCGCGTTTTAGGTATTGATCCGGGAAGCGAGACGACGGGATGGGGCGTCGTCGAAGGCGACGGCCGCCGTTATCGTCTCGTCGAGTACGGGACGGTCAAGGCCAGCCCGCGCGAGCGTTTCCCCGCGCGTCTGTTGAAAATCCACGCGGGCGTCGAAAGCCTGATTGAGCGTTTTCGTCCTGACGTGTGCGCTGTCGAGGAGGCGTTCTTCGCCCTCAACGCGCAGACGGCGTTGAAACTCGGCCACGTGCGCGGCGTCGTGCTCGTCGCCGCCGCGCGCGCCGGATGCGAAATTGCCGAGTACGCGCCGCGTCTCGTCAAAGCCACTATCGTCGGCTACGGCGCGGCCGAGAAGCATCAGGTGCAAGAGATGGTGCGCGTGCTGCTCTCTCTGAAGACGCTGCCCACGCCCTTCGACGCTTCGGACGCGCTCGCCGTCGCCATCTGCCATTTCCACCACGCGGGCGCAACCGGCGCACCTTCCACGACACGGAAGATGCCGCCCGCGCGCGCCAAACTCGAAGCCCTGTTAGCTGCGACCCCGCGCCGCCGCGCGCCTCGCTAAATCCCACCCCACACCCACCCGCCAGACACACGCGCACGAACGCGCGGCACGGTCGCCTCCCGCAAACACTCTCTCAACGGAGGAGGACTCAGACCAGCCATGCCGCAACGTCACAACATCTCGACAGCGTTCTCAAAAATCCTGTTCGTCGCCGCGACCTTAATCGTCTGTCAACTTTTCTTCTGCGCTCAGGAGGCGGCGGCCAAAAGACGACGGCCGTTGACCGTCGGCGGGCGCATGGCCGTCGTCGTCGATGAACGGCTCTCGGCTCTGCGCGATGCGCCAGACCTGACGGCGACGCTCCTGCGCAGGATTGGACGCGGGCGTCTCGTCGCTCTCACAGGCGCGCGGCGCGACGGCGACGGCGTGACCTTCTATCGCGTCGCCGTCACGCGGCGCACATCCGGGTGGATGCAGGGCGAGGCGTTCGTCTCTGCGGGTCGCGCGGGCGACGACGAGCGTCTGCTGCGACTGATACGAGGCTCGGAGGAGTTCGACAGGATTGAGCGGGCGCGCCTCTTCCTCGAACACTTCCCGTCGTCGCGCCTGCGCCCGGCAGTCCTTTTGCTCTACGCGGACGCGGCGGCCTCTGCCGCCGCTCGCCTCACGCGAGATGCCCTGCGCCGACTCGACGACGGCGAGATGCGTGCGGGCGACGCGCCGCCGCACAGCTATTTCCTCAACTTCAACGGCCTCGACCGCTACAACCGCAACGGCGTGCGCTTCGTCTTCGACCGTGCGACGCGGCAGTTCGACTACGACGGCGCGGCGTGGCGCGAGATAGTGCGTCGCCACCCGCGCAGCCCCGAAGCAGAGGAGGCGCGTGCGCGTCTGTCGGCGCACGGGCGGCGGGCAGAGTGTTGCGGGCGCACAGATAATCGGCTATAAGATTCGCTCTTGCACAATTCCCTACAGTTGACGGATGAAGTAAACGCTATGAGACGTACACTCGCACGCGTCTGTTGTGCCGCGCTGCTTTCGACGTTGGCCGTCGGCGCGGTCTACGGACAATGGACGCATCGCTATCCGAGGCTCGCCAACTCCGGTCACCAGATTTATCTGGAAGGCTACAACCTGCCGACGCTCAATCAGGGCGTGACCGACCCCGCGCCATCTCCCGACGGACGCACGCTCGCACTCGCCTCGCGCGGCTGGCTCTGGTTGATGGACACGACGACGCGCGAAGCCCGTCGCATCACGCGCGGCGCGGCGCTCGACTCGCGTCCCGCGTGGTCGCCCGACGGCAGGCAGATTGCTTTCGTCAGAGACGACACGAAGGACACGAGCATCGTTCTGCTTGAGGTCGCGAGCGGCAGAGAGCGGACGCTCGTCGATACTCCGGCGCTCGACCTCGACCCGTCCTTCGCGCGCGACGGTCGCTCCGTCTTCTACAGTTCGGCCGAAAGCGGCGACCTCGACCTCTGGCGCATCGACATCGCGACGGGCGAGCGCAAGCGTCTGACGACGGAACGTGGGAATGAGTTTCAACCGCAACCGCTGCCCGGCGACACGCAACTGCTCTACATCGCCAAACTCGGTTACATCGACACGATTTCACTGCTCGACCTAAGCGACGGGACGCGCCGCGTCCTGCGCGAGGAGGGCATCGCCTCGCAGCTTCGCCCGGCGCTCAAGCCGGACGGCCGCAGCTTCGTCGCCAACATGCCTGCGCAAGACCGTTGGCAACTGTGGCTGATGGACGTGAGGGGCGGCCAGAGCGTGCAGCTTGCGCGCGAACTGCGCTATCCGCTGATGCCTGCGTGGAGCGCCGACGGCGCGCACGTCTATTTCGTCGAGCCGGACGCGGACGAGCGCCTGCGCGTCTTCCGCATCGCGGCGACAGGCGGAACGCCCGCAGAGGTCTCGCCCGTCGTGTGGAACTGGGGCGAACCGACCGTGCGCGTGACGGTCAAAACAAGACGCGCGGGCGAGACGATGCACGCGCCTGCGCGACTGTCGGTCGTTGACCGGCAGGGACATCCTCTGCTCCCTGATGTCGGGCAGCCGCGTTTCGACGGACAGAACGGCATGGTCTTCTTCTACACGCCGGGCGTCACGACGTTGGAAGTCCCGCTCGGTGAGTTGCGCGTAACGGCGGCGCACGGGCACGCGAGCGCGGCGGTCAGCGCGTCGCGCACGGTGCGGGGCGGGCGCGAAGAGGTGTTGGAGATTGAGATACCGGCTCCGGTGTGGCGTCCGTCGGCCGAAGGCTGGTACGCGGCCGACCTCCATTCACATCTCAACTACGGCGGCCCTTATCTGCTCACGCCCGAAGACATCGTGCTCGACATGAAGGCTGAGGCGCTCGACCTCGCGACGCCGCAACTCGCCAACCTGCATACGCGTTTCATCGATGTCGAGTGGTGGAACTGGCGTCGCACGGCCGAGCCGCCCTACCTCCACTTCGCGCAGGAAGTGCGCTCGCATTTTCTCGGACACGTCGGCATCGTCGGCGCAGATTCCTTGTTCTTCCCGTGGTATCACGGCCCCGGTTATCCGGTCTACGACCGGCTCGACCTGCCGAACTCGGTCGCCCTCAGATTCGCGCGCGAACACGGCGGACTCAACTCTTACGTCCACCCCGTCTCCGGGCGCGACCCCTTTCCGCCGCAGGGCAGTCCGGCCGGGATGCCTCTCGAACTCGTTCCCGACGCCGTGCTCGGAGACGTTGACACACTGGAAGTCGCGTGTCTGTGGAGCGACGAGTTGGGAACGAGCGAGGCGTGGTATCGCCTGCTCAATCTCGGTCTGCCCATCGCGTCTTCGGCCGGGAGCGACACGATGCACAACTTCTATCGCACGATGGCTATCGGCTCGACGCGCATCTATGCCAAACCCGAAGGGGCGATGAACCTGACGAACTATCTTGCAGCCGTCAGGCGCGGGCGCAGCTTCGTCACCAATGGGCCGTTTGTGAAGTTCAGCGTCGATGGCGTCGAAGCGGGCGGCGTCGTCTCCGCCGCGCAGGGACGCGCGGTCGAGTGGAAGCTGGACGCGTGGTCGTCTCTGCCTGTCGAGAAGGTCGAGATTCTCATCAACGGAGCGGTCGTGTGGAGCGGCAAGGGGCTTGACGCGGCCGGACACAAGACGCTCAACGGGCGAATTAATGTGCCGCGCGGCGGCTGGATTGCCGCGCGCATCTACGGCGGCGCGACGAAGCCGCCCTTCATGGACAGCTATCCGTTTGCCCACACCGCGCCCGTCTGGTTCGGTCGCATCGGCAGTTCAGACCGCGACGCCGCGCGTCGTGCGGCGCAAGACCTGCTGCGCTGGATGGACGTGGCCGAAAAGAGACTCGACGAAGGATACGCGGGCGCGCCCGTCGCCCAATTGAAGCGACGCTTCAGCGAGGCGCGCACGATTCTCGAAGGGCACGCGCGCTAGAGTGAGACGTGGCGGCCTTTTTGTGTACGCGAGCGTATTGCAAAAAGGGGCGTGGGCGGGTAGATTGTCGCAACTCAATTTTTTAAACGCGGAGGTGTGCGGTAGCAACTCAGGCCGCGAGCGCCTTCGCCGGAGAACAAGCGCCAGAAGGAGAGGAACAGTGCCGACCGGAACCTGCCCTGAATGCGACGCCGACGTTCACGTCGATACGGACTCCGATAAAGGAGACACCGTCACCTGCGAGGAGTGCGGCAGCGGATTAGAAATCGTCGGGCTTGACCCCGTCGAACTCGACATCGTCGATGATGAAGACCTCGACGACGACGAGGAAGACGAAGACGAATACTGACGAACAGCCTCAACGCTGAACCACCAACAGCGAGGCGGCAGACCGGACGCGCCGAACAGCAGTTCTCTCATGCTCTGTTCGCACGCTACGGCCTGCCGCCTTTCGCCTGATTGATTCCCTTATTTAAATGACCGACGGAAATTAACGGCTGCCTTCGGACTTCGAGCGGCTGCCCTGCGGCGCGCCCTCTGCCTGATAGCCCATGCGGCTCTGGCGGACGGTGTAGCCGCGCGGGGCTTCGATGCGGATGGTGTGGAAGCGTCCGTCGCGGCGGTTCTGTTCGGGCGGGTAGAAGGCCAGCACGTAGGTTGACGTGACCTCCTCGGCCAGCGCCTTGAAGAGCGGCGTGTAGTCCTTCTCGGTGGCGTAGATGCTCGTGCCGCCAGTCTTCTCGGCCAGCCCGCTTACGTCGAGCGGCGTCGGCAACGGCGCACGCGCCCGTTCGGCCGGAGCGAGCAGCCGCGAATACGAGGGAAGCGTCACCGTGTAGACGCTCACCTCGGCCGCGTTGGCGCGTTCGATGACCGTCTTCGGCGAAACCGTGTCGCCGACGGGGAAGCCGTCCGTAACGACGACAACGGCGCGTTTCATCAAGCGCCGTTCGCGCGTGCGCGGCGCGCTGCGGACGAGCAGTCGAATCGCGTCGTCAACGGCGTCGTAGGTGTGCGTCGAAAGCCCTTCGATTTCGCGGGCGAGACGCTCGAAAGCGCGGTTGAGTTTCTCCGGGTCGCTCGTGAACGGCTGATGGATTTTGGCGTTCATGCCGAAACTCATCAGCGCAAACGACGCCGGACGCTCGGCCATGCCCTTCGAGAAGGCGCGCATCGCCGTCTGCAACCTGAGCATCTCCTCGACCGTCATGCTGCCCGACACGTCAACCGCGAAGACGACCGCGACGGGGCGCTCGACGCCGCCTTTGCGCTCGACGTTGAAGAAGGCCACCTCACGCGGCTCTCCGTCTTCGTAGACCTTGAAATCTTCCGGGCGCAGATTCCTGACCGGTCGCCCTTCGGCGTCCGTCACCAGCACATCGACGAGCACGAGGTCTGTATCGACA
>DASZCR010000029.1:0-22243 GCA_035942915.1 Pyrinomonadaceae bacterium | reverse complement strand
GATGAACGCTCACGCGCCGCCGTCTCTCTGTGACTGCTCCGGCCTTCGTCCGCGTTTACCGTTGCGGAGGCTTGTTCTGCGGGTTGGTCTGCGGTGCGGGCTTCTTCTTCTGCTCCGGGTCTTCGACGCCCGGCTCGCCCTCCTCGATAATCGTCACCTTCGCGCCGAGCTTCTCGTAGTCCGTGTACTTGATGCGCACTCTCAGGTGGACGACCGCTCCGTTCTTGAAGACCAACTCGTCGTCTGCGTAGGCGTAGGTCGGGAACCAGTAGCGGCCGTCAATCTGCTCGCGGTAGGTCTCGAAGACCGGGAAACGCTCGTTGCCTTCGGGGACGCCCTTGCCGCGCGCCTTGACGATTTGCAAGTCCTGGTCGTCAACCCAGATGCGACCCTGAAAGAGTCGCTCCTTAGTCTTCTTCGGGTCGGGCATCACTTTCGGCGCGACATCGAACATGTAGAGGTCGAGTTCGTCGATGCGCTCTTTGCCGACGTAGGTGAAGTTGTAACGGTCAATCTTCGCGGGTTCGAGCGCGAAGGCCTGAACGCCGCCGAGGTCTTCGATGTCGGCGGCCGTGATGGTCACTTCCTGAATGGTCGGCATCGGGAAGTGAAGGATTCTCTCGAAGCGCTCGGCGTTGTCGCTGAGGACGAAGCGCGAGACGCGTTTGTACTCGCCCGTAATCTGCCCGCCCATGCCGATAGTCTGGACGACGGCGTCGCGCTTGAAGCCGTACTGCGAAAGGGCGCGCGCAAACTCGGCCTCTTTGGCCGTGAAGGCGCGGATGATGCCGTCGACATCGACCGAGCCGTCCGCCCGCCGCACCGCTGCGGCGCTCACAGGAGTCGCTTTCTGCGCCTGCTGCTGCTGTTGCGCAGAGGTCGCCGTCGTGACGGCAAACGCCGCTAAAAGTGCCGAAAAAACGCGTTTCATCTTTTTCATTGGATTTCGGTTGAATGTTTGAGCCGGCCTGCCGCTCGTCGCCCGCAGTTGCCCACCTCTGGCGTACCAATCTCAGATGCTGACAAGCAATCCCGTGTTGCTTCGAGACCCTTCCCAGAATCGCTCCCGTCTCCGATTTCCGTGCGCTTTAGTCAATAAATTCGGCGACGACGCGGTGCGGGATGACGCCGCGCTCCGCTCCCTCGTCGAGCAGGCGCTGGACGGCGAGGCGGCCGCGCGTCGTGTAGTCGAGCGTCATCTGGTTGACCCACATGGCGACGAAACGGTCAGCCAACTCCGTGTCCATCTCGCGCGCAAACTGCATAGCGTAGGCGAGCGCGTCCTGACGATGCGCGAGCGAATACTGGATGCTCTCGTGGAGATAGCGCGAGACGAGGCGGATGGTCTCCGCACCGAGGTCGCGACGGACGGCGTTGCCGCCCATCGGGAGCGGCAGGGAAGTCCGCGCGTGCCACCACTCGCCGAGGTCAACGACCTTGTGCAGACCGAGACGCTGATAAAAGAGTTGGCCTTCGTGTATCAGCAGACCGGCGTCGGCCTGTCCCTCGCGCACGGCGTCGATAATCCGGTCGAAGGGAACGACCGTGTACTCGAAGTCGGGGCAGAGGATACGCAGGGCGAGGAAGGCGCTCGTCAGCGTGCCGGGAACGGCCACCTTCAGACGCGCGATGTCTTCAACCTTGTGCGGCTCGCGCGCGACGAGGATGGGGCCGTAGTTGTCGCCGATGGACGCGCCGTGCGGCAGCAGCGCGTAGCGTTCGGAGATGTATGCATAGGCGTGGAAACTGATGGCCGTCACGTCGTAGACGCCGCGCATCGCCTTCTCGTTCAAGGTCTGGATGTCTTCAAGGACGTGCTCGAAGCGCAGATGGCCGGTGTCGAGTTTGTCTGTGGCGAGCGCGTAGAACATGAAGGCGTCGTCGGAGTCGGGCGAGTGCGCGACGGTGATGGTGCGTGTCTGTGCGGCGGTGGTGGTCATGATTTTATCTGTCCGTAATAAACCAGCGTATCGTAATCGAAACTGACCTGTTGGTTGTTCTGATGCTCGTCGAAAATCTCTCGCAAACGCTCAAGCATCGGCGCAAACTGCGGCGCGTCCTCGCCCGGCATGTAGGAGGCTGAGAGCGAGCGTCCCCGAAGCCCCTCGAAGTCGAAGAGTTGTCGATGGTCGAAACGCGCGAAACGGTAGTCGCCCTCGAAGAACTCGCGCAGAGACTCCTCGTGCGCGTACTTCATGCTGACCTGCTCGTAGTCCGTGCCGAAGCGTCGGAGGAAGTCTTCGTAGGCGCGCAGGAAAGGGGTCGTCTCGGTGCGCCGGTTGTTCCAGACGAGCACCGCCCAACCGCCTGTGCGCAGCACGCGTCGCAACTCTCCACGCGCGCGCGGCACGTCGAACCAATGGAAGGCCTGACCGGCGACGACGTAATCGACCGACTCGTCGGCAAGCGTCGTCGCCTCGGCGCTGCCTTCGACGCTGATGAAGTTCGAGTAGCGTGCCAGTTCTTCCTCTCCGGCCTCGCGCATCGCGCGGTTCGGCTCGACGCCGTAGACCACGCAGCCCTCTTCGAGAAAGAGGCGCGCGAGCAACCCGGTTCCGCAGCCGATGTCGGCGACCTGTGAAGCGGGTGCGAGACCCGTCTCGGTGCGCAGTAGTTCGATGACCGCGCGCGGGTAGTCAGGACGAAAACGCTTGTAGTTCCTGACGCGGTCGGAGAACCGCTCGGTCGGCTTGAACTTCTCGATGTCTCTGCTGCTCAACTCTTATTGCCGTCCTTCGGCGTCCTCGTCCATTGACTCGTCGCCGCGTAACTCGACCTTTCGCAGCAGGCGAAAGCGGTTGTTGTCGAACAGGTAATAGAAGGCCGTGTAACTTGCGTATCTGTCGTAGTGCGATTGTGTCAGGACGAGAAGACGGCTGTCGAGACGCCAGCCGCTATGGCGCGCGCGGTCTACATCCGGGTGTGGAATATCGACGTAATCGACCGGCGGCCAGTAGACGCGCCCCGTCCGCGCATCGACAACCGCCACCTGCGCGCAGCCCGTCCCGCAACCCCAGTGGACGACCGTATAACGGCCTGCGAAGTTCGGCCCCGCCTGCGAATCTTCGCGCAGACGCGTGCGATACAGGCGCGCGCGCCGGTGGTCGATGCGCGGCGGCGCAACGCGCCCTCTGTAAATCTGCCGCACCGGGTAGTCTTCAAAACGCGGCAGAGGCGCGCTCCTCTGACCCTGCGCCGGAGAGTCCGCGCCGACGAGCGCAACCGACGCGACGAGCGAGAGGAAGAGCACTTTCAGCAAGCGTCTCATACAACGGCCGGCTCGCGCTCGACGCGCCGGTAGAGCGTGTCGCGCTCGACCGCCTCAAGCCCCGCCTCTTCGATGAGCGAGACTATCTCCTGTTTCGTCATCTTGACCTCGCCGCCCGACTCGACCGAGTAGCTTTCAGTCAACTCGCCGCCTTCGGTAATCGTGCCGTCGAGGTCGTTGGCTCCGTAGTGCAGTGCGACCTGCGCGAGCCTCTTGCCCAACATCACCCAGTAGGCTTTGACGTGCGGGAAGTTGTCGAGCATGAGGCGCGAGACGGCGATGGTCTTGAGCGAATCGACGCCGGATGGGCCGGGCAGGTGGGCGAGTTTCGTGCCCGGCGGATAGAAGGCGAGCGGGATGAAGCACTGGAAGCCGCCGGAGATGTCCTGCTGCTCGCGCAAGCGAATGAGATGGTCAACGCGGTCTTCGACCGATTCAATGTGGCCGTAGAGCATCGTCGCGTTGGTCTTGAGACCGGCGGCGTGGACTTTGCCGGAGAGTTCGAGCCAGCGTGCGCCGTCGGTCTTGTGCGCGCAAATCATCGAGCGCGTCGGCTCGCGGAAAATCTCCGCGCCGCCGCCCGGACAGGAGTCCATCCCGGCCGCCTTGAGGCGCTCGATAACCTCCTCGTCGCTCATCTTGTAGAAGTGCGCGAAGTGGTCTATCTCGACCATCGTCCAAGCCTTCAGGTGGAGCGCCGGATACTCGCGCTTCAAGGCCGAGAGCAGGTCTGTGAAATAGCTGAACGGCAGTTTCGTATTGAGGCCGCCGACGATGTGCAACTCGGTCGCGCCCTCGCGGACGGCCTCGCCCGCGATGCGTAGAGAGTCCTCGATGTTGTGCGTGTAGGCGTCGGGCTGGCGCGGCGTGCGATAGAAGCCGCAGAACTTGCAATCGGCGTAACAGACGTTGGTCGGGTTGAAGTGGCGATTGACGTTGAAGTAAGTGGTGCGGCCGTGCAGACGCCGACGGACGGAGTCGGCCAGACGCGCCAGCGCCGCCAAATCATCGGTCGCAAACAGCGCCACGCCGTCCTCGAACGTGAGCCGCTCGCCCGCTTCGACTCTCGGCGCGATGTCGTTAAGTTTCGGGTCGTGTGAAAATTTCATAATGCAAGATTCAGGATGCCAGATTTAGAGTTGAAACATTATTCCCAGAGCGCACGCATGTCGAGCGCGAAGCCGCGCAGCAGAGGTTCGCCGGAGAGGCTCTCCGGGTCTTCCAAAATCTCGACGGCCGACTGAGGCCGGTAGACATAAACCATCTTCTCTCCGGGGTCGATGAGCCAGCCAAGCTGCGCGCCGTTGGCGATGTACTCTTCCATCTTCTGGCGCAGCCGTTTCAGCGAATCGGTCGGCGAAGGCAACTCGACGACGAAGTCCGGGCAGAGCGGAGAGAACTTCTCCTGTTCTTCATCAGACAGCGTTGCCCATCTCTCTTTTTTGACCCACGCCAAATCGGGCGAGCGTTTCGCGCCGTTCGGCAGCGAGAAGAGCGTCGAGGAATCGAAGCCGACACCCGTTCCGTCTTGTTCTACCCAGATGCCGAAGCGAGCGTTTAATTTGAAGTTGCGGTTCCCGGTCTTTCCTCCTGTCGGGGGCATGATGATGAGGTCTCCCGTGCTGGTGAGTTCGATGCGCAGGTCTTTGTTGAGCATGCAGAACTCGAAGAACTCTTCCTCGCTCATCTTCTTCAGGAGTGGGCCGAAGTGGAGCACGAGCGCGTCCGTCTTTTGTTGCTCCGGTATCAGTGTGGCCGTCATAGACGCTGAGCCTTTCACGTCGAACAAGTCTCGCCCTCAAGCCCTGAACAACATTGCGCCGCCGAAGGTCGCCAGCAGAATCACGCTGACGAAGGCGTTCGTCGTAAAGAAAGCCGCGTTCAGCCGCGAGAGGTCTCCGGCACGCACGAGCGCGTGCTGGTAGACGAGCAGCGCGCCCGTCGCCGCGACGCCGACGAGGGCGAGCGCGCCGAGAGAAGTCAGAAAGTATAACCCGACGAGCGCGGCGAAGGCTGCCGCATGAAGCGCGCGCCCAACCCACAGCGCGCGGGAGACGCCGACGCGCGCCGGTATCGAACGCAGCCCCGCGCGGCGGTCGAAGTCGTAATCCTGACAGGCGTAGAGCACGTCGAAGCCTGCCGTCCAGAGCAGCACGACGAGCGAGAGCAGCAAGGGCATGGGGCTGTCTATTTGGCCGCGCACGGCCACCCACGCGCCCGTCGGCGCAATCGCCAGACACCAGCCGAGGACGACGTGCGAAAGCGACGTGAAACGCTTCGTGTATGAATAAGCGAAGACGCTCAGGAGCGCGACCGGCGCAAGCATCAGCGCCAGCGGGTTGAGCATTGCGGCGGCGAAGAGAAAGAGCGCGGTCGAGGCTGCCGTGAACGCCCATGCGAACGAGAGCGAGAGGCGTCCGGCCGGGATGGCGCGCTCGCGTGTGCGCGGGTTGGCCGCGTCAAACTCGCGGTCGACGATGCGGTTGAAGGCCATCGCGGCCGAGCGCGCGCCGACCATCGCGAGCGTGATAAAGAGCAGTTGACGCAGCGACGGGACGCCTCCGGCCGCGAGCACCGCTCCGAGAAACGCGAAGGGCAGAGCAAACAGCGTGTGCTCAATCTTAATCATCTCAAGCGTTGTTCTGAGGTTGCCCGCCGCCGTCAACATCGCCGTTCACCCGACTTCAAAGTTCACCCGACTTCAAAATTAAGCAAATCCGAGGCCGTCGAAAAGGTGTTTGAGAAACGCGCTCACGCGCCGTCCGGCCTTCGCAAAATGCGAGCGCGAGGAGCGTCCATCTCGCACTCTGCCAACACGTCGGACGAAGTAGTGAACATACGATAAAAACAGAGTTTCGCGCAAAGACGCAAAGACGGCAGGGAAGAACGCGATTCTCAGTCTCGTCGAAAGAGTTTAGCGTTCTTCTGCTTCCGGGTCTTTGCGTCGTGGCGTGAAACTTTCTCTTAGGCGTCGCCGGTCGCCCAGTAATCTGGGCGCTCGGTCATGGCCGGGTCGGCGCGTTCCATGAAACGTTCGGGGCGGCGCAGGGCGTCGAAGCCGAACTGCCTGTAAATCTCGTGCGCGTCCTTCGTCGCCAGCAGCCAGCGCCGGAAGCCCTGCAAGTCCGCGTGGCCGAGGATGACCTTGACGAGCCACTTGCCGAGACCGCGTCCCCTGTGCGCTTCGACGATAAAGACATCGGCCAGCCACGCGAAGGTCGCGTAGTCTGTGATGACGCGCGCGAAGCCGACCTGCGTGCCGTCTCCTGTGTAGATGCCGAAGTTGAACGAATGCTCAATCGAGCGGCGGACGGTCGAGAGCGTGCGCCCGCGCGCCCAGTAGCTCGACTCGTCGAGAAAGCGGTGAATCATTTCCACGTCGAGCCGCGCCGGGTCGGTGCTGATGGTGTATTCGTCGCGCCGCCACTCCTGTCTAATCATCAGTTGCTCCTGTCGAGCCGCCTTCTCAGTCGCCTTCAATCAGAACGGGTTCGGGCGCAGCCGTCGGGTCGCCCTTCCAGCGCGTCGCCTGCGCGTGCAGGACGCCGAATTGGTCGAGGATACGAAAGACGAGGTGGTCGACGAGTTCCGTGATGGTCTGCGGCCGGTGGTAGAAGGCGGGGCTGGCCGGAAGGATGCGCGCCCCTGCGTGCGCCAGACGCGTCATGTTCTCAAGGTGGAGCGAGTTGTAAGGCGACTCGCGGACGACGAGCAGGAGCTTGCGCCCCTCCTTGAGCGTCACGTCGGCCGCGCGGTGAATAAGGTTCGTGCCCGCGCCCGAAGCGATAGCGCCGAGCGTGCCCATCGAGCACGGCACGACAATCATCCCGGCCTGCACGTGCGAGCCGGAAGCGGGCGGCGCGGCCATGTTGTCGAGACGGTGCAGGCGTACCAGACGCGAGTCGCGCGCCAGACCGAGCCACTCGTTGATGGCCGCCGCATCGTCGAGACGCGCGCCGAGTTCGACGCGCGCGACCGTGTGCGCCGCCTCCGACATAATCAGGTTGATGCGCTCGACCGTTCCGCTCGCAGCCAGATGGACGAGCGTGCGTTGCGCGTAGAGCGCGCCGGAAGCACCCGTGATAGCAACGGTCAATTCCATAAGAGTCTGGAGGTCGGCAGCAGGTTTAAAGGAACGCTTCCTGCACAGTCTCGAATCCGACATCCGGCGTCTATCTTATGAGTCGTCGGAGGCGGAAGCAAGGCGCGTCGGTCGCGGGCGTCCGGCTTCTGATGCTAGAATCGGCCGCACGCACCGCATGAATGAGCAGACCGGTTTGAAGAGTTGACGTGATGAACCTGAGGGAGATTGAGAGACTTTTGCGCGCCTACAAGGGCGGCGAGTTGGACGAGGCAGAGGCCGCGCGCCGTCTGTCGAACCTGCACTTCGAGGACATCGGCCACACGCGCGTTGACCACGCGCGCGCCGCGCGACAGGGCTTCCCCGAAGTCGTCTTCGGCGCGGGCAAGACGCGCACGCAGGTCGTCGAGATTGTCGAGCGTCTCGTGGCACGCGCGCCCAACGTGCTGGTGACGCGGACGGACGAAGCGACCTTCGGCGAGGTGCGCAACGTGGCGACCGATGCCGAGTGGCACGAGTCCGCACGACTGATTCGCATCTGGCGCGACCGCACGCTCAAGGGCGACGGGACGGTGGCGGTCGTGACGGCCGGGACGAGCGATATTCCCATCGCGGAGGAGGCGGCGTTGACGGCCGAGGCGATGGGCAACCGCGTGAGCCGCGTCTGGGATGCGGGTGTGGCGGGGATTCACCGTCTGCTGGCCGAGCGCGAGTTGCTGGCGGGCGCGCGTGTCGTCGTCGTCGCGGCCGGGATGGAGGGCGCGCTGCCGTCTGTCGTCGGCGGTCTGGTCAGCGTTCCCGTGATTGCCGTCCCGACGAGCGTCGGCTACGGCGCTTCGTTCGGCGGCGTCGCGGCGCTGCTGGGGATGCTCAACTCCTGCGCCTCAAACGTCACGGTCGTCAACATCGACAACGGCTTCGGCGCGGGCTTCGTCGCCGCATTGATAAATCGACGAGTGACAAGTGACGAGTGACAAGCTAAAAACTGTCTCGCTCTCATCACCTATCACCTATCACCTATCACCTATCACTGTTTTGCTCGTCACTCGTCAACTGTTACTCGTCGCTCTCCTCGTCGCTCTGGCGACGGCTGGCTGCGGCGCGCGGCGCACGCCCGACCTCGCGCGCATCTTCGCCCCGGCGCGCGAACGGACAGGAAAGCGTCCGGTCATCGTCATTCCCGGCATCCTCGGCTCGCGTCTCGTCAACCGGAACACGGGCGAGGTGGTCTGGCCTTCAGCCATTCGCTCTTCGGTTGACGGACTGAGCCTGCCCGTCTCGCCGGAGCTTTCGGCCAACCGCGACGACCTCGTCCCGTCGCGCATCGTCGACACGGCGCGTCTGATACGTCTTATCCCGGCCGATGTCTACGTCTATTATGAACTTCTCGGCGCGCTGAAAGATTACGGCGGATACCGCGAAGGCGACTGGAACGCGCCGGGCGTGGACGGCGACCGCGACACCTTCTACGTCTTCCCTTACGACTGGCGACGCGACAACGTCGAGACGGCGCGCGAGTTGGTCGAGCGCATCGAGGCGCTCAAAGTGAAACTCGGCCGCCCGGACTTGCGCTTCAACATCGTCGCACATTCGATGGGCGGGCTTGTCGCGCGTTACGCGGCGATGTACGGCGGGCGTGAGTTGCACGGCACGGGCGAGACGCCGCGGCCGAACTGGGCGGGCGCATCTCACATCAACAAAATCTTCATGTTCGGCACGCCCAACGCAGGCTCGATGGAAGCCTTCGCCACGCTGCTCGAAGGCTACTCGATTACTGAGGGCTTGCGTCGGCGCGTGCGCCTGCTCAACAAACTCTCGCGCGAGGACGCGCTGACCATCCCTTCCATCTACCAACTGCTGCCGCACGCGGGCACGGCGCAGTTTCTCGACGAGCACCTGCAACCGATTGAAGGCGTCGACCTCTACGACCCGGCGACGTGGAAGCGTTACGGGTGGGGCGCGATTCACGACGCGCGCTTCCGCGAACGCTTCGAGCGCGGCGAGCCACAGGGCGAGATGACGCGCGGCGACCGCTCTTCGCTCGCCGCGCTCGACGCCTATTTCGCCGCCGCGCTCGACCGCGCACGCCGCTTTCAAGAGGCGCTCGACGCCGAGACAAACGCACCCTCAGGTCTCCCCGTTCAACTCTTCGCCTTCGGCGGCGACTGCGAAGAGACGCTCGTCTCGCCCGTCGTCTACAGAGACGAGAAGCGCGGGCGTTGGGTGACGCTCACCGCGCCCCGTTCCTTGCGCGATGCGGCGGGGCGCGAACTGTCACGCCGCGAAGTCATCCGCCGCATGTTCGAGCCGGGCGACGGGCGCGTCACGCGCCGCTCGCTGCTCGGCGAAACGCTCCCACGCCCGCGCACGAGCGCCCTCTTCCAGACGCCTCTGCCCGTCGCCTACGCCGTCTTCGCCTGCGACCTCCACAGCGAGATACAGAACAACAAGACGCTCCAAAACAACGCCCTCACACTACTCGTCGGCGAACTGGCGAGCTGAACCCGCATCCTGCGCCTGCGACGCTCGCGGCGCGCTCTGTTAAGCCAGCGGGTCGGAAAGCGCCAGTTCTTGCAGGCGCGCGGCGACGGCTTCGAGAGGCACGTCGGTCGATTGCCGTGTCGAGCGGTCGAAGAGTTCGACGAGGCCGTCCGTGATTTTCTTGCCGACGGTGACGCGGAAGGGGATGCCGACGAGGTCTGCATCCTTGAACTTGACGCCCGCGCGCTCGTCGCGGTCGTCGATGAGAACTTCGAGACCGGCGCGGCGCAACTCCTCGTAAAGTCGCTCGCCCGCTTCGCGGATTTCGGGCTGCTTGATGTTGGTGACGGTGACGACGGCGTCGAAGGGCGCGATTGATTTCGGCCAGATGATGCCGTCGGCGTCGTGATGCAACTCGACCGCAGCCGAGATAATCCGCTCGACGCCGATGCCGTAGCTGCCCATCACGATAGGCACTTCCTTGCCGTTGGCGTCGAGGACGCGCGCCCCCATCGACTCCGAATACTTCGTGCCGAGCTTGAAGATGTGGCCGACCTCCATGCCCTTGTACACGTCGAGCGTGCCCTCTTCGCAGCGCGGGCAGCGTTCGCCCGAAGCGACCGTGCGCAGGTCTGCCCATTGGTCAACGGGGATGTCTCTTGCGACATCGACGCCGCGCAGGTGGTGTTCATCATTGTTCGCGCCCGTCGTCATCAGTCGTCGGCCGCGCAGCGCCTCGTCGGCGATGATGAAAGCTTCGCGTTGAGATTGGCGCGCACGCTCTTTCGCGCCGACGCCGCCGAGACTTCCGGCAGACGCGCCGAGCAGAGCGCGTATCTCTTCCGGGTGGGCGGGGCGTACGTGGATTGCGCCGAGCGAGTCGGCCAGTTTCGTCTCGTGTAGTTGATGGTCGCCGCGCAGCAGTGCGAGCACGTTGCGCTCCGTGCCGTCGGCGGAGGTGGCAACGAAGACGAGCGTCTTGATTTGGCGTTCGGCCGGTGCGCCGCCGTCAAAGGTGGTGAGGTCTTCGATGGTGCGGACGCCGGGAGTGGGAAACTCTACGGGCGCGTCGCCATCGCTGCCCGCCTCGTCCTCGACGGGCGCGAGCCGCGAGGTGGCCTTCTCGACGTTGGCCGCGTAGCCGCACGCCTCGCACGAGGCGATGAAATCTTCACCGGCCGGAGTCCGCACGATGAACTCGTTCGACTCCGAGCCGCCCATCGCGCCCGAAGAGGCTTCGACGATGACGAACTTGAGACCGCAACGCGCGAAGATGCGCTTGTAGGCTTCGCGCTGCACCTCAAATGCGCGGTCGAGTCCTTCGTAGTCCACGTCGAAGGTGTAAGCGTCCTTCATGGTGAAGGTGCGCAAGCGCATGAGGCCGGACTTCGGGCGCGGCTCGTCGCGGAACTTGACCTGAATCTGATACCAGACCTGCGGCAGGTCTTTGTAGGAGCGTATCTCGTGGCGCGCAATCGAGGTGAAAATCTCCTCGTGCGTCATGCCGAGACACATCTCGCCGCCCCTGCGGTCTCGGAGGCGGAACATGTCTTCGCCGATGGCCGTCCAGCGTCCAGACTCCTTCCAAATCTCCGCCGGATGAATGGCGGGCAGGTAGAACTCCTGCGCGCCGGCCGCGTTCATCTCTTCGCGCAGGATGCGCTGGACGCGCAGCGCGACGCGTTGCGCCAGCGGCAGATAAGAGTAGATGCCTGAACCGAGTTGGCGGATAAGACCGGCGCGCAGCAGCAGTTTGTGCGAGACGACTTCGGCGTCCGCAGGCTCTTCGCGCAACGTGGGGATGAACGATTTTGACCAGCGCATAATATTTCCGCGATTCTCCTTCGACGGCGTGTCTCGAAACGAACGTGGCGGCACATTCTCGCGCAGCGGGCGCGGGCGCGGCAACCGGCCGGGCGGGAAAAACAGCGAAGCAGCGCGGCCGACCTGCTCGTGTCAAACGCGCTGCTTCGCTGTTTTCACGCCGACGCGACTCGCAGCCGCGCCGGCCTTACGGCTTCAGCTTGTACTTGTTAATCAAATCCTGTAGCCCGGCGTCCGAGCCGTTGTGGCGCGAGCGATAGTAGGACTCAAGGTCTTTGTAGAGCGTGTCGCGCATCTGCTGCAACTGCGGCTTACCTTCGGAGAGCGCGACGGCGTGCGCGTAGAGGTCGATGATTTCGTCGAGCGCGGCGTAAGCCTTCTTGAGCAACTCGTCCTGCTGCGCTCCGGCGGGCGCGGCCTTGTACCGCTCTGCGAGTTGCATGTACTCGTCGTTCTTGAGTTGGCCGACGATGGCGTAGTTGTTCGGGTCGGACGGGTCGAGCGTGATGGCCTTCTGGATGCGCGCAAGCCCTTCGACGCGGTCGCCGGAGACGAGCGCCAGATAGCCGACCGTTTGATAAAGCTGCGCGAGCCACGCCGCTTTGTTGGCGTTCCACATCGCCTCGTCCATCGAGGCGGGCTTCTGGTTGGCCTCAATCAACTCGATGGCACGGATGCCGTACTGTCGGCTCTTGGGGACGAGCGCGCCGTTCTGCGTCGCCTGCACCTGACGCTGCCCGGCGGTCGTCAGCGTGTAGAGGATGCCCGCGTCGTTGGCGTTCTTCTCCAACCAGGGAGCGGCGATGCGGAAGGCCTCCTCCGTGCGGTTGCTGTTGATATAGGCGTTGACGAGAATCGCGTTGCCGTAGTCGGAGGCCGTCGGTTCGGGAAAGAGCGCCATGAACTTCTGCGCGAGCGCAATGCGCTGCGACGCGTCCTGCACTTTCGTAATCTCGCCGGGCAGGTGTGCAATCAACTGCGGGCGCAACTCCGTCTTCGGATACTTCTTGAGCAGCTCTTCGGCGACGGCCAGCTTGGACGAGGCGTCCGCAGCGGCGATGAGCTTGTTTGCCAGCTTCTCCTCGCCTGCCGAGACTTTGACGGGGGCGCTCTGCTGATTGCCCGTCGGCGCGGGCTGCTGCTGCGGCTGCTGCGTCCCGTAGTTAACGGGTTGAGCGTTGACGTTGAGCGCGCAGGCCAGAAGGACGGCGGCGCAGACGGAGATGGACGCGCGGAGCAAAAAGGCGCGTGCGTGTGAACGGACGATAGATTTCATGACCAATCCTCTTTATCTCAAACTATGGCCGCAGGGGATGAACAATCTTGTATTGGAGCTTGCTTGCGTGTGAAGCATTGTGATTGATGCCCCGCCCGTCTGGCAAGTTGCCACGAAGCGGCGGGGCATGGACGCCGCGCACAGACGAAAGGGGCGCAAGGCTGATAGCCAGCCCCGCGCCCCTTTTGCGGCGACACCCCTTCAGTGTCATGACAGACGCCCGCGCATGTGGGGACGCGCGCATCCGTCCCGCCGCTACTTCTTCTCCTTCGCTTCCTTCGCCGCGTTCAACTCCTTCTGCAAGTTCTCAATCTGGTCTTGCAGCGCAGCCTTGAGTTGCGCGTCCGTCGTCTTGTCGACAATCTTCCTGAGCGCCGCGACGTGCGCCGTCTTGAGCGCCTGGTCGGCCGGAACTTCCACGTCAGGCTTGACGCCCGTGCCTTCCCAGTTGGTCTTGGTGATGGGGTTGATGGCGCGGCCGGTCGGGACGAACATGGCGAAGTTGCGTGACAACTTGACGCCGCCGCCGGGGTGCGCGCCGCCGCCGGTCGTCTCGCCGATGACGGTCGCGCGCTTCAGATTCTTCAGGTTGTAGGTGAACTCCTCGGCGGCCGAGAAGGTGCGGTTGCTCGTCAGGATGTAGACATCCTTGTTGCCGTAACGCTTACCGGCCACCTCTTTCAACGTCCAGAACTCCTCCGTCCGGTTGTCCTTGCGCCAGTAGAGGCTGTTGAGATGGACGGGCTGCTCGCCGAAGAGATAGGAACTGATAAGCGCGACCATCTGCGGCTGACCGCCGCCGTTCTTGCGCAGGTCGAAGATGATGGCCTCGGTGTTGTTGAGAAAGTTCATCGCGGCGGCGACGGTCTGCGCCGATTCCTCGTTGGCCTCCATGAAGCCGCGCAGGTCAACGTAGCCGATGTTGCCGGGCAGGCGCTCGATGCGCTCGAAGCCGTAGTTGACGCGGCGTCCGAACTGGCGGAACTGCTCGCGCTGTTCGGCCGAAGGCTCGCCGCCCTCGCGGTCTTCGGGGACGGGTTCGACCGAGTAGAAGACGCGGATGTGCTTGTCTCGGCTGACCTCTTGGAGATGCGTCGTGAGCAGTTAGGCGAACTGCTTGGCGCTGGTCACGGAGTCGTAATCTTTACGAGCCGCATGGTCGCGTAAGGACTGCTCCATCTTCTTCGCCAAGTCGGGGAAGATGTATCGTTCGTTGAGTTGCTTGATGGCCGTTTCGATGACCTCTGCGCGCGTGGCCGCGTCGATGGTGAGGTCAGGACGGTTATCGCGCATCTGCTGCGCGCGGGTCTCGACGGATGACGCCGCGAAGGCGACGGCCAGCGCGACGAGCGCGATGAGGGCTGCTGGTTTTCTCATGTTCACAATATCTCCTCGTTTGATTTGGCTGTGGGTTGAAAGTTTCTGGCGCGCCCGCGCCGACGCCCGCGCGCGGGCAGAGGGTCGCGGAGCAGTCCGTTGAGCAGCAGTTCGGCAATCTGCTCGGTCTTCTCTTTAATCTCCTCGCGTTCGCCGAGTTCAGTCGTGCTCAGACTGTAGGGCAGGAGCGAGTTGGTGGCGTGCAGGAGGGCGAAGGCCGTCTCGATGGCGTCGCGGAAGAGGAAGACGCCGGTGCGCTGCCCCTCGTTGAGCACCTCTGCGAAGACGCGCGCCTCCTCCTCGAAATAGCGCGCGCGGCGTGCCAGCAGCGTCGGGCGCAGAGCCGCGAGCAGGTCGTTGAGACTCTGCGTGTAGTGCTGCACGCTGTCGAAGCGAAAGAGCACGCGCGTCAAAAGCATCTGTCGCAGCCGGACGCTGACATCCGCCTCCGAGCGCGCCAGCGCCCAGAGCCGCTCCTTGAGCCGCTCGACGATGCGGTCGACGTGCGAGAGCGTGACCTCCTCTTTGCTGGCGAAATGGAGGTAGATGGTGCCTTTGCCGATGCCGACCTCGTGTGCAATGTCGTCCATCGTCATCTTGCGGTAGCCGTAGCGCGCGAGCAGTCGGTCGACGGCGTCGAGAATGGCCTCGCGCACCTCTTCACGTGTCAGGGGAGTAGTTGTCGGCATACTGTGTTGTGACCTTAATCCGGCGGCGGAAAACTGCTGATTTGACTGCTGACCAAAATCGCTTTCCGGTCATTATTACGATGGCACGGGCAACTAGTTCCAAATTCTTTCGCGCCCGGCGGCGGGCGGCGCAAATTGGGCGGGGAGTGCGTTGGTTTGCGGGCAGCGGGAGGCGTGATGTAACATCCGTGCACTCGCAAAAACAGTCCTTTTACGAAAATTCGTAGTTGGGAGGAGAAGAGATGAACGACCGCCGGAACGCGCCGCTCGCCGACGTAGACCCGCTCATCGCACGCGCCGTTGACGACGAGGTGGCGCGGCAAGCCGAAGGGTTGGAACTCATCGCCTCGGAGAACTTCGTCAGCGAAGCCGTGCTCGAAGCGATGGGGTCGGTCTTCACGAACAAGTACGCCGAAGGGTATCCGAAAAAGCGTTATTACGGCGGCTGCGAGTTTACGGACGTGGTCGAACAGGCGGCCATCGACCGCGCTAAGGAACTGTTCGGCGCGGAACATGCCAACGTCCAGCCGCACTCAGGCGCGCAGGCCAACATGGCCGTCCTGCTCGCCGCGCTTCAGTACGGCGACACCATCCTCGGCATGAACCTCTCGCACGGCGGCCACCTCACGCACGGACATCCTTTGAACTTCTCCGGTCTCAGCTACAAGGTGGCCGACTACGGCGTCGAGCGCGAGAGCGAGCGGATTGATTACGACGAACTCGAACGCATCGCTACGGAGCACCGGCCGAAGCTCATCATCTGCGGCGCGTCAGCCTACCCGCGCACGATTGATTTCGCACGCATCGGCGAGATTGCGCGTAGCGTCGGAGCGCGCGTTCTCGCAGACATCGCGCACATCGCCGGGCCGGTCGCCGCAGGTCTCCATCCGTCGCCCGTCCCGCACGCCGATTTCGTCACGACGACGACGCACAAGACTCTGCGCGGCCCGCGCGGCGGACTCATCCTGTGCCGCGAGACGGACGCGAAGGAGGTTGATAAGAAGGTCTTTCCGGGTGTTCAGGGCGGGCCGCTCGTACACATCATCGCGGCGAAGGCCGTCGCCTTCGGAGAGGCGCTCGGCGAAGACTTCAAGGAATATCAACGGCGCGTGCTCGCCAACGCGCAGGCGCTCGCCTCCGAGTTGCAGGCGCAAGGCTTCCGCCTCGTCTCCGGCGGGACAGATAACCACCTGATGTTGGTCGATGTCTTCGACGGCGGGAAGGGCATCACGGGCAAGGTCGCTGAAAAGGTGCTCGACGCGGCAGGCATTACGGTCAACAAGAACACCATCCCGTTCGACACCAACTCGCCCTTTACGGCCTCCGGTATCCGCATCGGGACGCCCGCGTTGACGACGCGCGGGATGGGCGAAGAGGAGATGCGCGCCGTCGCACGCCTCATCGCGGCCGTCCTGCATGAGCCGGAATCCGAAGAGGTGCGACGCAGCGTCCGCCAGTCCGTCCACGAACTGACGGCGCGTTTCCCGCTCTACACGCGCCGTCTCAGGTCGCACGCACCGGAGACGGAAGCGATGGGCGCAGACTAACCGCGCAGACTCGCAGTGAACAGGCACAAGGGGCGTCTCAACTGTGACGCTTCAGGTGCAAGTCTCCTGCTCGATGCGGCAGAGACGCCATTCGCCGGGAACGCCCGCCAGAGGTTGCGCGCCGCGTTCGCGGAAGCCGATGCCTGAGCCTGCGACGAGGTCTTTGACCGTGCTCGAAGCCAACGCCTCGCCCGGCTCGGCGTGCGCCGCCACCTGCGCGGCAATCGAGACGGCTACGCCGCCGACGCCATCGGCCGTCACGTCGCACTCGCCCGTATGCAGCCCCGCCTTGATTCTCAGCCCTGCGCGCTCGGCCGCGCGCAGCAGGCGACAGGCGCAGCGGATGGCGCGCGCAGGCCCATCGAAGATGGCGAAGGTCGCGCCCTCGCTCGTCCGCACCTCGCGCCCCCTGAACCAGACCACCTCGCGCCGCGCCTCCTCCTGATACTGCGCGAGCCTCGCACGCAAATCCGTCTCACTCGCGCCCGCCGCATCATCATCGACGCCTGCGCGCAGACTGTCCTCGACGACGAAGGCGTAGAGCACCGTCGCCAGAACGCGCTCCGGGTCGAAGCTATGGCGAACGCCGACGAGGAAGCGTTCGACCTCGTCGAGTATTGCGTCTTGGTCGCCGACGAACGGCAGATGGTCTTCGCCCGGCAACTCGACGAAACGCGCGCCCGGTATCCGCGAGGCGACGTAGCGCCCCTCTTCGACCTTCAGACAGAGGTCGCCCGCGCGGTGGAGCACGAGCGCCGGAACGCTGATTGAAGGCAGCACGTGGCGCACGTCTATCTCTGCGTTCATCTTCGTCAGGGCGAGCGCCGCGCCGGGGCTGGCGCCGCTACGCAGATAGGTCGCCCACCATTCACGAAACGGCACGTCGTCTTTCAGACTCGGCGCGCGTTCGTCCAGACCGACGGGGCCGCCCCAGTCGCGTTCCAACAACTCGTAGAAGCGGCGACGCTCTGCGGCCGTCGGAGCCCAGGGGTAGTCTGGATGCCAGACGCGCTTGGCGTAAGTCCCAATCATCACGAGCGCGAGCGTCTTTTCCGGGTAGGTGGCGGCAAAGAGGCTGCACATCGGCCCGCCTTCGGAGACGCCGACGAGCGCCGCGCGCTCGCTGCCCGCCGCTTCCAGAACGGCGCGCACGTCGTCCATGCGCTGTTCGAGCGTCGGCAACTCACGGATGGGCACGCGGTCTGAAAGCCCTGTGCCGCGTTTGTCGAACAGGATGAGACGCGAGAAGGAGGCGAGACGCGCGAGGAAGCGCGCAAAGCGCGGCTCGCGCCAGAAGTATTCGAGGTGCGAGACCCAACCCATCACGAAGACGAGGTCGAATGAACCTTCGCCGAGCGTCTGGTAGGCGATGTTCACGTCGCCGCTCTTGGCATACTTCGTCTCCGGCGGTCGGTCGAAAAACGGTACGGGCGCGCGCGTCTGTGAGAGAGGCGCAGCAACGCTACGCACTCTGACGGCGGCGGCCAGCCGGTAGCCGCGACGCGGAATCGTCTCGATGTATTTGAAGCCCGTGCCGTCGTCGAGCGCCTTACGCAGCAGCGAGATGTTCTGCGAGAGGTTGTTCTCCTCGACGAAGGTGTCGCCCCAGATGCGACGCATCAACTCGTCTTTGCTCAAGACCGCGCCGCCGCCTTCGACGAGCACGAGCAGCGTCTCAAAGGCTTTCGGCGGCAAGGCGACGGGTGCGCCGTCGCGTCGCCTGAGCAGCCCGCCGGAGGCGTCGAGCGAGAACTCTCCAAACTCGAAAATGGGCGCGGGGTCGCTCATCTGACGGAAGACTTCACAACTCTTTCAGAAAAACTTCAGCCATCCCTAAAGACCGCGCGCGGGGCGCGGGCGTATCGTTCGGGGCGAACGAGAGATGCGACATCGGCGCGCCAGTATAAACCGTGCGCCGCCCACATTAAAACGGCATCAAAGGAGACTATCAAGATGGCTGTCGAGATTGAGGAGAACGAACAGAAGAACGAACAGACGAAGGCCGAAGCCTTCGCCGCGAAGATGCTCGATTGTATCAACGGCGCGGCGCTCGCGCTGATGACGAGCATCGGCCACCGGACGGGGCTCTTCGACGTGCTCGCCACGCTCCCGCCCTCTTCGAGCGACGAAATCGCCGAGGCTGCGGCGCTCAACGAGCGTTACGTGCGCGAGTGGCTCGGAGCGATGGTGACCGGGCGCGTCGTTGACTACGACGCGGCGACCGGCCTCTACGAACTGCCTGCCGAGCACGCGGCCTTTCTGACGCGCGCCGCCTCGCCCAACAACCTCGCCGTGACGACGCAGTTCGTCTCGCTGCTCGGCGCGGTCGAGGACGACATCGTGAGATGCTTTCGGGAAGGTGGCGGCGTGCCTTACTCGGCCTACCCGCGCTTTCACGCAGTGATGGCCGAGGAGAGCGACCAGACGGTCGGCGCGGCCTTGTTCGACGCGATACTGCCGCTTGCGCCGCACGCTCTGGCGAACCTGCGCGCAGGCGTCGAAGTCTTGGACGTGGGCTGCGGCAGCGGGCGGACGCTCCTCGCTCTGGCCGAGTCTTTCCCCGCCAGCAGTTTCACCGGCTACGACCTCTCGGACGAGGCCATCGCCAGAGCGCGCGCCGAAGCCGAAAGACGCGGCCTCACAAACGTCCGCTTTGAAGTGCGAGATGTCGTCCACATCAACGACTTCTGCCGCTACGAACTGGTCACGGCCTTCGACGCCATCCACGACCAGGCGCACCCCCGCCGCGTGCTCAAGGCCATCGCGGACGCCTTGAACCCCGGCGGCACGTTTCTCATGCAGGACATACGCACGTCGAGCTACGTCCATCAGAACCTCGACCACCCCGTCGGGACGTTCCTCTACACCATCTCATGTATGCACTGCATGACGGTGTCGCTCTCCTGCGGCGGCGAAGGTCTCGGCGCGGCGTGGGGCGAGGAGCAGGCGTTGAGGCTGCTGGCCGACGCCGGTTTCACCGATGTCGAGGTCAAGCAGTTGCCGCACGACATCATGAACAGCTACTTCATCGCGAGGAAGTCCTGACCCTTCAGCAGCGGCTTCCGGACGATGCCTCCCGCGTCGGTGTGTGAGATAATAGCTCTCGAACGCCGACGCGGGAGGTTTCGGTTTTTATGTCGATTGAGCGATTCGTCGAGGAGCAGGTCAGGCGCGCGATGGAGCGCGGGGAGTTTGAAGACCTTCCCGGTCGCGGACGCCCCATCGACCTCGAAGCATACTTCAACACGCCCGCAGACCTGCGCATGGGCTACTCGATACTGAAGAACAACAACTTCGTCCCCGAAGAGGTGCAACTGCTCAAAGAGGTCGAAGCCTTAAAAGAAGAGCTCGCGGCCTGCGCGGACGAGGCGCGCCGCCGCCAGCTTCACAAGTCAATCAAGGAGAAGACGCTCAACTTCACCGTCCTCATGGAAAAGCACCGGCGGACGAAGTGAACGGCGCAGGGCGCGTCTTGATAGTCGAACACATATTTATCGTTACCGATTTAACCTCACAGCTACTCACACGTCTTTATTACTGAACTGATATGGAAAAGATTTTCGGGCGCGAGGGCTTGATTGCGCGCGCTCATCCTGAATACGAATATCGTCCCGGACAGGTTGAGATGGCCGAGGCCGTCCTGCGCGCCTTCGAGGAGCGGCGGCATCTGGTCGTCGAGGCGGGGACGGGAACGGGCAAGACGCTCGCTTATCTCGTGCCCGCCGTAGCGGCGGCGACGGCGCGCGGCGGCCGGGTCGTCATCTCGACGGGGACGAAAAATTTGCAGGAGCAGTTGATGGAGAAAGACATCCCCTTTCTTCAACGTGTCCTGCCGAAGAAGTTTACGGCCGCCTACATGAAAGGGCGCTCAAACTACGTCTGCCTCAATCGCGTTAAGCGCGCCGAGTCGTCGCCGATTCTCGACGGCCTCGACGACGTTGATTATTTCGAGGAGGTGCGCCGTTGGGCGCGCGAGTCCGAGACGGGTGACCGCGCGGAGTTGACCGAACTTCCCGAAAACCTCTCCTTCTGGCGACACATCGACGCGCGCTCGGAAATCTGCCTCGGACAGAAGTGCGCCGAGTATGACGCCTGCTACATCACACGGATGCGCCAACGCGCCACCGACGCCGACATCATCATCGTCAACCATCATCTCTTCTTCGCAGACCTCGCCCTGCGCGGTGGCGAGTACGGGCAGGTCATCCCGGATTACTCGGCCGTCGTCTTCGACGAAGCGCACGCGGTCGAGGACGTGGCGGCCGAGTACTTCGGCGCGCAGGTCTCGAACTATCAGGTCGAGGACGTGCTGCGCGACCTCAACCAACTGCCGATTACGGACGTGGGCGTCAACCGCGAGTTGACGCGTGTGGCGGGGCGCGTGGCGCGTTTTGCGGAGGCGTTCTGGATGGGGTTCACGCGCGAGGGGCGCGGCGAGGAAGGACGCTTCGCCATCGTGCCGGGGACGTTTGCGCGCAAGAACACGCGCGGCGAGATTGAAGCGACGCCGCTCGGCGATGCCTACCTCAGCCTCGACGGCGCGCTCAACCGTCTGGAAACGACGCTCGACGCGATGCGCGACGCGCCGCCCGAAGTCGAGAACCTTGTGCGGCGCGTGCGCGAACTGCGTTTCAATCTGGAGTTCATCGTGGCGGGCGACGATAAAAAATATGTCTATTGGTCTGAGCGGCGCGGGCGCGGAATGTTCCTGCGCGCTTCGCCGATAGACGTGTCCACGCTGCTGCAAGACAAGCTGTTTGAGCGGGTCGAGACGGTCGTGATGACTTCGGCGACGCTGGCGAGCGCGGGCAGTTTCAACTTCGTGCGCGAGCGGCTCGGCCTACCGGAAGCGACGGATGAGTTGATTGCTCCTTCGAGCTACGATTATGAGAGTCAGGCGGTTCTTTATCTGCCGCCGCGCATGCCCGACCCGCGCTCGCCGCAGTTCATCGAACGCGCGGCCGAAGAGATTATCAACCTGCTCGAAATCTCGCGCGGGCGCGCCTTCGTGCTCTCGACCAGTCTGGCCGCGATGCGTGCGCTCTATGACCGCGTCGCTTGCGAGGTAGATTACCCGTGCTTCGTGCAGGGCAGCGCGTCGAAGGCCGGACTGCTGGAAAAGTTTCGCACGACGCCTCATGCGGTGCTCTTTGCGACAGCGAGTTTCTGGCAGGGCGTGGACGTGCGAGGAGAACAACTCTCGTGCGTCATCGTCGACAAACTGCCGTTCGCCGTGCCGAGCGACCCCGTCGTGGCGGCGCGTCAGAAGTTCATCGAGGAGCAGGGCGGTTCGAGTTTCTACGAGTACAGCGTGCCGCAGGCCGTCATCAGTCTCAAGCAGGGACTCGGCCGTCTTATCCGCAGCGCGACCGACCGGGGCGTCCTCGCCGTGCTCGACCCACGCCTCCGCACGCAAGGCTATGGTCGGCTCTTTCTGCAAAGCCTCCCGCCCTGTCGCACGACATCCGACCTCTCGGAAGTGGCGCGCGTGTTTGAAGTCAAAGAAGCTTTGGTTAGATAATGCCCGCGCTCCAGAGTATCTTCATCTTTGAACCCGAATCTGAACGACGGAGGCCACATGAACAGAGACGAACGCGAAGACAACACCATCTACAAAGTGGTGGTCAACCACGAGGAGCAGTATTCCATCTGGCCGGCTGACCGCGAGAATGCGCTCGGCTGGAACGATGCCGGCAAAAG
>DASZCR010000028.1:0-10177 GCA_035942915.1 Pyrinomonadaceae bacterium | reverse complement strand
CTTGGGGCGCCCGCGCTGAACTGTTTGTGACTACCGGGTTGTGTGTCGCTTGCTGGTGTCTAACGCTTGGTGAGCGTGACGCTGTTGCCGCCTGAGTTCGTCACCCAGAGGCTTGAGCCTGCGGCGGCCACGCCGATGGGGCTGCGACCTGTCGGCAGAGAGCCGATGTTTGCGCCGTCTTCAGCGCGCAGCATCGTCACGTTGTCACCGCCGTTGTTGACGACGAGGATGACGCCGTTGTGATGGATGGCCGAGACGGGGCCGTCGCCGACGCGGTAAGTGCCCGCGAGCGTCCCATCGGTGTTGAGCTTCATGACGTTGCCGCTGCCGAAGTTGGCGACCCAGAGGCTTGCGCCGTCAAAGGCGATGCCGAAGGGGCCGTCGCCGACAGTGAACGTGCCGACGACCGCGCCGTTCGCTGCTCGCAGTTTCGTCACGGTGTCGCTGTTGTTGTTGGTGACGTAGACGTGCGTCGAGTCGGCGGCCAGACCGATGGGGCGCGTGCCTACTTCATAAGTGCCGAGCGTCATGCCGTCGGCAGCGCGAAGCTTGGTCACGGTGTTGCTGTTGCGGTTCGCCACCCAGACGTGCCCGGACGTGCAGAGCAGGCCGCCCGGCCCTTCGCCGACCGCGTATGTGCCGAGGAGCGCGCCGGTCGCCGGGTCGAGTTTCATGACGTTGTTGCCGAGATAGTTTGCCACCCAGACGGCCGAGCCGTCGAAGGCCAGCGCCACCGGGCGACGGCCGACCTTGTAAGTGGCGACCGACGCGCCGTCGCTCCCGCGCAGTTTGGTGACGGTGTTGCTGAACTGGTTGGCGACGAAGACGTTCGTCCCGTCGGTGGTCACGCCCTCCGGCCCTTCGCCGACGGCGAACGAGGCGGCCTGCGTGGGGGCTGCTTCAGCTACTTCGACGCCGGGCTGTACGGTCGCAGACGCCGTCTGTGCCGAGGCCGAGGCCGTCGCCAGAACGGCCGCGCAGAATGCGCCGGACAGACCTTTGATTATCAGTCGGTTCTTTCTCATCTCTCCCCTCCTCTCGCCGCCTCTGCGGCCGTCGGCCAATCAACGAGGCCGAGTTCCTTCACGATTTTTCCGGGCGCGAGCAGCCCCGGACAGCCTGCCCACAACGTCAGCGGCTCGTTACCGAACCTGAGCATCCCGATGTGGTTCGACTTGTCTGCGTCGCGCGCCGGGTCGCGGTCGATGAAGCCGAGCTTTTGCCGCAGCAGTTCCACGTCCTTCGGGTCGCCGGTCAAAAACTTCCAGCCCGGCCCGACCCTGTACGACTCGGCGTATTTCTTGAGCGTCTGCGGGGTGTCCTCTTCCGGCTTGAGCGTAATCGAATAGATGAAGATGTCGCGTCCGACGCGCTTGCCTAACATCTTCTGCACCTTCAGCAGGTTCGCCGTCGTTCCGGGACAGATGCCCCCACACTTCGCATACATGAAGTTGATGAGGACGATTTTCCCCTTCACGAGGTCGTCGTAGAACCTGACCTTCTGACCGTCGTGCGTCGTCAGCAAGACGTTCGGAAAGCTGCGCTCGGCCAGTCTCTCGCGCGGCGTCTTCGTACGTTTGGTCTGTCCGTCGGCCGCCGGTGCGATGCCTCCCATGATAAGGACGACTCCGAGCAGCCCGACCAGCGTTCTCCTATACATGCTTCTCATATTCAGGCGTCTCCTTGTCCGTTACGGGTTGGTTCTCTGGTCGCCTTCGGGAGCGATTTCCCAGATGAGCATCATCGCGTGGTCTTCGTGGACGACGTTATGACAGTGGAACGGGTAGCGGCCGAGAAAGTCGCGGAAGCGGAAGAAGGTCTTCGTCTGCATGTTGTGTTCGAGACGAATCACGTCCTTGCGCCCGTTCTGCACCAGCCCGGTCGAGGCCGGCGGCTGTCCGTTGATGGAGAGGAACTGGAACTCCTCGAAGTGGATGTGCGCGGGGTGCTGCCAGCCGCCCGAACTGTTGTTGACAATCCAGTGCTCGACCGAGTTCTGCTGCACGCGGACTCTGACCTCCTGACATTCCGGGTCCATCGAGCGGCCGTTGATAGTCCAGTTGCCGTTCGAGCGGTCGAAGTTGAAGGTGCGCGTGATGCGCGGCGCGGCCGTCTTGTCGGGCAGGCCATAGAACTTGGTGATGGTCGCCGGGTCAACGCTGTGGTCGGCAATCGGCGGCAGGTCAACGACAATCTTCAGAATCAGGTTGCCCTGTCCGGCGGGCAGCACCTTGCCGGTCGGCCCGCGCCCGTCAACCTGTTCGAGACGGTTCTCGATGTAGAGCGTCTTACCTGCGTACTTCGAGAAGTCAATCACGATATCGACGCGTTCGGCCACCGAGATACGTGCGCTCTCGACTTCGACGGGGCGTTCGAGCAGGTTGCCGTCGGTCGAAATCTGGTGGAAGCGGATGCGCTGGTTGAGATTGTTCGTGTCGGTGAAGAACAGTTCGTAGAAGCGCGAGGGGCCTGCGTCGAGCCAGCGGAAGCGATAGCGGCGCGGGTGGACGTGGAGGACGGGCTGCACCTTGCCGTTGACGAGGAAGCGGTCGCCGAGCACGCCGTCGAAGTTGAAGGTGTCGAAGGTGACGATGCCGTCTTCGTCGTAGAGATGGTCGCTGAAGAGCATCGGGATGTCGAAGTTGCTGTCGTCGCTCGCGCCGTCTCCGAACGAGGGGAGATGGAAGCCGGTCGTCTCGTCGCCCGTGTCGTAGTCGTTAAAGAGCAGATACATCCCGGCCAGTCCCTTGTAGACGTTCTGCGAGGTGAAGTCGTGCATGTGGTCGTGATACCAGAGCGTATGCATCGCCTCTTGAATGTCGCCGCCCACGTCCTTGTGCGTGGAGTTGATACCGGCGAGGACGTTCGGGTAGTGCTGGTCGTAGAACTTGCCGGGGCCGAAGTTGTCGCACGGGTTGCCGTCAGACTCGGCCGGGGTGTGGCCGTTATGCAGGTGCGTGGTGACGAGATTCTTACCGAAGCCGCCGTTGTCGGCAGGCAACTTGTTGCGGTTGCGAATCAGGACGGGCTGACCGTAACGCTCGACGTAGAGCGGGCCGGGAACGAGGCCGTCGAAGCCCCAGAGCGGCTGCGCCGGAAGGTCTGGGTGCGTGATGATGTTGGCGAGACGCTGCTCGACTTCGTAGAACTTGACCGGCTTGAATTGATTGAAAGCCTGATGCGAGATGGTGCGGCCTTCGCCTGCGACGACGTTCGGGACGACGGTCGGCGTCGGGTTGAGGGAGGTGACCGGCTGCTTGACGGTCATGCGCGTGAAGGGCTGGACGAAGGGGCGCGTCGGCGGGCTTGACGGGTTGCCGCTGCCGCTGGAGAGGCTGCCTGCGGTGTTGAGAGCGCGTGCGCTCAAGCCTCTTTTCGGGATGAGCAGACCGGCGCTCGTCAGAAGCCCCATCTTCAGCATGTCGCGGCGGCTCAAGCCGGCCGCGATTATCTCGCGTCTGTTTTTGGCGGCCTGTTGCTTCTCCTTCTCCGCCCTTCTGTTAATCTTCAAGATGTTCGCCATTACGTGTTCTCCTTCTGCATCCTTGCGGAGACAATCTTTCAGGTCTGAAAAAAAACGTAGAGGTGCTCCGGGCTTCGCGCTGTGCGTCGAAACCTGCGGAAGAGTGCTTGCTGTCCGGTGTGGAAATCGGGACGGTCGTTTCAGTCCCAGCGTGAGTTGACTTGGCTCAGGAAGCCGACTGTCCGCTCCCCTGCCCCCTTTTTACGCGCCGCGCAGCGCGCCAGGGGAGCAGACAGTCTCTGTTGGCGTCCGTGCCGCTTGAGCCTCGCGGACATCGCTTGGACAACCGGGAGGCTTGCGAGGCCCTCGCGGCTTCAGGCTCGCGCGGTGCAGACGCGCACAGTTGCTAGTCGCACCAGTCGCCCGACTGTTGCAGGCAGACGAAGTTGTTACGCAGTGCCGGGAAGACCGAAGAGCCGTCGGCGCGTCTCACGTCGCGGATGAAGGCGTCGGGGCGAATGAAGCCGTTGCGCGGGTCTTCGGGAATCGGGCAGATAACCCAACGGAAGACGGGGTCGTCAACGGGGCGCGTCCGCAGCTCGATAAGCCCTTTGGCGGCGAGGTTGTCGATTTGCGAAGGGCTGGTGAGGATGGGCGTCCCGTCGAGGTCGCGGCCGTTGGTGGCGGCGATGGGGTCGAGTTCCTTGCGTCCTTCGGCCGTCGCGGCCTTCGGCGTGTAGACGACCCACACGGCGACCCAGAGGCCGAGCGGGTCATTGCTGAAGTAGCCGTCGCGCGTGTCGAAGATGTTGTCCTGACGCTTGTTCGGAAGGAACGGGTCGAGGATGGAGCCGTTTGAAGCCTTCGGGAAGATGAAGACGCGGAAGCGTTCGGCCGTGTCGAACGCTTGCTGGCCGCGCGAGGTCAGTTGACCGGAGCCGTTGCGCTCGAAGCTGGCGGAGTTGAGCACGCCGAAGATGTTGGCATAGGTGAGGCCGCTCGTGCCGGTCGTTCCCGGAGTGGTTTCGATGGTGCGGATGTTGCGGCGGTTCGGGTCGGTGTTCGAGTTGTCAACGACGAAGTCGCCCGCGCGGCTCGAATCGCCGACGCGCAGGACGATGCCTTCGGGGCGGATGCCGTGCGCGCGGTAGACGGCGTCGGTGAAGTCGAAGGGGGAAGTGCCGAGCGAGCCGCCGGCCGAAGCGATGGGGGCGAAATTAAGTCCTGTAACGGCCGTCAGCAACAAGGCGACGACAGCGAATTTGAACGCCCAGTGTGAACTCTTGCGGTCTGTTCTCATGGTGGATTTGATTCTCCTTATCGGTCAGGTTGTCGGTGTCTTTAATCGGGGTCGGAGGATGCGGACACACTCCGGCTGAAACCCGCTTGCGAGTCTGTTGGTGCGAGGCTCGCGGATGCGCGGTGAGGCATCGGAGGTCGATGCCGCGTCTGAATTTTCGGGAGTCGTCCGAGTGTGCCTGCGAGTTGGCAAACTCGATTCGCATTCGGAAGACGGCCGTGAGGCCATGTGCGAGGTGTTGATAATTGAATGCTTGCTAACGCTTCTCTGAATGCAGGCGCAGTATGCGCGCCCGCGCGCTAAAAGAATGTCAGCCAACTGACACCACTGTCAGTTGGCTGACGTTGAAGCGAAAAAAGTTTCGCGAGCCGGAAATCAGATGCCGTAGGTCTGTAGGTCTTTCAGAGATTTGACGCGCATCCAGCCCCTTCCCAGTTCGATGATGCCGCGTCGTTCGAGGTCGTTGAGGACGGAGGTGGTCGTCTGACGCGCTGCGCCGATGAGGCTGGCAACGTCGTGATGCGTGAGCGGCACGAGGTAGTCTCCGCCCGTCGATTCGACTTGGGCAGTGCCCGTCGAAAGTTCGTGTAGCAACTCACAGACGCGCGCCGAGACGGCCTTCGACGTGATATCCGAGAGCTTCTTCTCCATCCGCCGACGGCGGTCGCCGACGAGGCGGATGTAGCTCATCGCAAGCTTCGGCTGATTCATCAACATGTGCGCGAAGTCGCGTCGATGAAAGACCCACATCGAGGCATCATCGAGCGCCTGCGTCATGTTGCTGCGCGGCGAATCATCGACGAGCGCAAACTCGCCGATGATTTCGCCGGGCTGAATAATATCGATGGCAATCTCCTTGCCCGATTCCGAAAGTACGGACAGCTTGACGCGTCCGCGTTTGATGATGTAGACGCAGTCGGCCGCGTCGCCCGGCATGTAGATAAACTCGCCGCGCGCACGGCGCATACTACGCGCAGAGGCCGCGATGCGACTCACTTCGGCAGGACTCAGCCCGGAGAAGAGTTGCACGCGCTGGCCGATGAGAGGGTGGTTGAGGTCGTCGCCGTCGCGCGACCGTTGAAGGGTTGGGAGCGCCTCGCCGCGCGGCGCGGGCGTCAGGTTTTCATCCTCATGAGAGTCGAACAATAAAGCAGAGGGGGTCGCCATTGTGGTCTACTCCTGGTCGGGTTTTTAACAGAAATATCCGCGAGGTCTCGACGTTGGGGTCATGAGACGGGGACGCATCTGCGATGTGTTTCGGGAGTGAGGGACACATTCAGAGAGACGCTTGATGAGCGAACGCGCTCTCATCCTATCCGAGCCTCACCACCTTTGCAAACTCCAAGTCCCAGACACGACGAAGACCGAACTCGCATCCGTTTCGGTCTTCGCCTAACGCCCCTGTTTTTCCGTTCCCATCAAACAGACCTTGACAACTTCAGGCTGCGCGCCCGGCCGTCCCATCGCCCCACGTGGAGGTGGCGGAGGCTTCCGCCAGCAGCGCGTGAAGCCCGTTTGCGCCCTCGCGCAGTTGAGCGGCGGCGGGCATCCGGTCGTGCCTGAACAATTCCTCGAAGAGCGCCATTTCGCGGTCGCGGTTCATCCCTGCCACGGCGAGCACGCGCCCGTCTTTCACGTAGAAGGCAAGGAAGTCGTGCGCGTCGAGGCTGCCCTGATAGATGATTTCGTCCCACGTCGCCGCGCGGCCGACGTAGAGCAGACCCGCATCGAACTGCCGCGTCCAGAAGAAGGGCACGGCGTCAAACGCCTCATCGGCTCCGGCCATGTTGCGCGCGGCCGTGCGCCCCTGCTGCTGCGCCATGCGCCAGTGCTCGACGCGCACGACCGAGCCTGTGCGCGCGTCGGGGAAAGAGGCGATGTCGCCCGCCGCGTAGAGTCCGTCGGCTGCGCGCAGGCGCGAGTCCACGACGACGCCGCCCTTCTCATCGAGCGTGACGCCTTCGAGGAAATGTGTGACGGGACGCACGCCCGCCCCTATCAGAACCATGTCGGTCTCGACGCGTTCACCGTTGTCGAGGATGACGGCCTCGACGCCGTGACTGCCCTCGAAGCGATAGATGATGGAGCCGAGTTTGAAACGCACGCCATGCGCTTCGTGCAAGCGTCTGAACAACGCGCCGACTTCCGCGCCGAGCGTTGCCTCGAAGGGTTCGGCTGAGGGCGCGACGACCGTCACGTCGAGTCCGAGTTCGCGTAGGCTGTAGGCGGCCTCCATGCCGATGAAGCTTGCGCCGACGACGACGACCCGGCGCGAGCGCGCGGCCGTCTCGATGATTGAATCGGCGTCGGAGAAGCTGCGCAGGACGCAGATGTTTTTCAGGTCTGAACCGGGGATGTTGAGCTTGACGGGCGCGCCGCCTGTGGCGACCAAGAGCGCATCGTATTCAAGTGTTTCGCCGCCCTCGAAGGTGACGGTCTTGGCGCTTGCGTCAACGTGCGTCACTTCCCGCTTGCAGACGAGTTCGATGTTGCACTCATCGTAGAATTCCGCCGGTCGCAGCGGCATCCATTCGGGTGCGGCGTGGCCGTGCAAATAGTCCTTGCTCAGATTGGGGCGGTCGTAGGGGGCGCGCTCGTCGCGCGTCAACATCAAGACGCGACCACGAAAACCCTCTTCACGCAGAGTTTGCGCGGCGGCGTAACCGGCCGCGCCCGCGCCGATGATGACGAAGCGGCGCGCGTCCGTCTGGGGGTCGTGCGTCGCAAGCGGCGGCGTGCGCCTGTCTTCAGTCGTATCGGGGACGCTGATGAAGAGCTGCTCGCCTTCGACCCGCACGTCGTAGCGGACGAGGCCGTCGAGTGCGGGGGGTTCTTCCAAGCGTCCATCGGCGACGTTAAAAGCGGCGTGATGCCAGGGGCAGACGACGCGTGTGCCGCAGAGCGCGCCTTCGACGAGCGGCGCGCCGTAGTGCGGACAGGTTGCGCTGACTGCGTGAAAGCGTTCGCCGACGCGCGCGAGCAGAATCCTCGTTTCGCCGAACGAGACTTCTCTCATCTCTCCGTCGCGCAGGTCGGAGGTATATGCGAGGGGGACTTCTGTGTAACCCATAAGCTGGTTCAGGCCACGTTGACGAAGTGACCCATCTTCTCCTTCTTTGTCTTGAGATAATTGGCGAAGCAGTCGTGAGGTTCCACTTCGAGCCGGACGCGCTCGACCACTTCGAGTCCGGCGCGCCTGAGCGCCTGAATCTTCTCCGGGTTGTCGGACATCATACGGACTCTACGCAGGCCGAGGTCGGCGAGAATCTCGGCGCACTGTTCGTAGCGTCGCATGTCTGCCTCGAAGCCGAGCCGCTCGTTAGCCTCGATGGTGTCTGCGCCCTCGTCCTGCAAGGCGTATGCGCGAATCTTGTTGATGATGCCGATGCCGCGCCCTTCCTGCTGTTGGTAGACGACGCAGCCGTGTCCCTCGCGCTCGATGAGTTGCATGGCGGCGCGTAGTTGACGGCCGCAGTCGCACTTGACCGAGCCGAACACGTCGCCCGTCATGCATTGCGAATGAATACGCACCGGACTCGGCCGCTCGGCGTTGAATTCGCCTTTGACGAGCGCGACGAACTCTTCCGTTGAGGTCAGCGAACGAAAACCGATGATGCGGAACTCGCCCGTCTCCGTCGGCAGGTGCGCCTCAGCCACCTTCTCGACCGTCCGTACAGGGAGACGCGACGCGTTTACGTCGCCGCGTGAATCAATCAATCTGAGTGTCATTTTGCCGCCCCTTTATGATTTTGTTTTCGCCAATTCGTCGTCGCGACCGATTCCGTGATGAAAGACGAGATGCCCTCCATACCAGCCTCCCACCGACAGCAGAAGCGCGCCTAACCCTTCCAGCCCGAAGATGACGACAACTGTCTTGCCCGACTCCGGCGCGCTCGCTCCGCCCCTCACAAGCAGGCTCAAGATGTACGGCACAACGGCCGCGAGCACGTACAACATGTGCTTGTTGGCATCTGCGAGCGCCGGGTCTTGCTGCTTGATGGCGGCGTAATCGACCGCCCCGGCCGTCGCCGCCATCATTGCCGCCAACAGACCGAGCGTGATGCTCCAGAACGAAATCGCCCACCAGATAGACTCGCCGCGAAAGACGGCCACAGCGTCCCAAAGCAACGACGTGCCGAGCAACCCGACGGGGAGGTCGCTCAGGATTGCGTGCAGCGGATGGCCGAAAACTCGCAGTCCCTTGCTCATACTTCCCTCAACCGCGCGCGGAGAAGATGACGTACAGCAGAATCGCAAACGAAACGACCGCACCGGCCGCGTGAATCACGACGTAGTTGATGGGCAAAGCCCGACCACGCAGGTGGTAAGCGAAAAGAGAGAACCCGCCGATGGCGGCGATGATGAAGCCCGCGAGCGAGACATAGGCGGCGGTGGAAGCGTTCGCGCCGAGAATGGCGACGACGAGCGCCACTAGTCCTGAGGCGGCAAACAGCCCGTGAACGATAGCCAGCCCCATCGGAGGAAGTTCCCGTCCTCCGAAACGCATGGCCGCCATCACCAATCCGCCGACAGCGGCGACGGCAAACAGTATGGCTGCAACATTCATTGCAGAATCTCCTTTTTAAAGGTGCTGAGAGGTGATAAGTGATGAGTGATGGGTGATAAGTGACAGATGATAGGAAAGAAGCTTTTCTCTTATCACCTATCACCCATCACCTATCACTTGCTTACAGCGACTTGAGGTATTCAACGAGGTCGCTCTTCTGCCGCTCGTTCAGGTTGGTGTTGAAGAAGCGGTCGTAGTGGTCAACCACCTGCCGCAGCGTCGTGAAGCGTCCGTCGTGATAGAAGCCGCCCTTCTGATGCGTCCAGAGTCCCTTGAGCGGCGCTGTCCTGTAACGCTCGTCGGGCGAACGCTTGGCCTGAAAATCGTCGATGCCTATCTCCTCCGGCTTGTGCATGTTCCAGCCCGGCTCTGTGAAGATGGGCGGGACGTGGCAGGTAGCACACTTCGCCTGCTCGTTGAAGAGCGCCTCGCCGCGAGCCGCCGCCGCACGGTCGAAGCTGCCTTCGGGAGGCGCGGGAGCGGGGATGGCGAGTTGGTAGAACTGAAGCGCAGGCAGTTTGAGCGTGATGAGGTCTGGATTGCTGCGCACGTTGCCGAAGCCTGCGCGCGCCGCGATAGGGAACTTGTCCGGGTCGTTCAGACGCGGGTCGTAGAACGTCCCCTTGCCGTGCATCTCAAGGTTGGCGACGAAGGCGTTCCAGTGTGTGACCGAACCCCAACCCGTCCACGTGTGCAGGTTCACACCGGCGAGGCCGAAGGCGGGTGGAATCAAAGTCGCGGCCGACTTGCCGTCCGGACGAAAAGCCTTGCCATCGAGGAACAGTTCCGCGTCGAACTTGCCCGGCCCCCAACTGAGCAAGACCTTGCGCACGGTCGCTTCGTCCGT
>DASZCR010000027.1:0-4106 GCA_035942915.1 Pyrinomonadaceae bacterium | reverse complement strand
CCGTAGAGGGCAGTCGCTCGGCGCGTGCGGCCGTGTAGAGCGCACGCGTCTCCTGCTTCGGCCGCAGGACGACTTCGCCCGTGCGCGCATCGACGACAATCTCGTCGCCCGTGCGCGCGCGCCGGTAGAGGTCGCGCAGGCCGACGATGGAGGGAATGCCGAGACCGCGCGCGATGATGGCTGTGTGTGAAGTCCAGCCGCCGCCGTCGGTGGCAATCGCGCGGATATGCGAGAAGTCGAGTTCGGCCGCCGTCGAAGGCATCAACTCTTCGGCGACGATGACGGCATCCTCTGAGGGCGAACGCCCGCTCATGCTCTCGCCGCTCAGGGCGACGAGGATGCGACGCGTCACGTCCTCGATGTCGGAACTGCGTTCACGAAGATAGTCGTCCTTAATCTCTGCATAGACGGCCAGCAGACGGTCGGTGACGACCTTGACAGCCCACTCGGCGTTGACGCGCTCGTCGCGGATGGTCGTCTCGATGTCTTCATGCAGCTTGCGGTCTTCGAGCATCAGCAGATGCGCGTCGAAGATGTAGGCGTGTTCGGGGCCGAGGGCACGTTCGGCGCGGCGCTTGATGGCGAGCAGTTGGCGGCGTGCGAGGCGGACGGCGGCGCGAAAACGGCGCGTCTCACGCGGGATGTCCGCTTCGTCGAGCGTCGTCTTGAAGATGTGGCGACGCGCTCCGCTGTGGATGCGCAGCACGCGGCCGATAGCCAAGCCTTCCGAGACGGCGACGCCGCGCAAACGCTCCTCCGTCCGCTGCCTTCTGTTTCGCCTGCTCACTACTCTCCCTCTTCGCCGAAACCGCTCGCAATCAACTTGCAGACGGCGCGCAGAGCTTCATCCTCATCAGTGCCTTCGGCCGTCGCGCGCAGGATTGTGCCGCGCGCGGCGGCCAGCATCAGCACGCTCAGGATGGACTTGGCATCGGCCGACGCGCTGCGGTCTGCGCGTTCGAGTCTGACGGTGCTGCGATAGACGCTCGCCGTGCGCACGAGTCGCGCCGCCGCGCGCGCGTGCAGCCCCAGACGGTTCGTCACGGTGACGTGCCTTTCCAGCATCTCGGCTCTACTTCAGGACTTCTTCTCTCCGGCCAGCAGGTCGCCCGCCAGATAGATGGCCTCGCGCCCCTGCTCGCGGACGCGGCGCGCCACTTCGTCGAGCGGTTCTTCGACCGTCTGACCGGCCAGTTTGATGACCATCGGCAGGTTGACCCCCGTCACCACTTCGACTTCGCCCTCGCGCAAAAACATGGCGGCGATGTTGGTCGGCGTCCCGCCGAACATGTCGGTCAACAGCAGCACTCCCCGACCTTCGCTGACGCGCGTGATGGCGCGCTCGATTTCATCGCTCGCGGCGTCCACGTCGTCGTGCCAGCCGATGGAGACGGCCGTGATGTGCTTGATGGGGCCGATGATGGTTTCGGCTGCCGCCAGCAGTTCGTTCGCCAGTTGGCCGTGCGTGACGACGACCCCGGCGATGCGCCGCAACTGTGGCGGCTGAGCCTCTCGCGCGCCTTCGCCCTTTCCCGTTTCAACCATTTACACACCTCGCCGCAGACAGTTGCCGGAACCGGCAGACATGATAATCGAAGTCTTCAGATGCACTCTACTTTTTCCCGTTCGCCGGGCGGCGGCGCTTCGTCTTGGCGATGTCGCGGTGCGTGGCGAGGGCGTCGAAGCCCGCGCGGCGCAGGCGTCGCGCCAGAGCGTTGGCAATCATCACGGAGCGGTGGCGTCCGCCGGTGCAGCCGACGCCGACTGTGACGTAAGCCTTGCCCTCGCGCCGGTAGAGCGGCAGGAGATAGTCGAGCAGGTCGCCAAAGCGCGCAAGCGTCTCACGCGCCTCCTCGCTCTCTTTGAGATATTTGACGACGCGCGGGTCGTGACCGGAGAGGTCGCGCAGTTCGGGGACGAAGTGCGGGTTGGGCAGATGGCGCACGTCAAACAGGAGGTCGAGGTCGCGCGGCGTGCCGTACTTGTGACCGAAGCTTGAGACGACGACACGCATCGGCGCTCCGGCCGTGTCGGGGCTGAAGCGTTCGAGCAGTTGGCGGCGCAACGTGTGAACGGTGTGCTCGGAGGTATCAGTGATGTGGTCTGCGAGCGTGCGTATCTCTTCGAGCGCCTTGCGTTCGCTGCGGATGGAGGCGAGCAGGCCGTCGCCCGTGTCGAACGGGTGTGGCCGGCGCGTCTCGCTGAAGCGACGCTGCAAGACTTCGTCCGAAGCTTCGAGGTAGAGGACGAAGACGTTTAAGCCGCTCGCGCGGAGCGCCTTCAGGCGCGCGGGAAACTCGCTGAGGAACTGTCCCTCGCGGATGTTGATGACGAGCGCGGCGCGCTCGATGTGCGGGCGCTCGCCGGAGTCGTCATCTTCATCTGCCTGCACCAGACGCGCAAAGGTCGGAAGCAGCGTGAGCGGCAGATTATCGACGCAGAAGTAGCCGAGGTCTTCAAAGGCATTCGTCGCCGAAGACATCCCCGACCCGCTCAAACCCGTGATGATAACGATGTCGGGCGCGCCCGCTGCGTCGCCGCTCGCCTGCGCCCCTCCGCGTTCTCGTCTCTTCCCTGCCATCGGCTATTCGGTTTCGCCCGCCCCCTTGTTCGTTTCACGCGCCCCTTCAAGCGCGCTCGTATGTCGCGCGAAGAACTCCTGCGCGGCATTGTACCCGCGCAGCCGCAGCAGATGCACGCGCACGGCCGTCTCAACCAACGTCGAGAGGTTGCGACCCGGACTGACCGGCAGCAACACGTGCGGCACGGCGACGCCGAGGATATCCACCGTCGTCGCATCAAGCCCCAGACGTTCGACATCGCCCGCCTCCTCCCAACGTGCGAGCCGGATGGAGAGGTTCAGTTGTTTCGGCCCACTGATGGCCGAGACGCCGTAGAGGTCGCGAATGTTGATGATGCCGAGGCCGCGTATCTCCATGTGTTCGCGCAAAAGCTCCGGCGCGCTGCCGCGCAGTCGGTCGGGAGCCGTGCGCCTGATTTCCACCACGTCGTCAGAGACCAGACGATGCCCGCGCACGACGAGGTCGAGCGCGCACTCCGACTTGCCGACTCCCGACTTGCCTTCGATGAGCACGCCGAGGCCGTACATCTCAAGCAGGACGCCGTGACGCAACTCACGCGGCGCGAGCGCCTCTTGGAGATAGTCCGTGATGACGGAGATGGCGACGGAACTGACGAGCGATGTTTTGATGAGCGGTATTGCGGCGCTCTCGGCCGCCTCGATTAACTCGGCCGGGGGGTCAAGCCCCTTCGTCACGAGGACACACGAAATCTTGTCGGTTTCGAGCCGCGAGATGGCCTCGCGTCTGCCCTCGACGGAAAGCTGTCCGAGATACTGTATCTCGCTCTGGCCGACAATCTGCACGCGCCCGGCGTGGACGTAGTGCGTGAAGCCTGCGAGGGCGAGGCCGAGTTTCTGGATGCGCGCCGCGTTGAGCCTCCGCTCGGCGGCGCCGCTTGCGCCCGCGATGAACTCAAGGCCGAGACGCGCCGGAGCCTGCGCGACGAAATCGCTGACGGTGATGTAGGGTCGGCTGTCGGACTCTTGCGTCATCTCGTCTGTGTGGCGCGCAAAGCAAGGACGCGGCGATGGACGAATCCGCGCGCGCCCCCGAAGGGTTTGGCGGACGAACCTCTCGCCGCGTCTCGAAGTTATCAAGGCCGCTTCTGCTTACGGCTGAATGAGGCCGAAGTTTCCGTCCTTGCGTTTGTAGAGGACGCTGACGCGGTTGGTGTCCGCATCACGGAAGACGACGAACTGGTCGGAATCGTCCGCGAGCGTCATGGCCGCTTCCTCAGCCGTCATCGGCTTGACGCGATAGCCGCGCGCCTGCACGATGCGCGGCGCGCGCGCCGTCAAAGTGTCTTCCACACCGGCCTCGACGGCCGCCGCTGCCGCCGCGCCCGCGCTGGCTCCGCCGCCTCCGCGACGCCGCGACGTGGGAGCGGGCGGCGGCGTCTCCTGCGGGGCGAGCGATGAGAGCGGCATCGCGCCCTGCTTGCGGTCGATAATCTTCTTCTTGAGCTTTAAGACCTGCTTCTCAATCTTGTCGATGGCGCGCGTCAGCGCCTGATACATATCGACG
>DASZCR010000026.1:0-3700 GCA_035942915.1 Pyrinomonadaceae bacterium | reverse complement strand
CGGCGCGTTTCTGTGAAATGAAACGCGCTGCCTCTCTCTTTCTCTCTCTTTTAAATTTGCCCTTCAACTTTGCCGCCCGCCGCCTTTAACTCTTTCTGACCAGCGTCGGCTCTTCGTCTTCGTCCGCTTCGCTGGCGGTCGTCGCATCAATGGCCTCGCCCGTCGTCAGTACGAGCGCATTTGTCTCGGCGTCTGCGACTTCGGCTTCCGGCGCGGCGGGCAGCAGCCAGAGGCCGCAGACGTAGAGCGCCAGTGTGAAGAAGGAGATGTAGCCTGTGGCGGGCGCGTGCGCGGGCGCGTCGAGCGTGCCGAGCGTGACGCCTTCGAGCAGGACGCCCGTCAGTCGCCTGAGCCAGCCGCCGTCCGGCGCGTAGAGTCCTGCGAGCAGCAGGTGCTTGACGACAAACGCCGTCCCGAAGAGTGCCGCGACACTCCTCAGCGTGCGCCGCGCGTCGAAGGAAGCGAACTGATTCTGCCACAGCGTCCAGAGGAAAAAGAACGACAGCATCCAGCGCAGCAGTCCCGCTTCCGGAAGCACGCTATTGAAACTCTGCGCCGACGCGAAGAACAGAGACAACAGCAGCAACGCGTGCGCGACGTTCGTCAGCGGATGATGCTCCAACGAAAGCCAACTCTCGACTTCAATCATGCGCCCGCGCGCAAACAGCAGCACGAGCAGCACCGAGAGCAGGAGCGTGACGAGCGGCGGCGCGAGAAAAACGAGCGCGCCCGACCCGGCCGCGACGCGCAGGCCGCCAAGGAGCGCGACCGTCAGGAAGATGGTCGGCAGCAGCAGGTAGCGCACCAGCGCGCGATTACGCGAGTAGTTATCCGTCATCTCACTTGCGCTCGCGGAAGACCTTGAACGGGTTGAAGTCTCCGGCCGTCTGTTCGAGTCCCTGTTCCAACTCGGCTTTCAACTCGGCGGCCGTGCGCAGTTTCAGATTCGGGTCGTCAACTCTCAAAGCGCCATCGGGCGCGAGGCTGATGGCTAAGTTGACGGCTTCGAGTCCCTGCCGAAACAGCGCGTCGTCGTGATAGACGCGCCCCCAGCCTTCGCGGTAGAAGGCATAGGCCGTGTAGAACTGCGTCAGGGCGTCGCGCCGCGCCGGGTCTGCACGCGCCCACTCGTCGCGCGCCGCGCGATACTGCTCGCGCGCGAACAACTCGCGCCCGCTCTCGAACCGTGCGCGGTCTATCTCGTATGTCCCGGCTGCGACGCTCGCCTGCGTCGCCACGTCGCCGACGCTACGGGGCGCGGCCGCATAGAGCCAGACGACCAGCGCCGCGTAAAGAAGCGTCCACGCGACGCCGACGCTTTGGATGAGCCTGTGACGCATTGCTATAATTGCCGCCTTGAGGACGAGATTGATTCGCGCTCTCAAAACATTCTAACCGAAAAGGAGTTGGCTGAAACTTTACTTATGAAGAAACCACTCAACACGCTCTTGCTCCTGCTCTCGCTCTTTGTCCTGACGGCGACGGCGCAGCACACGCATCAGCACAAGGAGGGACATGGCAAGGAGGCTCCGTCTCAAGCGGCGGCGAAGATGGCAGATGGCGAGGTCGTCAAGCGAGGCGAGCCTTTAGGTGATGCGCCCGTCGTTGAGTTCGCAGACGTGTTGAAAGAGCCGCAGAAGTTCGCGGGTAAGACCGTCCGCATCGAGGGCGTTGTCGAGCGCGTCTGTCAGAAGGAGGGCTGCTGGATGCAGATTACGCCCACAGACAGCGCAGAGGGCAGCGTCCGCGTCACCTTCGACCATAAGTTTAGCGTCCCGAAAGACGCTGGCAAGATGAAGTTTCGCGCCGTAGGCCGCGTTGACGTGAAGACCTTGAGCAAAGAGGAGGTCGAGCATCTCGTCAAAGACGACGGCGCGAAAATCAAGACCGAGCCGGATGGGACGGCGCGCGAAGTGAGCTTCGTCGCCAACGGCGTCGAACTGTGGAAATGAAGCCTTTCAAGATTAGAGACATCGAGATTAACCCGCCGCTCGTCCTCTCGCCGATGGCGGGCGTCACGGACGTGGCCTTCCGCGCGCTGCTCAAGCGGCGTGGCGGCATCGGCCTTACCGTCTCCGAGTTCATCTCGGTTGAAGGACTGACGCGCAACAACCCGAAGTCGCGCCGACAGATGCGATTTCTGGATTATGAGCGCCCCTTCGCCGTACAGATTTTCGGCGGGCAGCCCGAACGTATGCGGATGGCCGCAGAGATGGCCGAGGAGGTCGGCGCAGACATCCTCGATATTAACTGCGGCTGCCCCGCGCCGAAGGTCGTCAAGCACGGCGGCGGCTCAGGTCTGCTGCGCGACCACCCGCGCCTCGAAGCGATTCTCAAGGAGATTAAGAAGGCGATAAAGATTCCGCTCACCGTCAAGATTCGCGCGGGCTATTACGACAACCACATCAACGCCGTCGAGACGGCGCGTCTGGCCGAAGACTGCGGCGCGGAGCACATCGCTCTGCACGGGCGCACGAAGGAACAAGGCTACAAGGGGCGCGCTGACTGGGATTTGGTGCGACAGGTGAAGGAGGCCGTGAAGGTTCCGGTCTCAGGAAGCGGCGACGTGACGACCGTCGCGGAGGCTTTCGCGCGCTGGCGCGAGACCAACTGCGACGGCATCCTCATCGGGCGCGGCGCGATGGCAAACCCCTGGATTTTCCGCCAGATTGAAGACGCCCTCGCCGGACGCGAGCCTTACCAGCCGACGCTCGCAGACAAGCGCGCAGTGCTGCTCGAATACTTCGACCTGCTGCGCGCAGACATGCCGGAGTTTGCCGCCATCGGTCGTATGAAACAACTCGCCGGACAGTTCACGCGCGGCCTGCAAGGCGGCTCGCGCTTCCGTCAGGCCATCTACCACTCACACGAGGTCGAAGAGATTCTCGGCCGCATCGAAGAGTACTTCGAGACCATCGCCGCCGGTCGCCCTTATCTCGGCGAAGGCGGCGACATCTCCGCCGAAGACGAAGACGCACCCACGCTCGACTCGTGCGAAGCCGCTACCGTCTGAAGAAAGCTGTGATAAGTGATAGGTGATAAGTGATGGGTGATAGGTGATAGGTGATAAGTGATGGGTGATAGGTGATAGGTGATAGGAGAAGACAGGATTTATCCCATCACCTATCACCCATCACCTATCACTTATCATTACCTCACAGGCCGAGCGGGCGCGGGGCTTTGCCGCCGAAGAACCAGCTTGTGCCGACGCGTAGGCGATGTTGCCACGTCGGCAGGCGCGTCGTGTAGAGGGCAAAGCGCGCCTGTCGCGCCAGATGTCCTTCCATCACGCGACCGGCGGCGAGGACGGCCGCGCTCTCGGTTCCGAGACTGACGGCCTCGCCCAACTCCTCGAAATGACGACGGCTCGGCACGCCCCCGTCGATGATGGCCTGCACGTTCTTGACGGCCAGGTCAGACTGCTGGAAGGCCAGTTGCGCCGTACCTGCGAGGCTCGGAACCACGTCGCGGAAGTAGGCCACGTCGCCGAGCGCCAAGACCTCGCGGCGTCCGCGCACCTGAAGCGTCGGCTCGACGATAATCTGCCCGCGCTCGTTCTTCTCCACGTCGAGCCGTTCGACGAGCGGGTTGACGCGCACGCCCGCCACCCAGACGACGGCCGCCGCCTCCAACTCCGTCTGCTCGCCGCTGTGCTCGAAGACGACGCCGCGCGGAAGCACGCGCACGACGCGCGTCTCCG
>DASZCR010000025.1:0-10625 GCA_035942915.1 Pyrinomonadaceae bacterium | reverse complement strand
CAGAACAGGAGATGTGGTGAGATGGCGCAGTGGTGGAGTGTTGGAATATGTCGGGAGGGCTGATTATCAGGTCAAGATTAGAGGTCACAGGATTGAGCCTGGTGAGGTTGAAGCTTTACTCGCTCAGCATCCGGCCGTGCGCGGTTGCGCCGTCATCGACCGCGAGGACAGGCCGGGCGATAAACGGCTCGTCGCTTATGTCGTCTGCGACATGGAAAGCGGTTTTGAAGACCCTGATGCTGTCAACAAAACTCAGGCCGAACAGGTCGCGCACTGGCAGGCGTTGTACGAAGACATGTACGCACGCGCGCCCTCTCTGAGCGACCCGACCTTCAATATCACGGGTTGGAACAGCAGCTACACAGGCCAGCCCATCCCTGCAGAAGAGATGCGCGAGTGGGTTGACGATGCGGTTGGCCGCATCACTTCACTGCGCCCGCAGCGTGTGTTGGAGATTGGCTGCGGGATGGGATTGCTGCTGTTTCGCATCGCACCCGGCTGCGAGAGCTATACGGGCACGGACTTCTCCTCGGCGGCGCTCAACTACGTCGAGCGTTTACTCGAAGAAGACGGTCGGCACATTCCCGGCGTCAGGCTTTTGCAACGCGAGGCCGACGACTTCAGCGGCTTCGCGCCGCAATCGTTCGACACCATCATTCTCAACTCCGTCGTGCAGTACTTCCCGGACGTGGACTACCTGCTGCGCGTCGTCGAAGGCGCGTTGAAAGTCTTAGCGCCCGGCGGGAGGATTTTTCTCGGCGACGTGCGGAGCCTTCCACTCCTCGGCGCTTTCCATACCTCCGTCCAGCTATTCAACGCGCAGCCTTCCACGCCCCTCGAACAACTGCGTCGCAAGGTTCAAACACAACTGGCGCTTGAGAACGAGTTGGTGCTTGACCCGGAACTGTTTCTCGCGCTCGCGCGCAGCACGCCGCAAGTCACGCACGTCGAAATCGTCCCCAAAAGCTGCCGCGCTGCGAACGAGTTGACGAGGTTTCGCTATCAGGTGGTGATTCACACCGCGCCGCACGAGCCACCGACACTCGATGTCTCCTGGCGCGACTGGCAGAGCGAGCGTCTCACGCTCGACTCCCTCCGCCGTCTGCTGACGGAGGATGCACCTCATGCGTTGGCCGTCGCGCGCGTCCCGAACGCCAGAGTCGCGCGCGATGTTTCGGCCGCGCGCCTGCTCGCCGCGCCGGACGGATTGAGCGACGCCGCCGAACTTCAGGAGGCAGCGCAAACAGGTCTCACAGATGCTTTCGACCCGGAGGACTTCCGCGCGGAGTTGGCGGACTTGCCTTACACGGTCGCCGTCAGTTGGGCGCGTCACGATGCGGACGGCTCTTTCGACGTTCTCTTCAGACGCCGGACGGAGACGCTCGACGAGTCATGCGACGCGGCAGTTCCGCGCGTCGGACGTGAAGCGACGAAGGTGAAAGCGTGGCGGCAGTACGCCAACAATCCTTTGCAGGGCAAGTTCACGCGCCAACTCGTCCCGCGCCTGCGCCAGCATCTACAGACGGGTCTGCCCGAATACATGATTCCGTCGGCCTTCGTCGTGATGGATGCGCTGCCGCTCACGTCAAGCGGCAAAGTTGACCGCCGCGCGCTGCCCGCGCCCGACCACTTGCGTCCTGAGTTGGCGCAGAACTTCGCCGCGCCGCGCACGCCCGTCGAGACGGAGTTGACGAGGATTTGGGGCGAGGTCTTGAAGCTCGAACGCATCGGCATCAACGACAACTTCTTCGACCTCGGCGGCCACTCGCTGCTCGCCACACAGGTCATCTCGCGCATCCGCGAGGTGCTCCGCGTCGAGTTGCCTTTGCAGAGTTTGTTTGAGACGCCGACCGTCGCGCAGTTGGCCGAAAGCATCGAGTTGACGCAGTGGGCGGCGCGTGGTGGCGGCGACCCGCAGCAGTTTGTCGCCACAGTCGGCGAGAGCGAGGAGGGAGAGATATGACGGCGCGCGAACTGCTGTCGCTGCTGCGCGGGCGCGGCGTCTCTTTGTGGCTCGAAGGCGAAAGCCTGCGCTACAGCGCGCCGAAGGGTGCGTTCACTTCAGAACTGCGCGCGCAGGTGGCCGAGCGCAAGGCTGAGATTATCGAGTTCTTGCGTCGCGCCGCGAGCGCGGAATCCAACGCGACCGGCGCGCCCATCAAACGCGCGTCGAGAGCAGGCGCACTCCCGCTCTCTTTCGCGCAGCAGCGGCTCTGGTTTCTCGACCAACTCGCGCCGGGCAATCCCTTCTACAACATCTCGCTCAACGTGCCGCTGCGCTTCCCCGTCAGCGTCACAGTGCTGGAACGCTGTCTCGACGAGTTGGTCAGACGACACGAGTCACTGCGTACCTCCTTCGCCGTCCGAGACGGACAGCCCGTGCAGGTCATCGCCGAGCGCGTGAGCGTCTCGCTGCCGGTCGTCGATTTAACGACGCTCCCGCCGCACGAAGCGGAGGAAGAGGCACACCGTCGCGCCGAAGAGGAGGCACGTCGTCCCTTCGACCTGACGCGCGTCCCCTTGATGCGAGCCACGCTCCTCAAGCTGCGCGCGACCGACTTCCGACTTCTGCTGACGATGCATCACATCGTCAGCGACGGCTGGTCAATGGGCATCTTCTTCCGCGAGTTGAGCACGCTCTATACGGCCTTCCTCGCCGGTCGCCCGTCGCCGCTGGCGGAGTTGCCGATACAGTACGCAGACTTTGCCGTCTGGCAGAGAGACTGGCTCAAGGGCGAGGCGCTGGCTGCCCAACTCGACTACTGGCGTCGTCAACTCGCCGACCTCCCCGCTCTCCTTCTCCCCACTGACCGCACGCGCCCGGCCATCCAAATGTTTCGCGGCGGTTATCATCCCGTGCAGTTGTCGAAGACGCTGACGGAGCGTCTCAACGAACTGAGCCGCGCTGAGGGCGTGACGCTCTTTATGACGCTGCTGACCGCCTATCAGGCCATGCTTCAGCGTTACACGGGGCAGGAAGATATCGTCGTCGGCGCGCCGATTGCCGGTCGCAATCGCGCCGAGATTGAGAATCTCATCGGCTTCTTCGTCAACTCGCTCGTCCTGCGTACAGACCTCACGGGCGACCCCACCGTGCGCGAGATGCTGCGGCGCACGCAGGAAGTAACGCTCGGCGCATACGCGCATCAGGACTTGCCCTTCGAGATGCTCGTCGAAGAGTTGCAGCCGGAGCGCGACCTCAGTCGCAATCCTCTCTTTCAGGTGACGTTTCAACTCTTCAACGCGCCGACCGTCGAGCAACAACAGCAGGCGGGCGCGTCCGAAGTGGCGCGCGTCGTCCGGCGCGGCACGGCCATCTTCGACCTCGTCTTCACGCTCACCGAAAGCCCGCACGGACTGGCGGGCGGCTTCGAGTACGACTCAGACCTCTTCGACGCCGCCACCATCGAACGGATGGCCGAACACTTTCAGACCTTGCTGGCAGCCTTCGTCGCTCGCCCGGACACGCGTCTGTCAGAGTTGCCGCTGCTGTCGGAGGCCGAACGGCGTCGGATGCTCGTCGAGTGGAACGAGACGCGCGTCTCTTTCCCGCGCGGCCTCTGCCTGCATCAACTCTTCGAGGCGCAGGTCGAGCGCACGCCCGATGCTGTAGCGGTCGAGTTTCGAGACGAGCGCGTCAGCTACCGCGAATTGAACGCACGCGCCAACCGCCTTGCACATCGCCTGCGCGCGTTGGGCGTCGGGCCGGACGTGCTCGTCGGCCTCTGCGTCGAGCAGTCGATTGAGATGGTGTCGGCGCTGCTCGGCGTGCTCAAGGCGGGCGGCGCATACGTCCCGCTCGACCCCGCCTACCCGCGCGACCGCCTGCGCTTCATGCTCGAAGACGCACGCGTCCGTGTCTTGCTGACGCAGAGGGAAGTGGCCGACGCTCTGCCCGCGCATGATGCTGAAGTCATCTATCTCGACCAGCAGGACGAAGCGTCAGAGAACGCCTGCGAGGAGAATCCGCGCAGCGGCGTCGGCGAGCAGCACATCGCATACATGCTCTACACGTCCGGCTCGACGGGCAGGCCGCGCGGCGTGTTGATTCCTCACAGCGCCATCTGCAACCACATGCTCTGGATGTTGCAGACCTTTCCGCTCGACGCTGATGACCGCGTCATTCAGCGGACGCCCTTCAGCTTCGACGCTTCGGTCTGGGAGTTCTACGCGCCGCTGCTCAGCGGTGCGCGTCTCGTCATGTATCGACCCGGCCGTCACCTCGACGTGACAGACCTCGTCGCGCATCTCGCTGAGCGCCGCATCACAACCCTGCAACTCGTCCCTTCGCTGCTGCGGCTGCTGCTCGAAGACCCTGAGTTTGACGCCTGCCAGAGCCTCCGTCGCGTCTTCTGCGGCGGCGAGGCGCTGCCCGCCGAGTTGCAGGAGCGTTTCCACGCGCGCTTCGATGCCTCGCTGTGCAACCTCTACGGCCCGACCGAGGCTTGCATCGATGCCACGTTCTACAAGTGCGCGCGCGACGACGAACAACAGTCCGCGTCTACGTCGTCCGTGCCTATCGGCGCGCCCGTTGCGAACATGCGCGCCTACGTCCTCGACGCGCGGATGAGTCCCGTTCCCATCGGTGTTGCGGGCGAGCTTTATCTCGGCGGACGGGGGCTTGCGCGCGGCTATTACAATCGCCCCGACACGACGGCCGAGAAGTTCGTCCCAGACCCCTTCGCAGACGAGCCGGGCGAGCGGCTCTATCGCACCGGCGACCTCGTGCGTTATCGCCCCGATGCGAATCTGGAATTTCTCGGCCGCGTCGATTATCAAGTGAAACTGCGCGGCTATCGTATTGAACTCGGCGAGATTGAAAGCGTGCTGGCGCGCCACGCGAGCGTCAAAGAGGCCGTCGTCCTCGCGCGCGAAGACGCGCCGGGCGAGCGCAAGCTGGTCGCCTACGTGGTGCAGAATCAGGAAGCCGCGACGGACGGCGACGCGGGCGAGCAACTCGGCGATGAGCAGGTCGGACAGTGGCAGAAGGTTTACGACGAGATTATCTACCAAGACCTCGCACCACGCGCGCCCGGTGAAGCCGCGCAGAATTTCGTCGGCTGGAACAGCAGCTACACGGGGCAGCCCATCCCGCTCGAAGAGATGCGCGAGTGGGCTGAGAGCACCGTTGAGCGCATCCTTGAGTTGCGGCCGAAGCGTGTGCTTGAGATAGGCTGCGGCACGGGCTTGATGCTCTTTCGCGTCGCCCCGCACTGCGAGGAATACTGGGGCGCAGACTTTTCCCGCTCGGTCATCGAGTACCTGCGCATGCAGGTCGAAAGCGCACGCGAGCAGTTGCCGACGGTCAACCTGCTGTGCCGCACCGCCGACGACCTCGCAGACCTTGAGCCTCGCTCCTTCGACACAGTGATTCTCAACTCGGTCGTCCAGTATTTCCCGGACATTGATTATCTGCGACGCGTCATCGCCAGCGCCTCCAACGCCGTTCGCCCCGGCGGCGCGATTTTCGTCGGCGACGTGCGCAGCCTGCCTCTGCTCGAAGCCTTTCATACATCGGTCGAGTTATCCCAAGCGCCCGATTCGCTGACGGCCGAGCGCCTGCGCCAACGCGTCCACAAGCGTCTCTCCGAAGAGCAGGAATTGGTGATTGACCCGGCCTTCTTCTACGCGCTCAAAGAGCACCTGCCGCGCATCGGGCGCGTCGTCGTGCGTCCGAAGCGCGGGCGTGCTGCCAACGAGTTGACGCTGTTTCGCTACGACGTGACGCTTTACGTCGAGCCAGCAGACTCCGGCGCGACTGACGAGCGCGACGGCCTCGAACTGGATTGGAAGAAAGACGCGCTCACGCTTGAGAGGCTGCGCGGTCTGTTGTGCGAGGAGCGTCCGCGTCGAGTCGTCGTGCGGCGTGTGCCGAACGCGCGCGTGAGTGCAGAGTTGGCCGCCGTGAGTGCGCTTGAAGAGGGAGACGGCGCGTCTCCGGTCGGGGCGCTGCAAGAGATTGTGCGCGCTTCACGAAACGGCGCGGTTGAGCCTGAAGCGGTCTGGGAGTTGAGCCGTCTGCTGCCTTACGAAATCGACGTTCAATGGTCTGGCGCGAACAGGGACGGCAGCTTTCAGGTCATCTGTGAGCGGCGCACGCAGGAGGAGGCAAGCACGCCCGTCGCACGCGCACTGACGCCGCCACCTGACGCGCCCGCACGTGTGAAGTCTTGGAAGCATTACGCCAACAATCCGCTGCAAGGGCTATTCACGCGCCGGCTCGTGCCTGAGTTGCGCGATGCACTGCAAGAGCAACTGCCCGAACACATGATGCCTTCGGCCTTCGTCCTGCTCGACGCGCTGCCCCTCACTCCGAACGGCAAACTTGACCGGCGCGCCCTGCCGCCGCCCGGCACTGCGCGCCCTGAACTCAGGGAAGAGTACGTCGCGCCTGCGACGCCGACTGAGGAACTACTGGCAGACATCTGGAAGCAGGTTTTAGGGATAGAGCGCGTCGGCACACACGACAACTTCTTCGCGCTCGGCGGCGACTCGATTCTCAGCATTCAAATCATCGCACGCGCCAATCAGGCGGGACTGCGTCTGACGCCGCAGCACCTCTTCCAGAATCAGACCATCGCCGCACTCGCCTTAGTCGCCGAAGACGACGCGCTCCACACAGACGAACAGCAATCCGTCACAGGCTTCGTGCCGCTGACTCCGACGCAGAGCCTGCTGCTCGAAGACGAGGACGGCCGAGACCCGCAACGTCTGACGAGGACGCTTCGCTTCAACGTCGCGCCAGACCTCGACGCGCAGGTTCTGCACGAGGCCGTGCGCCGTCTCGTGCTTTATCACGACGCACTGCGCTTGCGCTTCGAGCGAGATGGGGAAGGCTGGCAACAGTTCAACGCGCCGCCCGTCGAGGATGTGCCCTTCGAGAGCATTGACCTCTCCGCGCTCGAAGCGGCGGCGCAGTGCGAAGCGTTTGAGACGCACGCGGCCGCACTGCGCGGCGCGTTGAGTTTGTCCGACGGACTGATGTTGAGAGCCGCGCTCCTCTTGCTCGGCGGCGGTCGCCGAGAGCTTCTGGTTGTCGTCCATCGTCTCGCCGCCGACGCCGCGTCGTGTCGCATCCTCGTCGAAGAGTTGCAGTCGCTCTGCGAGCAACTCGTTCGCGGCGAGACCGTGCGGCCGTCGGCGAAGGCCGCCTCCTTCAAACACTGGGCGCAACGTCTGGATGCGTACGCGCAGTCGCCGCAGTTGAAGGCGGAGGCCGAATACTGGCATGCGCTCGGCGGCGCAAACGTCAAACGCTTACCCGTTGACTCGCCGTCCGGCAACAACGCGCGCTCCTTGCTTCGCACGCTGACAAAGACTTTCGAGCCGGAGGAGACGAGCGACCTGCTGCGCGACGTGCATGAGGCATATCGCGCAGGGGCGCACGAGGCGCTGCTGACTGCGCTCGTGCAAGCGTTCGAGCGTTGGACGGGCGCGCAGACGCTTCTCGTCGACATCGAAGGCGATGGCCGCGACGCCGCGTATGAACACCTCGACCTCGCGCGCACGGTCGGTTGCTTTGAGACCATCTTTCCAGTGCTCCTCCGTCTCGACGGCGCGGGGCATGCGGGCGAGGCGCTCAAGTCCGTCAAGGAGCAACTGCGCCGCGTGCCGAACGGCGGTCTCGGCTACGGGCTGCTCAGGCGCGCGAGCGGCGAAGCTCAACCTTCGGAAACTCTCCGCGCAGAGGTGTGCTTCCGCTATCTCGGCCAGTTCGAGAGACGCGAGACGGACGCGCTCAGCGTCGTCTCCATAGTTGATGCACCGGCGCGAGAGGCGCGCGGCCACCTGCTCGACGTGTCGAGTCTTATCGTGGGCGGGCGGCTCTCTCTGACGTGGACGTACAGCGAAAACCTGCACCGGCGTTCGACCGTCGAGCGCCTCGCACATCTCCACGCAGACGCGTTGCGCGCGCTCATCGCACACTGTAAATCGCCGGAGGCGGGCGGTTTCACGCCTTCGGATTTCTCCGGCGCACGCCTCAGTCAGAAGGATTTGGACAAGCTGCTTTCGAGAATCAAACGCTGAAGCCGAAGGGGGTTCGCAAAATTCGCATGAGCTTGCGCGAAGAGAATCTGGAAAACATCTACGAGCTTTCGCCTCTCCAACAGGTGATGCTCTTTCACACGCTCTTCGCGCCCACTTCGGGCTTCTACTTCGAGCAAATCAGCTTCACGTGGCGCGGCGCTCTGAACCTCGCGGCGCTCAAACGCGCGTGGCAACAGGTGGTTGACCATCACGCCGTCCTACGCACCTCCTTTTACTGGGAAGACCTCGACAAGCCGCTTCAGATAGTGCGCCGACGCGCGACGATTCCGTTCGAGGAGCAGGACTGGCGCGGACTGACGCCGGACGTGCAGCAGAGACGCCTGAAGGAGTTCCTCGCAGAGGAGCGTCGTCGCGGCTTCGACCTCTCGGAAGCGCCTCTGATGCGTATCGCCTGTCTGCGTACCGGCGCAGACCACTATCAGTTCGTCTGGAGCTTTCATCATCTACTGCTCGACGGTTGGAGCGTGCAGTTAGTTACGCGCGACGTTTCGACCTGCTACGAGGCGCTCTCTCAAAATCGCGTCGCCGAACTTCCGCCGAGTCGGCCATACGGCGATTACATCACATGGATACAACAGCAGAATCTGGCTGAGGCGGAGGCTTTCTGGCATGCCTCTTTGCAGGGCATCAACGCGCCGACGCGCCTTGTTCTGGAACGTCCGGCCGCAGGCTCGAACTCTGCCGAAGACCCTTACGATGCGCGCGAGATTCGCGTGCCTCCCTCGACGACGGCCGCGCTTCAGAGTCTTGCGCGAGCGCATCGCCTGACGCTCAACACGGTCGTGCAGGGTGCGTGGGCTGTTCTCCTGAGTCGCTACGCGGGAGAGGAAGATGTGATTTTCGGAGAGATTGCCTCCGGCCGTCCGGCGTCGCTCAAAGGGGTCGAAGCGATGGTCGGCCTCTTCATCAACACGCTGCCCGTGCGCGTGCGCGTCGCACCCGATGCCTCCGTGCTAGCGTGGCTCGGCGAGTTGCAGGCGCGACAGGTTGAGGCGCGCAAATACGAATACGTCAACCTCGTGCAGTTGCAGGGGTGGAGCGACGTGCCGCGCGGTACGCTGCTTTTTGAGAACGTCGTAGTCTTCGAGAATTTCCCGATGGAGGACTCGCTGCGCGCCGGTCGCGACGGCCGCAGCCGCGTTCTGCACTTCGAGCGGACGAATCTTCCGCTGACGCTCACGGTCGTACCCGGCGAAGAGATTTTAATCAGGGCGCAGTACGACCGTGGCGAGTTCGACGCCGCTTCAATCGAGCGGCTGCTGCGCCACCTGCACGTCCTGCTCAGGGGCTTCGCGTCCGACCCCGCGCGTCGTCTCTCCGAACTTCCGCTGCTGCCCGAAGCAGAGCGCAGACAACTGCTCTACGAGTGGAACGCGACGGCGAAGGATTACGACTGGCAGCAGAGCGTCGCCGGTCTCTTCGAGCAACAGGCGGCGCAACGGCCACACGCGCCCGCTTTCATCGCAGGCGGCGAGGTCTTGACTTATGCCGAGTTGAACCGTCGTGCGAACCGACTGGCGCGACACCTGCGCGGTCTCGGCGTCGGCGCAGAGACGGTCGTCGCCGTCTGTCTCGAACGCTCTTTCGAGGCGGCCGTCGCGCTGCTCGCCGTTCTCAAAGCGGGTGGTGTCTATTGCCCGCTCGACCCTTCTTACCCGGCCGAACGCCTCGCCTACATGCTCGCAGATTCGCGCGCACGTGTGCTCGTCACGCGCGCACGCGAAGCATCGGCGCTGCCTCCGCACGAAGCACGGACAGTCCTGCTCGACGCGCACCGCGAAGAGATTGCGCGCCACGATGCGGAGGACATGGCCTCTCATGTTCAACTGAAGAATCTCGCCTATCTCATCTACACCTCCGGTTCTACGGGACGGCCGAAGGGCGTGGCCGTCGAACACGCCACGCTGCTGAACCGGCTCTACTGGATGTGGGAGGAATATCCTTTCGCGGCGGGCGAGGTCTGCTGCCAGAAGACTGCGCTCAGTTTCGTCGATGCGCTGTGGGAACTGCTCGGCGGACTCCTGCGCGGCGTGCCGACCGTGATTCTCCCGGACGAGACGGTGAAAGACCCGCGCGAGTTGGTGCGCGCTCTGCACGACGGCCGCGTGACGCGCCTCTGGCTCGTGCCTTCGCTGTTGCAGATGCTCCTCGATTACTATCCCGATTTACAGACACGACTGCCGCGCCTGAAGTTCTGGGTGACGAGCGGCGAAGCCCTCTCCTACGAACTCTACAGGCGCTTCCGGGAGGCGTTGCCCGCGAGCACGCTCTACAACCTCTACGGCACTTCCGAAGTGTGGGATGCGACGTGGAACGACCCTCGCCTTGTGAGCGAGCCGCCACAGTCCGCGCCAATCGGACGACCTATCAGCAACGTCGATATCTACGTCCTAGACGTAGCAGGAGGAGTCGTTCCCTTAGGAGTCGCCGGACATCTCCACGTCGGCGGTCGCGGCCTCGCACGCGGCTATCTCCATCGTCCACACCTGACCGCCGAACGCTTCCGTCCACATCCTTTCTCCCGCACTCCGGGCGAGAGATTGTACAGAACAGGAGATGTGGTGAGATGGCGCAGT
>DASZCR010000024.1:0-15715 GCA_035942915.1 Pyrinomonadaceae bacterium | reverse complement strand
CAGAACAGGAGATGTGGTGAGATGGCGCAGTGGTGGAGTGTTGGAATATGTCGGGAGGGCTGATTATCAGGTCAAGATTAGAGGTCACAGGATTGAGCCTGGTGAGGTTGAAGCTTTACTCGCTCAGCATCCGGCCGTGCGTGCGGCGGCCGTGCTGGCCGTCAACGGCAACGGTGCGGGCGCGGCAGACGTGCGGCTCGCGGCCTATGTCGCGCTGGCCGACGGAGCGCACATCGGAGACGTGCGCGACTATGCGCGCGCGCGCCTGCCCGAATACATGATGCCTGCGGCATGGATGGAGATGGAGCGGATGCCTCTGTCGCCCAACGGCAAACTCGACCGCCGCGCGTTGCCGCCGCTTGAGATGTCGCGCGTCGAACGTCGAGGCGATGTCGATGAGAGTGATGCTCCGCACACGCCGCTTGAAGAGGCGCTCGCGGAAATCTACAAGGAGGTGCTCAAGGTCGAGCGGGTCGGTGTCGAAGACCACTTCTTCGCAGTGCTCGGCGGCCACTCGATGCTGGCGACGCAGTTGATGTCTCGTGTCCGTGACAAGCTCGGCGTTGAATTGCCGCTGCGAAAGTTTTTCGATGCGCCGACCATCGCGTCGCTCGCCGCAGAGGTCTCACGCGCGCAACAAGGGGAGAGCAAAGCAGTCAGCGCCCCGGCCATCACGCGACTGTCGCGCGAGCAGCGGCGTCTACAGCCGCCCGGACAGACCGATTGAACGCTCGCTCAAAGGGAATCACCACCTCGCCCGTTCGCAATCGGCCGCGCGACAGACGCGGCCACCGACGCGGAGGCTCAACATGAGCGTGACGCTCTTAGCCATCAAGTTCAACCATGACCCGACTTCGGCGAGGAACGACGCCTTCAACATCCGTCAGGACGTGGACGACTTCGTGACCGTTCCCGAATGGCGGCGCGGCTTCAGCGTCAGGCCGAGAGATTCGGTCGCCGCCTACGCCATCGAAGAGACGCGCGGCAGAACAATCACCATTCAGGCGCAGTTCGGTTCAACTGACGCCTTCCCGTCGGTCGTCGAAATCAGGGCCATGCACCCGCGCGCCGCCGCCTTGCAACCGGAGGACGTGCTCCGCGCGCTCGGCTCGCCGCGCGCGTGGCCGTCGTTTGCTCAATACATGTGGTATGCCAACCTACTCTGGCGACGCTGGTCTTCGCCCGACGACAACGTGCTCGGCAACGTCTCTGCGCGACAGGTCAATCTGCGTCCCGGACGGGCGACCGACTTCGTCACCTTCAACCTCGAATCACATCACCTGTGGAGACTCGGCGTCGGCGCGCACGATGTCACATGGCGCTGGCAGTTTCGTCGCTCGTCCGCAGAACCCTGGCAGGACTTCGCCGAGAGCACACACCGGATTTTCACGACGCTCCGGCTGCCGACCGCACCCTGGTTACAGCAGCCTTATGAGCCGGGCAATACGCAACTGCCTTGGACGGACGTGCTCGACTATGCCTGTCGTTGGGCGCGCGGCGCGCAGACGCAGGCGGCGGCGGCGACCGGCGTCACAAACGCCGTCTACAATCTCGGCCCGACCGTCGTGCAGTACAACTGCCCCGGTCAGGGCGCGCCGAACTACATCCTGATTACACCCTTTGACGCGTTCAAATGCACGGCCTTTATCGGCCTCCTGCGCGGCGAGCCATTTCGTCCGCCTTGGGTCAACTGCGCCGATTGCGCTGCCGTCGTCACCTCCTTCTCCAACATCCTCGGCTGCGACCTGACCGAGTCGGGCATGTTCAATGAGGTCGGGACATACTTTGCGACCAACCCGATTCGCGTCATCGGCTCTTTCATCTGGCAACTGCCCTGCGGGACGTGGCCGGGCTTCGCTTATCACGAGGTTGCATGGACGGGAGACGTGACGGAGGAAGATAATGTCTTCGACGCTTGTCTGCTGGTGAACGGCAGCGCGAACCCGACGCGCGCGCCGTTCGTGCCGCTGCTGCCAGCCAACCTGCGTTACGGGCGACCGGGACAGGGGCTTTATCGCGACCGTCTGATTGCGCCCGCTTTTCGCGCAACCACCGTGCCCGTGTTGCTTGCGCCCGCGTTGCAGCGCAGAATCGTTATCTGAGACACGCGCTTGCGAGGAGGTAGAGATGGCTGAGCGATTCGTTAACCTCTTGAAACAACGTCACGGCTTCGACGAATGGCGCGGGCGCAACACGCTCGACGAGAATCTCTTCATCTGGAAGTTCTTCCTGATGGGTCGTGAGTTGCCGGGCTGGCGTCCCGAACGCGTCGAACGCTTCGACGCGCCGCAGACCTACGCGCCGCGCGTCGCAGACACGGCCGACGACAGACCCGCGACGCACACGCCGCCGCTCGTCATACGCACCTCGCGCCATCCTCTGACGCGCCCTGAAGACACAGTCCATCGCGTCCGCCGCATCGACCCGCACCGCCCTGCCACCTCTCAACCGCCCGCGAGCGCTGAGGACGTGAGTCAGGAGCGCCCCTCGCTTATCCAGTCTTTCTGGTCAGACCCGCGCAGTCGCACGGGCGCGCTGCTCGACGTGAGCATCCACGAGTGTTCCTCGCGCGAGGCGGCGCACGAACTGTTGCTTCGTCTGCTCGCGCAGTTCCAGTCGCCGCTCATCACGCGACGCGACGACGCAGGCATCGGCGATGTCACCTTCGCAGACCCTTACGGCACGACGGTACTCTTCGCCCGCGCCAATCTCGTGCAGGTGGTGCGTAACGCCGGAAGGAGCGTCGCCCCCGTCCACGAACCGGCCGGCTACTTCGACGCCGGACTGACGAGCAAGCCTGCGCCCACGCCGCAGGCAGAAAGCGGCGCAGCCCCGCGCCTTGCGCGCGTCAGGTTCGAGGAGACGCATGTGCGCGTCGGCGTCCCCGTGCCCTTCGACGTGGAGGCGACCGACATGCTCGGCGCAGACATCGCCACGCCCTTCGCTGCACGCACGACGGCGGCGCTGCGCGAAGACCAGGCGCCGCCCGCGCGTCCGCTCATGTTTAAGATTTTCTCGAAACCCACAGGGCAGGTCTTGGCCGCGAGAGGAAATCTGCTCTTCCGCGCCGACGAAGCAGGCTCGCAGGAGGTCACCGTCTACGCCATCGACGCCAACGCCGCCGCCGCCAGTAAACGCGTCCGCCTCGTCGCCGAATAACGCCGACGCACCTGACCGGCGTTAAGCCTCTCTCTCTTCCGACACGAAACTACTACGACTGCCAAAGCCAGAGCCTGAACGGCTCGGCCTTCCCCTCAACCGCGACGGCGGCAGCATAGTCTGCGCCGACCGCGAGTGACTTCATCGTCCACCTCTCGACCTCGCCCGCCCCTGCGGCCGACCATAGCAACGTCGCCGCGTCTTCCTCCGCGAGCGAGACGGCAAAGCTGTCGAGCGGGCATGAAAGACCTTCGCCGAGCGCCTTGATGTAAGCTTCCTTGCGTGTCCAGCAGTTGAAGAAAGCGCGCGTGCGCGCCTGCTGCGGAAGCTCTTGCAGCGCGGCCACCTCACGCGGCGAGAAGAAGCGTTCGGCAATCTCCATGCTCGCAAAGTCTTCGCGGATGAACTCCACATCGACGCCAATCTCGCGCCCTTCAGTCACGGCGCAGAGCGCCGCCGCGCCTGCGTGCGAAAGGTTGAAGCGCAGCGTGCTGTGCGTCGTCAGCCCTGCCAACTCCGGTTTACCTTGCGCTCCATAGGCGAAGCTGAGACGCGCTGGATGCAGCCCGACGTAGCGACTCAGGATAGACCTCAACGCCCCACGCGCCACGACGAAACGCGTCCTGTCCTTCTCAAAACGAAACCGCTCGGCTCTCGCACGCTCGTCGGAGGATAAGGTCTGCCAAAGTGCTTCGTAGACCTCCGGCGTCTGTTCCAGAGAGACGCGCCAGACGTGCACCTCGCCCTCCGTGAGCGAAGGCCGCGCCGGTGCCGGTTGCCATGCGTCCTGCGTCTTGGTCGTCAAATGAGTTTACCCGTTCAACTCTCTTTTCATCACGGGATGCGCCTTGCGTATCTCGAACGTCTCGAAGCCGAATCTGCGATAGAGCCGCATGGCCGGGTTGTGCGGCGCAACGCTCAGCGAGATGGCCGGATACAAACTCTTTGCTTCTTGCAGCAGACGTTCGAGCAGCGCCGTCCCAATGCCTCGCCCTCTGTATTCCGGCAGGAGAGCTATCCCCAACTCCGGCGTCAGGTCGTCAACGTAAGCGAACCCTTTCTCCTCTCCCTTCAAGAGACGACACCACGCTGCGCCGATTGGCTGTCCCGTCTTTGAATCGACGGCGATGAAGCCCAAATCGCCCGCGCGCCCCCAACCTCTCACGTACTTGGCGACTTCCGGTCGCTGCAAAACTTCACGCGGATAAGGCTCCTTGCCCGCTTCGACATAAATGGATTGGTAGAGCATCTCCCACAGAAAAGTTTCATCGGAAGCATCGGCGGGTCTGATTTCGTAGTCGGTCTCGTCGCTCATGCTTTACGCTCGACGCTCGAAGGCTTCGGGTTGAATGAGTTGTTATGATGTGCGCCTCCCGTCCAATCATCTCGTTTGCAGACTTCGGATACGCACCTCAAGCCTGTACGGCAAGGTCTGCTGTTGGTCACTGGCGCTCACGGGCGGGCGACCGAGACGGATTTCGTAGTCTCCCGTAAACTGCAACTCGCCCGTCCATTGCGTGACGCCGTTGCGATGAACGCCGTCGAGCACTAGGGCGTGTCTCTCCGCAGGCTCTCTGCCGAACAACCAGAAGACGACATCGTTCTCCGCAGGAAGCAGAACCACTTCCAACTTCTGCCCGCGCAGAGCGCGCAACTTGTAGATGCGCTGCTCGCACGGTTCGAGCCTCCCGCGCAAAACTATCGACGATGCGCCGCGCTCGAACTTCACCTGACGGGGCTTGCACTGCGGCGCTGTCTTTTGCGCCGTGACCGCACAGGCCAACACCAGCACGAGCGCCGACGCCGCGCCGTATCGTCCTAACCTGTGACCGGGAGTCGATGACAAGATTTTTCCTCCACACACGTCGAGATTAGCCGCGCCGCCTGAGCTTATCCCAGAACGCATCGCTCATGTCAGGGCAGAAGCGGCCGAGCAGGCTTTTCATCAACACGACTTTCGACCTCAGCACGGCGTCCTTCTTCATCCGGCTCTCGACGTAGGCGGGTTCGACGAACATGTTGGCGAACATCTCTGCTTTATCTTCCTCGACGCCGGTCGTCGAATAGTGGTTGAGAAAGCCGGGATACTTGTCGGTCAGGAGAGAGGTGTCGGGCTTGTCCTGCGCGTTGCGTCCGCCGGTGCCGTACTGGAAACCGGAAGGATTCAAGGCCGCCCACAGGTCATCTTTGTAGACGCTGCCGTCGTCTCTGTAATCGACGATATGGAAGAACTCGTGATGAATGACTTTGCGCAGATAGAGCTTGTTGTATGCGCCGCGACTGACATCGAGGTAGAGCGTGTCGTGCTCGAAGTCCGGCACGGCGTTGCGTCTCTGTCCGGCGAAGGCCACCTCGTTGCACAGCACGACCCGTTTCAAACGGGCGCGTTTGACCAACGCCGTCGGGTAGAGCGTGAACTCCTGCACGAACAGGTCTGCGTAGTTTTCAAGCTCCTGCTGCGCGGCCGGTCGCCCTTCAATCGCGCCGTGTGTGGTCTGGACGGGAAGGCCAAGGTCGGCCGTCACAATCTCGATGTTGTAAGCCTTTGCGACCTTCGCCAGAGCGGCGAACGCGGCGGGCTGCGCCTTCTTCTGCTGCTGCTTCTGCTGCTGCGCCTGCTGCTGCGCGTCGGCCGTGCCGACGAGCGACAACTCGACGAGGAGGATAAGTAGCAGGAATCTTCCGGTTCGCAGAACAGACTCGCTCAATTGTCGCCTCCGCACGCTTCTCTCAGCCGCGAAAGATTCCCGTCAGCGCAACGACGGCGGCAAGTGCGCCGACTACTTCGGTCAACGCGCCGCTCCACGCCGCGACGGCCAGCAGTTTCTTGTAACCGTGAGGCGACGAGAAGACTGGGGGGTTCAGCATTTGCTGTTTCCTTACTATGAGAATGAGGTTGGCGTAAAACCACGACGGTGTAAAAGACATGGCAATTTGGGTTGGCGGGAAGACTCATCTACATGGAGAAGCGGATGAATAGGAGGTACGTACTGCGCGCCATACTATGGTCAAACTTCACGCATCATGTCAATCCGCGAAAGTCGGCTCTCTTTTGTCCGCCTGACGATTGAGGCTTGACATGCACTCGCGCGAAAGATAATTTTTGCTGACAGTCAGACACGCGTGAGCCGTGCATGTAGGCGCTTTCAAATCTTTTACACTCCGCACACGAAGGCCGCTTGCCACGAGCGGCTTTTTGGTTTTACGGAGACCGATGAAATGACCGACGACAGATTGCCGATTGCCATCTACTACGAACACCCCGAATGGTTTCGTCCGCTCTTCGCCGCACTCGACCGGCGCGGCACGCCCTACACGCGCCTCGATGCGGCGCACCATCGGTTCGAGGTGAGCGCCGAGGTCGAACGCTGCGCGCTGCTGTTCAATCGCATGAGCGCCTCAGCCTACCTGCGCGGGCACGGCAACGCCGTCTTCTACACGCGCAATCTTATCGCGCATCTCGAACGAAACGGCGTCCGCGTCGTCAACGGCAGCGAAGCTTTCGCCATCGAGACTTCCAAAGCGTTGCAGCTTTCGCTGCTCGCTTCACTCGGTCTGCCCTTCCCGCGCACGCGCGTCGTCAACCATGCGAGCGAGGTGCTGGCGGCGGCCGAAGGCTTGCGCTTCCCCGTCGTCGTCAAGCCCAACATCGGCGGGCGCGGCGCAGGTATCGTGCGCTACGACACTGCGGCTGCTTTGAAGCGTGCCGTCGAGGAAGGACTCGTCGAGTTAGGAATTGACAGCACGGCGCTGGTGCAGGAGTTCGCAGAGGCGCGCGGCGGCCACATCGTCCGCATCGAGACGCTCGGCGGCAAATTCCTCTACGCCATCAAGGTCTTCACGACGGGCGAGAGTTTCAACCTCTGCCCGGCCGAGATTTGTCAGGTCGAAGATAACCCGGTCGCGCTCGGAGAGATGTGTCTGGTGGACGCGCCGAAGACGGGACTCGTCGTCGAGGCTTATACGCCACCGGCAGAGGCGGTCGAGGCCGTCGAGCGCATCGCGGCCGCCGCGCGTTTAGACATGGGAGGCGTCGAGTATCTTATCGATAATCGCACCGGGCAGATGTTGTTCTACGACATCAACGCGCTGTCGAACTTTGTCGCGGACGCGCCGCGCGTGGTCGGCTTCGACCCGCACGAGCGCCTCGTCGATTTTCTAGAGCAGGAGGCGGAGAGATGCGCTACGGATACTGGCTCCCGGTTTTCGGCGGTTGGTTGAGGAACGTCGCCGACGAACGGATGGAAGCGAGTTGGGAATACGTGAGCCGTCTCGCGCGCCGCAGCGAGGAGATTGGCTATGACCTGACGCTCGTCGCCGAATTGAATCTCAACGACATCAAGGGCGCAGATGCGCCTTCGCTCGACGCGTGGTCGACGGCCGCCGCGCTCGCGGCCGTTACGACACGGCTCGAACTGATGGTGGCCGTGCGTCCGACCTTTCATAACCCGGCGCTCTTAGCCAAGCAGGCCGCCAACATCGACCACATCGGCGGCGGCGGCCGTCTCTCTTTAAACGTCGTCTCCTCGTGGTGGGCTGAAGAGGCGCGCAAGTACGGCGTGCGCTTCGACGAACACGACGACCGCTATGCGCGCACGGCCGAGTGGCTCGAAATAGTTGACCGCGCGTGGAAGGAAGACCACTTCTCTTTCGAGGGAAAGTATTACCGCGTCGAGGATACGGTCTTGCAGCCGAAGCCCCTGACGAAGCCGCGTCCGGTCATCTATGCGGGCGGCGAATCGGAGGCGGCCAAAGAGTTGATTGCCGCGCGTTGCGATGCTTATGTGATGCACGGCGACCCGCCCGAACGTGTGCGCGCGAAGATTGAAGACATGTCTGCGCGGCGCGAGCTTCTGGGACTTCCGCCGATGAAGTTCGGCGTCGCCGCCTACACCATCGTCCGCGAGACGACCGAAGAGGTCGAGCGTGAGTTGGCGCGGATAACGGATGTCAGACAGTCGGCCGCCGGCTACGGCAACTATCAGGACTGGCTCGCCAACACGAAACTCGAACAACGTGTTTCGCTCGAAGACTACTCGGTCTCAAATCGCGGTCTGCGCTCCGGCTTGACGGGGACGCCCGAACAGGTGGCCGCGCGCGTGGCGGAGTTTGAGGCGGCGGGCGTTGACCTGCTGCTCCTCCAATGCAGCCCGCAGCTTGAGGAGATGGAACGTTTCTCAGAAGCCGTCATCGACACGCGTGCGCGCACGGCCGCGCCCACGCAGGTCTGATGCTTTTCTATCGTTCGCCGGAGAAGGGACGCTTGCAGTGTCTACGCAGGAAATTTTCAGCGTGTGGAAGCGAAGGCGCGCGCCTTCGCTGTCTGTGCTGCTCTGCGCGTTGCTGTCGCTGTCGCTTTCCTGCGCGCGTCCGGCGGAGAAGGTTGAGAGAGCCGCTCCGCGCGGCGATGCAGGCTCTTACGCTCAGCAAGTGGAGCAGTGGAAGGCGCAACGTCTGGCGAGCCTCAAGGGCGAGGAAGGCTGGCTCGCGCTCGTCGGTCTCTTCTGGCTCAAGGAGGGCGAGAACAGGTTCGGCAGCGACCCTGCGGGAGAGATAGTCCTGCCCGCAGGCAAAGCGCCGAAACTCGCGGGCGTGCTTCGCATGAGCGGCGACACCGTCAGGCTTGAGGCGCAGCCCGGCGTCGAAATCACGCACGAAGGGAAGGCCGTCTCGACGCTCGACCTGCGTTCGGATGCGGACGGGAAGCCGACCGTCTTGAATCTCGGAAGTTTGAGCTTCAATCTCATCGAGCGCGGCGGCCGTCTCGGACTCCGTGTGAGAGACAAAGAGAATCCCGCGCGCGTCAACTTCAAAGGGCTTGAATACTATCCGACGAACGAACGCTGGCGCGTCGAGGCGCGTTTCGAGCCTTTCAATCCGCCGAAGTCAATACCCATCGTCAACGTCCTCGGCATGCAGGAAGACACGCCCTCGCCCGGCACGCTGCATTTCGAGGTCGGCGGCAAGTCTTACAGTCTCGACGCGTTGTCGGAGGCAGGAGCGTCGGAACTCTTCATCATCTTCGCCGACGAGACGAGCGGGCGCGAGACCTACGGCGCGGGTCGTTACCTCTACGCAGACCCGCCGGACGCTCAAGGAAAAGTGCTCTTAGATTTCAACAAGGCATACAGCCCGCCCTGCGCCTTCACAGAGTATGCCACCTGCCCGCTTCCGCCGCAGCAGAACAAACTGCCCCTCCGCATCGAAGCCGGCGAGAAGTTCTCAGGACACTGAAAGACGACGGCACGAAAGACGCAAGAAATCAGTCGGCAGCTAAAACATTGAAGGGTTTTAGCTGCCGACTGATTTCTTGCGTCTGCTTTTTCCGTGTCTGCTGTTTTTTCAGCGCCAGCCCTTGTCGTCTTCTCCGCGTTGGGCGTCGCGCTCGGCGTTGCGTGCGTCGAAGAGTTTTTGCTGTTCGGGTGTGAGCAGGGCGCGGATGCGTGCGCGCGCGTTCTGGCGCATGGCCTCGTAGCGCGGCCGACAGTCGGAGCGCAACGCGCGATAGTCTTCGCGCGTCTGGTCGATGATGGTGCGTATCTCGGCCGACTGCGTTTCGTTGAGATTGAGCGCGCGTTTCATCTCCTCGAAAATCGCCTGCTTGTCGCGCCGCGCGCGCGCGTCCGTGCGCTCCGCCCCGGCCTTCTGTAGATAGACGCTGTTCAGAGACGCGCCCGTCACACAGCCGAGAACGAAGACACCGGCGACGACAGACCAGACGGCGAGCCGTGTTTTAAGACGCGAATTCATCTCTGAGCCTCCCGCCCCTCTTCATTCAAAATCGTCGCCAGCACCTCGTCGCTCGACAACGAACGCCGGTCGGCGAAGACCACGCGCTCGACACCTGCATCACGCGCATCGAGAAGCGCCTCGTCGCTGAGCACGCCTATCGTCTTCGAGGCACTCCCCGCGCCGAAGAGCGAGAGCATGAAGGCGAAGGCGGCGACGAGCGCCAGTGCCGGGATGGCGCGGCGCAGGACGACGAGCAGCACCAGACGGCGCTCGCCTTCAGCACGACGCGTCCGCTCGGCAGCGATGCGCGCACGCAGGCGCGTGTAGAGGAACGGCGACGCGGCCGCCCGCTCCGCCTCCTCTTCGTTCGACGCCGAGGCGCGCACGAGTTCGCTGCCGAACCGTTCCAGCCGTTCGTGCGAACGGCGCTTTTCTTCGTGAGTGGACATCGTTATCTATCCGCAAAGACCGGCGGCCGCACTTCGGCCACTTTTGTTCCTTAAAACGCACGCGCTGCACCGACGGTTACAGGAATCTTTCCAGTACGCGACGCAGCGACGCGCGCGCACGGTGCGCCCGCACCTTTACCTTCGACGCAGACCACTTCATCAACGCGGCGATTTCCGCCACAGACATCTCCTCCGCGTCGAGCATGACAAGCACCAGACGGTCTTCCGCGCTCAGACGTGAGAGCAGCTTTCCGGCGAGGTCGCGCGTGACGGCTTCCGATTCGACACTGCCGCCCGCCGCTTCCGTTCGCACGCGTGCGCCGAGACGCGCCGTCTCATCCTCGGAAAGCTCGTCTGCGCCGCTCTCCGGCCGACGTTTGGCGCGTCGCAATTCGTCGTAACAGGCGTTGAAGGCGATGCGCGCCAGCCATCCGGCGAAGGATGATTCGCGTTCGTCGGCAAAGCTCGCCAGCCCGAAGTAGGCTTTGGCGAAACTTTCCTGCACGACCTCTTCAATCTGCTCGCGTTGGCGGAAGAAGCGTGAGGCAATCAATGCGACGCGCCGCCGGTGGCGTTTGAACAACTCCTCGAACGCCTCCTCGTCACCTGCCAGAGCGCGCGCCGCCAGTTCGCCGTCGAGCGGCTCTGTTGTCGAGGCGGCCACAGCTACGTCGCGGCCTTCCGGGTAGGAGGTGTCGGCCATCGTGCAACGATTGCTCTTCAGTCCGGGACGACGGCGAGCCGAAATCCCGCCAGAGACCATTCGGACTCGCCCTCAACTTCGCTGATGAAAGAGAAGTCGCCCGGCGCGTTCGGGCCGACGGCGTAGCAGGTGGCGTTGCCCGCTTCGTCGCGGTAGAAACCGAGTTCGAGCGTCTCCGTCTCGCTCCATTCGGGATGAAAAATCGTGCCGACGAGATTGAAGACGGCGGGCGGACAGACCGTCACGCGATAGCCGGCGGGCAGAATCGCGCGCGCCCGCCAGTCTTCGTTGACGACGCGGAGAAAGGTGCGTAGCGACAGGTAGTTGTGCGCGTAGCGCGTGCCGTTCATCATCCCGGCGCGTCCCATGTAAGGGGCGAAGGGGTCGGCCGAGGGGTCGTGGCCGTAGGGGCTGCCGTAGAACTGTCGGTTGCCGGGCAGGTAGCGCGGCTTCGCCGTCGTCTCGACTCCGACGACGCGCCCTTGAAGTCGCTTGTGCCCTTCGACGATGCGCTCGCGGTAACTCGCGCCGTGCTCGCGCGTGCGCGCAAAGTCTCTCGGCGCTGAAGGGTAGAGGCGCGCGAAATAATGTTCGTCGAGTGGGACGGACGCCGCCGTAGGAACAATGTGCCATTCGATATGGAAATGGCCGAGACCTTCGGCCACTTCTCTGCTCAACTCGAATTTCGCATCCTCCGTCCCCACGAGTTCGGCGTCTGCGCCGAGCGCGAAGAACTCACTCAAACGTCGCCTGCTCTCGACCAATGCGTCCGTCATCGGCTGCGCCCCCTCGCGTGTGACATATTCGACACTTTAATACATTCCAAACGTAAGTTTCCTATGCTCTAGTGTCGGCGAAACTTCGCATCAATTTAACTTACCGTCGCACTACAGGTCGATATCCGCATGGCAGCCGCGCGAAAAAAGTGGTAACCGCGAGGAGTCGTCCGGCGTCTTAACAGATAATCCCCCTTCAGACACTAAAGGTAGGTACAGAGTCACTTTATGTTTGTTTCAACTCTCCCGTCGAGAATCCGCGCCGTCGCGCTCGTGTGTTGCGCGCTTTTGGTCGCGCTGTCGGCGGCGGGCTGCGGGCGCTCCGAGTCGAAGGCCGACGCGAAGGGCGGCGAAAAAGGAGGCGCCAGAGAAGAGCGCGGCGCAGCGGCGGCAGATGGCCCCGTCATCGCCGTCACCACCGCGCAGGCCGTCGCGCGCGAGGTGCCTTCGTTCTTTCAAGCGACGGGCAGTCTCACGGCCGACGAGGTTTCAGACATCGCCCCGCAGGCTTCCGGTCAGGTGGTCTCGACGCCGGTCGGCGTCGGCGCGTTCGTCCGTCAGGGCGACATCGTCGCGCGTCTGAACGACAGAGACGCGCGTCTTCGTCTGCAACAGGCGCGCGCAGGGGTGACGCAGGCCGTCGCGGGTGTCAGACAGGCCGAGGCGCGTCTCGGTCTGCGTCCGGGCGGCAACTTCGACGCCAGCAGCATCCCGGAAGTGCGCTCGGCCGGTTCGAGTCTCGAACAGGCGCAGGCGGAGTTGCGTCTGGCCGAGGCCAACGAGCGGCGCTACAGGGAGTTGGTTGAGACGGGCGACGTGGCCGTGAGCATCTACGAACAGCACCGCACGGCGCGCGACACGGCGCGTGCGCGCGTCAACAGCGCGCGGCAACAGATGGAGGCCGCCATCAACGCGGCGCGTCAGAGCAATCAGGCGATACAGAGCGCGGAGGCGCAGGTCGAAGCGGCGCGTTCGGCCGTCGCCATTGCGGAGAAGGCCGTGGCCGACACGATTGTGCGCGCCCCTTATGCCGGTTTTATCAGCAGTCGTCCCATCGCCGTCGGCGAGTTCGTCACGCCCTCGTCCGTCGTGGCGACGCTCCTGCGCACCAACCCGCTCAAACTGCAATTACAGGTTCCTGAAGCCGAGACGCCGTTTATCACGCCGGGCATGGGCGTCTCGCTCGAAGTCGAGGCGCACCGCGAACGTAAATTTGCGGGACAGGTGATTGCCGTCAACCCGGCGGTTGACCCCGTCTCGCGCGCGGCGACGGTCGAAGCGGCCGTCGCGAATCCCGACAATGCGCTGCGCTCAGGGATGTTCGCGACGGCGCGCATCGTGCGTCAGGGCGGCAACCGCGCCGTCTACGTGCCGCGCGCAGCCGTCGTCTCAGACCAGAACACGCAATCTTTCCGCGTCTTCGTCATCGAAGGCGAGACGGCGAAACTACGTGTCGTGCAAATCGGCACGGAAGAGGCCGACTGGGTACAAATCATCTCCGGCGTCAACGCCGACGAAGTGGTCGCCACCAGCAATCTCGAACAACTCTTCGAGGGCGCACGCGTGCGCGTCGCCTAGTCTGTGGTCTGAAATCGAAACTGAGAACAGACTTCAGACTTTAGCCTTCAAACTTAATTGACTACTTACTGTTAATTCGCCATGCAAAAGTTAGCTGAAATTTGCGTGCGGCGTCCCGTCTTCGCCACCGTCATCATTCTCATTCTGACGGTCGTCGGCGGCTTCGCCTTCTTCACGCTCGGCGTTGACCGCTTCCCGAAAATCGACATCCCGACCGTCTCCGTTCAGACCAACAACCCCGGCGCTGCGCCGCAGGAGATTGAGACGGAGATTACGGACATCATCGAGGGCGTCGTCAACACCGTTCCCGGCATTGACGAGATGCGGTCGAGTTCGGCGCAGGGACGCTCGAACGTGACCATCAGCTTCAACCTCGAAAAAGACCCAGACCTGGCGACGCAGGAGGTGCGCGACAAAGTCAGCACCGTCATCAATCGTCTGCCGGAGACGGCCGACCCGCCCGTCGTCCGCAAGTCCGACCCGGACTCGCAGCCCGTCCTCGTCTACGCCATCAGTGCGCCGCGCTCTTCGATTGAGTTGACGACGCTCGTTCAGAATCAGATACAGGAGCGCATCGAATCGGCCGACGGCGTCGGCGAAGTGGTCGTCTTCGGCGGACGCCAACGCGAGATAAAGGTTTACATCGAGCCGGACAGGCTGCGCGCCTACAACCTCTCGGTGACGGAAGTGACGAACGCTCTCCGGGCGCAGAACCTCGAACTGCCGGGCGGGCGTCTCGACGAGGGTGCGCGCACGGTCACCTTGCGGACGCTCTCACGCGTCACGAAGGTCGAGGAGTTTAACGACATCGTCGTGGCGACGAGGAACGGCTACGCCGTCAAGGTGCGCGACGTGGGGCGCGTCGAAGACAGCGGCGTTGACCCGACTTCGGCCGCCTCTCTGAACGGCGTGCCTTCGGTCTCGCTCGGCATCCGCAAGCAGTCAGGCGCGAACACGATTGCCGTCATCGAAGGCGTCAAGCAGCGCATGGCAGAGATTCTGCCGCTGCTGCCGCCGGACATTAAGGTCGCCGTCACGCGCGACCAATCGGAATTTATCGAAACGAGTCTGCACGCCATCGAGGAGCACTTGGTCGTCGGCGGCCTGCTCGCCGCACTGATTGTTTTCCTCTTCCTGTGGAACTTCCGCTCGACGATTATCGCGGCGCTCGCCATCCCGACTTCCATCATCGCCTCGTTCGCCATCATCGCCGCGCTCGGCTACTCGCTCAACCAGATGACGATGCTCGCGCTGACGCTGATGGTCGGCATCGTTATCGACGACGCTATCGTCGTCCTTGAGAACATCTACCGCTTCGTCGAAGAGAAAGGGATGCACCCATATCAGGCGGCGGTTGAGGGAACGCGCGAGATTGGTCTGGCCGTGATGGCGACGACGCTCTCGCTGCTCGCAGTCTTCATCCCGGTCGGCTTCATGTCTGGCATCGTCGGACGCTTCATGTCGTCGTTCGGTCTGACCTCGGCGGCGGCCATTGCCGTCTCGCTCATCGTCTCCTTCACGCTGACGCCGATGCTGGCCGCGCGTTGGATTAAGCCGCCGAAAGAGGCCGTCACGCCGGAAGGGTTGCCTGCCACAGGTGCGGGTGGCGATGGCGACAAGGACGAGGAGCGAACGCGACACGACGAAGAGCACAGCAAGGCTCATTCGGCCTCGAAGGAAGGGCGTTTTTATAAGCCGATTGACCGCGCGTACATGTGGATGTTGCGCTGGTCGATGGCGCATCGCTTCATCATCGTCGTCATCTGCGTCCTTGTCGTCGCCTCCATCTGGCCGCTCTACAAATACGTCGGTTACAACTTCCTGCCCGACGAAGACGAATCGGCCTATCAGGTCTCTCTGCGTGCGCCGCAGGGGACGAGTCTGGCGGCGACGCAGTCCGTGCTTGAGCGCGTCGCGCGCGACGTGCGCGAGCAGATACCGGGTGTGGAGAGCACGCTTGTCAACGCGGGCGGCTTCGGCGGCGGCGGCCAACCGAACACCGGCTCGGTGCAGGTCAGACTCAAGCCGGTCGAGGAGCGCGAGTTTTCGCAGGCCGAACTGATTCAGCGCACGCGCGACATGATTCGCAAGAGGAAGTATCCGAAGGAGTACATCATCGGGGCATCGGGCGGCTCGTCCATCGGCTCGGCCATCGGCGGCGGCGGCGGACGCGGCGGCTCCGCGCTCGGCTTCTACATCGCGGGGCCTGACATCGACAAGCTCGACGAGTATTCAAACAAGCTGGTCGAACGCATCAAGAAGGACGAGAACTTCCGCGACGCAGACCGCTCGCTGCAACTGAGCAGCCCGGAGGTGCG
>DASZCR010000023.1:0-3801 GCA_035942915.1 Pyrinomonadaceae bacterium | reverse complement strand
TCGTCGAGCAGCGTGCGCCTGAAGCGCCCGCGCGCGACGACTCGACAGTTCGAGCGGAGACGGCCACGACCGGGGCGGGCGTGACGGCTGAAGACGAAGCGCGAAGCGATGCGCCGCAGAGCGCGCGCAGAGAGAGCGCGTCGAAGAAGGCGCGCGTCGTGCGCGCGTCGGGCGGGGAAGCGGCACAGGCGCGCGCCGCCGCCGACGCAGTTGAGACGCCCGACCAACTCGTCCGCGAGGCCGAGCAGAAGTATCTGGCCGCCATCCGCCTGCTCTCGCACGACGTGCGTCGCAACCGCGCGCGCCTCGACCCGCAGACGGCCGCACGCTTCGAGCGGACGCTGGCGACGATAGACCGCACCATCGCGGGCACGCGCCGCGCCGTCCGCCAACATCCGGGCGACCCGGTCGCCGTCAACTACATGCTTGCGGCCTACGCGCGGAAGGTCGAAGTGCTGCGCGAGATGGCGAGCTATTGAACTTCTCCTTTGCGCCTCCCGCGTCTTTCAAAAAGCTTCACGCGGGCGGAGCAGGAGGCGCAAAAGAGAACCGGAAGAGCTTTGATATGAACATCAGACAAAGCAACGTCGCGTCGTCGCTGGCCTTGATGCTCATCCTCGCGCAGGTCGCGTCGGTCGTGCGTGCGCAGGATGCGGCGGGGACGCCGACATCGCCGCAGGCAAAAATTGCGGCGGCGGCGAGCGTTGATGTGCCACAGGTCGAACGCGATGAGACGGGGCGCGCGCGCGTGCGCGTCGAGCGCGGCGTGCGTGTCTCGGTCGGCAACAGGACGACGGGGCGCATCGTCGTCACGGGTTGGGACAGGGATTTTATCGAGGCGACGGCGACGAGCCAGAACGGCGTCGAGTACGTGTCGGTTGACGCGCAGCGCGATGGGTCGAGCACCGCGCGGATTCTGGTCAAGGCCGATTACGCGCGCGAAGAGGACAGACAGGCGCGACGCGCCGCCGCACTCGAAGCGCGCCACAGGGAGATTGAGCAGCAACGCGCGAAACTCGAAGCGTGGCAGCGCGAAGTGGAAGCGCACCGCGACTCTCTGCGCAACCCCGGCGCATCCGATGCGCCGACGCCCGCCCCGAAGCCTGCGCCGACGCCCAAAGCGCCCGATGAGACCGTCGCGCCGCTGCCGAGCCTTTCCTCGCAAGGGACGGAGCGCCGTTTCGGCGACATCGACCTTGAAGTGAAAGTGCCGCGCACGGCCGAGATAGACGTGATACGAGTGATTCGGAGCGAGGTCGAGGTGACGGGCGTCGAGACGGCTATCACCGTCAACGGCGACCGCAGCATGGTCAGACTCAGACAGGTCGGCGCGGCTGAAGTACGCACGCGCGGCGGGCGCGTCGAGGTCGAGGGCGTGCGCGGCTTAGTCGATGTCATCACTTCGAGCGGGGCGATTGAAGTGCGGCAGGCGGGCGGCGACGTGCGCGCTCTCTCTTTGAGCGGCGACGTGACGATTCGTTGTGCGCGCGGGCGCGTGGACGTGAGCAACACGAACGGGACAATCACGCTTGGCGGCATCGGCGGCGACGTCGAGGCCAATACGACCAACAGCGAGGTGCGTTTCGCCGGAGCGATTCGGGATGACGGACGCTATCACCTGAAGTCGATGTCCGGCTCCGTCGAGATGGCTGTCGCGGAGGATGCGCCCGGCTTTACGGCGCTGCTCTCGTCTTACAGGGGCGCGGTCAAAAGCGACTTCGCCTTGCAGTTCAAAGAGTCTACCGGCCATGACCCGCGCGCCGGTTCGGGCAACCGGCTCGTCGGCCGCTACGGCAACGGGCAGGCGCAAATCACGCTCGACTCCTTCGACGGCAGCGTGCGCCTCGTCAAACTCACACCCGGCGAGCCGCGAGACTGCAAATAGCGGAGCGGCGCGCTCTCGTTAACGCTTGAGCGGTGAGAGAGAGATGAGCAGTTCTTTGGTCGTGTTCGGCTCGACGCGAATCACCTCGGCCTGCTCGCGCGCGGGCGTCCCGCTGTAGTACCAATCCTCGTAACCGGGCGAGGAGACTTTCATGCGGAAGCCGATGGACGGAATCAGTCTTTGAAAGCGACCGCCGTCGGCGTTGAGGCCGAAGGAGAAGTAGTTGTCCGGGTTGTCCTCGCGATAGAGGATAATCTCTGCTTCCTCGACGGGCTGACCTGTCCGCGCATCCACCACGCGCCCGAAGAGCCGCGCCGCCTTCGGCCCCAACCTGACCAGCGTTCCTTCCGTCACTTGCTTGTTATAGACCGTCACCTTCGGAATCGCCGATGCGTCGGTGACGAAGAAGGCGAGGAAGGTTGCCGGGTAACCGTCGTCCTCCTTCGAGGCGTAAATCATGTGCGTGCCCGGCGTCACGCCGTCGAGGAAGAAGCGTCCTTCTTCGTTCGTGTAGGCGACGGGCAGCGCGCCTGATGTCGCCATCTGGTCTGCGGGACGCACCTCGACGACCGCGCCCGCAAGCGGTTGTCCCGCCGCATCAACCACGCGCCCTTCGATGGCGCCGAAGGCAGGCCCGCTCTCCTCGCGTGGGTTATGCGTCGAGACGGCGCGCAAGCCTGACGGACGCATCACGGGGCGACGCATCTCTGCCGTCACGAGCAGGTCGAGGTCGGAAGAGCGGAAGCCGCCGACGCGAACGTAGGTGTCCGAGTTGCTGATGTCCATCGCCGGCAGACTGCCCATGTAAGCGATGCGCCCATCGGGCACAACGCCCCACAGCACGAACGTGTTTGCGCCGACGGCCGACGGCAGCGGCAACTTCTTGATGACGGTGCGGACGTAGATGTTTTCGTTGCGCGAGGCGAGACGTGCGAGGCCGTGCGCGTTGGGCGCAATCTCGTCGCCGAACAGTTCGAGCGTGCGTGCGCCGCCCTCTGCCGAGTCGAGCGCGTCGTCAACTTCGGAATAGAAGTCGTTGGTGATGCGTCTCACTTTGGCGCTGCGGTTCAACTCGCGGTCGATAGCCCTGCGACGCGAGTCGCTGAGGCGTTGCTCCTTCTTCTCGCCGTAGAAGGCCGTGACGGCGCCTGCGCGCGAGGCGAAGACCATCACGCCTGCGGGCGCGGGCGCGGCAGCATCCGGCTCGACCGTCATCACGACACTGTACTTCTCGAACGAGGAGGGACGCGCGAACTCGATGCCGCCGTTGCCGCTCGCATCCGCGCGCAGTTCGCCGACGCGCAGAGGTCGTTCGCCGGGCGCGACCGCCCAGACGAGAAAGACGTGTGCGTCGGGCATCAGCGTTTCGGGCGCGGGCAGGCCGAGCGCCGTCATACGCACGACGCCACCCATCGGCGTCGGCTCGAAGTAGAGGCTGCCGCTCGCGTTCGGCACGAATGAGCGCAGGCGGACGCCGACGCGTTTGGCCGACGAAGGTTCTTGCCCTCCTTTCTTCGTCGCCAAACCTGAGAGGGGCGAAGCCAGAAGCAGCAACGAGGTGACGAGCGCCGGCAGACTTGCACGGCGCGCCCTGCGGAAGAAACCGTTTGTCATTGAGCGAAACCTCTTACAGGCAGGATGCGTCGGGTCAACGCCGCACAGATTAACACCGCGCGCCTGAAAATCAAGAGGGAAAAAGCGATAGGTGAGAGGAACAGAGTGATAAGTGATAGGTGATAGGTGATGGGTGATAGGTGATAGGAAGGAGACAGGATTTCTCCTATCACCTATCACCCATCACCTATCACTTCTTTCCTATCACCTATCACTCCCTTCTTATCACCTATCGCTCATCTAGTTTATACTCGCGTGTGAGCATCACAATCCATGCATAAATTCGGAGGTAGAGTCATGAC
>DASZCR010000022.1:0-2084 GCA_035942915.1 Pyrinomonadaceae bacterium | reverse complement strand
ACCGGCGACTCCGCCGCCGTCTCATAAAACGGTGATGGGTGATAGGAAAGAAGTGATGGGTGATAGGTGATAGGTGATGGGAGAAAACATGTCTTTTCTTATCACCCATCTCCTATCACCTATCACCCATTACCCATCACTGTTTTTAAGGAAGCGGACGCGTATTCGACCTTTCTCTGTGGCATAGGTTAGAGAGTTAGTTACTCCTTTTAGGTGAAGAGAGACGCGAACCCCCTGCTTTTGCCGAAGCCGGGGGTTCGGTCGTTAAAGGGGTCGTTTAAACAGAGTTGGCCGGTGGGAGGTGGCAATCCTCGATGAGCGCCTTTGCAAAAAGCTGCGTGCTGTTTACGCTCAACTTATTGGACGCGCAGTTGACGATTCTGTGGGTGCGCGCGGGCGTCGCAAGCGAGGGCAACGGGCTGATGGCGCGTCTGTTGGAGGCCGGAGACGCCCCGTTTCTGTTGACCAAGCTGGCGGTCGGCGCGCTCGTCGCCTACACGCTCTGCCGCTTCTCTCATCTGACGCTGGCGCGCAAGGGTTTGAGTTTCGTGCTCGGCCTCTATGTTGCGCTGATGTTCGTCCACGCTTCGGCCTTCACGTCATGGCTCGGCTGGCACGCGCCCGAATCGCTCATCGCCTACGTCTCCGCGCTGCCCGACGGACTGCTCTCGCTCCTCTCCTGAGTCGGTCGCCCCTCTTCGCGGAACTTTCACCCCGCTTTCACGCAATCCAGACCGAACGCTAAGGTTTCGCCCCGCTTCCGGCGCACCCTTTCTCGTCCGCGCCTGACGGCAAACCCGCGCGCGCCTCTTGTCGTACTAAGCTTCGTGTCGCCACTTTGCGCGCGCAAACGCTTTCTGCGCGGCAGGCATCTCAACTGCGTGCCTCGCTGCTCTCGGAGTCGAATTTTTTACGAGAAGGTAAGCCATGTATAAACTTTCCGCCCGTCAGATTCTAATTATCGCGCTGTTGTCGGCCATCTTCGCTGCGTCGGTCGTCGCCATCTACGACCGCTTCGGCCACCGCCTGACGCCCTCCGGCGCGGCCTTCACAGAGGCCGCCCCCGAAGGCATCACAGACCCGGCCGTCGCCACCGACGAGCGCAACAATATCGAGGTCTACAAGGCCATCTCGCCCGGCGTCGTCCACATCACTTCGACGACGCGCCCGCGCGGCTTCTTCGACGACGGCGGACAGGGCACCGGTTCCGGCTCGATTATCGACGAGCAGGGACATATCCTGACGAACTACCATGTCATCGAAGGCGCGGACTCGCTGAGCGTCAACCTCGGCGGCGAGAAGACCTATCCGGCGCGCGTCGTCGGGCGCGACCCGGACACAGACCTCGCCGTGATACAGGTCAACGCTCCGCGCGAGCGTCTGACGATTGTGCCTTTAGGCGACTCCGACCGTCTCGTCGTCGGCCAGAAGGTCTTAGCCATCGGCAACCCGTTCGGTCTCGACCGCACGCTGACGACCGGCGTCATCTCCGGTCTTCAGCGCCCGATTAAGGCGCAGACCGGCCGCATGATTGAAGGCGCGATACAGACCGATGCCTCGATTAATCCGGGCAACTCCGGCGGGCCGCTGCTCGATTCGCAGGGGCGCATGATTGGCATCAACTCGCAGATTCTCTCGCCGGGCGGCGGTTCGGTCGGCGTCGGATTCGCCGTTCCCGTCAACATCGCCAAGCGCATCCTCCCGCAGTTGATTCGCGAAGGGCGCGTCGTGCGACCGAAACTCGGCATCCTGCCCTACAACGTGCGCGACATACGCGGCGTGCAGTTGCCCGTGCAGGAAGGCGTGCTCATCGGCCAACTCGTGCCGGGAGGCTCGGCCGCCGCCGCAGGCTTGCGCGAACTCTCGCAGGACAATAACGGCGAGGTGGTCTTGGGCGACATCATCACAGCCATCGACGGCGAGCGCGTGCGCGACAACAACGACCTCTTCCGCATCCTCGACAAGCATCAGTTCAACGACGTGGTGCAGGTCGAAATCTACCGCGACGGGCGGCGCACGACTGTCCCCGTCCGCCTGCTCCCACAGCAACGGCGCGGTCTCTTCAGACAGTAACGGTTAAGAAC
>DASZCR010000021.1:0-11251 GCA_035942915.1 Pyrinomonadaceae bacterium | reverse complement strand
GTCGGCATCACGGCGCGCGTGCTCAAAGACTTGGGACGTTTGCGCGCGCGCGAGGCGCGCATCATCCTCGGCGCAGCCGTGATTGACGACGTGTTGGGATTGCTGATACTGGCGGTCGTCGCCGGAGCGATTCAGGCGTCGGCGGCGGGCGAGGCGCTGGCGCTTTCGTCCGTTGCGGTTATCGCGTTGAAGTCTCTGGCGTTTCTGGCGGGCGCAATTCTAGTCGGACAGTTGGTTGTGCCTGCGCTGTTTCGCGGCGCGGGGCGCTTTCGTTCGAGCGGCGTGCTGGTGACGGCCGCGCTCGCCTTCTGCTTCGTGCTGGCGTGGGCGGCGGCGCTCGTCGGTCTGGCGCCCATCGTCGGCGCGTTCGCCGCCGGGCTTGTGCTGGATGAGGTTCACTTCGAGCATTTCATCAGGCGCGGCGAGCAGAGGTTGGAAGCACTGCTCGCGCCTGTCAGCGCGCTGCTCGTGCCGGTCTTCTTCGTGCTGATGGGACTCAAGGTTGACCTGCGCGTCTTCGCGCGCGTCGAGGTGCTCGCCTTCGCGTCTGTGCTGACGCTGGCCGCCATCGTCGGCAAGCAGGTCTGCTCTTTGGGCGTCGTCGAGCGTGGAGTCAATCGTCTGGCGGTCGGCCTCGGCATGATTCCGCGCGGCGAGGTCGGCCTCATCTTCGCGGGGATAGGCGCGACGCTCATGCTGCCGAACGTGCACGGCGTCAATGAGCCTGTCGTCGGCGCGGCGACCTTCGGCGCTATCGTCATCATGGTAGTTGTCACGACTCTGGTGACGCCGCCCGTCCTCAAGTGGTCGCTGGCGCGGACGACGACGGCGACCGAATCGGAATCAGAGTGAACGAACAGGAGTGAGGGATGGCAAGCAAAAAAGCACAGAGCAGAGCGGGCGCGCCCGAACGCAGGCGCGGTCAACAGATGGGCGACGAACGCAGCCACAAGGACAAGACCCTTGAGGCGAAACAGGAGACACCGGCCACGCGCGGTCATCGCAAAGACGCCAACAAGTTCTTCGCAGACGACTCCTCGCAGATGGTCGGCAGCGACGGCGAAGCCCCGCGCGACAACACCCCTTCAGTCCCGGCCGCGCTTCCCACAGGCAAAAAGCTCGGCGAGTCGGACGGCGAACGCGTCTTCAAAAAACGCGCGGCGAAAGCCGCCACGAAGAAGCGTTAAAGGGTCGCTCCTGACGGAAGCGCGTAGGCGTCGCTTCTTCTATCGCTTGACGCGCCGACGGTGCTATAACTAGGGCGGCCTCACGGCCTCTCTGAATCCCGCACCGGAGTTTTGCAAAGGCGTGCCGAGCGTCTCCTTCAACGTCTTCGTCAGTTCCACCTGGCTCGACTTGCAGCCGGAGCGCGAAGCCGTCGAAAGGGCTTTGCAACGCCTGCGCGGCGAGGCTGCTTTCAACGGCATGGAATACTTCGGCAGCCGCGACGAGACGACGCGACGCGCCTCGCTCGACGAAGTAGACCGCAGCCAACTCTACGTCGGCATCTTCGCCGCGCGCTACGGCTCCGGCATCACCGAAGCGGAATACCGCCGCGCACGCGAACGCCGCCTCCCCTGCTTCATCTACTTCAAAGCCGAATCGACCATCACGCTCGACAAGTGCGACAAAGACCCCGCGCAGATGGCGCGCCTCGACGCACTGAAAGCGGAGTTGATGAGGTCGCACATCGTCACGGAGTTCAATAACCCTGACGACCTCGCGGCCAAAGTCACGGCCGACCTTCACCGCTGGATTTTCGATAACTATTCGCAGGCGCGGGCGGACGCGCAGCCCTCCGCCCCGACCATCTCCGCGCTCCACCAACTGCCGCCGCCGCCCGCAGACTTCACCGGCCGCGCAGAGGAGTTGGCCGAACTGACGGCCAACGTCGAACGCGGCGTGACCATCTCCGGCTTACACGGGCAGGGCGGCATCGGCAAGACCGCCCTCGCACTCAAACTCGCACAACAACTCGCGCCCCGCTACCCCGACGCGCAGTTCTACCTCGACCTCAAAGGCGCGGACGAACAGCGCCCGCTCTCCCCTTCCGACGCCCTCTCGCACGTGGTTCGCGCCTATCACCCGACAACCAAACTGCCCGACGACCAAACGGAGCTAGAGGTTCTCTATCGCAGCCTCCTACACAATCAACGCGCGCTCCTGCTGATGGACAACGCGCGCGACGCCGCACAGGTCGCACCGCTGATTCCGCCGGAGGGCTGCGTCCTGCTCGTCACCTCGCGCCAACACTTCATGCTCCCCGGCCTCCACGTCCAGCATCTCGACAAGCTTCCGCCGGAGGACGCGCACGAACTGCTCCTGCGCATCGCCCCGCGCATCGGCGGACACGCCGACACGATAGCCAAACTCTGCGGCCATCTCCCGCTCGCCCTGCGCCTCGCCGCCTTCGCACTCGTCGAGCGCATGGACTTGTCCGTTGCAGATTACGTCCGCCGACTCTCCGACGCGCACCAGAGACTCAAACTACTCGACAAGGTAGCCGCCGCCCTCACCCTCAGCTACGACCTTCTCACCCACGACCTCCAACGACTCTGGCGCACCCTCGCCGTCTTCCCCAAAACCTTCGACGCGCCCGCCGCCGCCGCCATCTGGCAACTCGAACCGGACGCCGCCCAAGACGCACTCGGCGAACTCATCAAATACAGCCTCCTCGAATGGGACGACGCCACCAAACGCTACAGCCTTCACGACCTTGCGCGCCTGTACGCCCTCGACCTCCTAACCGCCGCAGACGAACTACACGAAGCCGAGTCGCGACACGCCGCGTACTATCAGACAGTCTCAGCAAGTGCCAATGAACTCTACCTGAAAGGCGGCGATTCTTTCATGGAAGGATTAGCCTTGTTTGATGGGGAGTGGGAAAATATTCAGGCAGGTCAATCGTGGGCGGCGAGAAATGCAGAGGAGGACAAACGTGCTCTGGAACTATGTAATGAGTACCCGAATAGTGGGGGTTGGATATTGCTCTTGCGTCAAAATCCACATCAGCGAATAGCATGGCTAGAGCCAGCCTTGAAGGCCGCGAAAAAGTTGAACCAAAGGGATTTCGAGGGCTATCACTTGAGCAATTTGGGCGCTGCTTATGTCGAGTTAGGTGAGACCCGCCGCGCTATCGAATTATCTGAACAGCGCCTCTTTATTGCCCGTGAACTTGGTGACCGACGAGGCGAAGGTATTGCGCTGGGTAACTTAGGTCCCGCATACAACGACTTAGGTGACCCGCATCGTGCTCTTGAATTCTGCGAACAGCGATTGACTATCTTACGTGAGTTTGGTGACCGTCGTGCTGAAGCCATTACGCTATGTAATATCGGCATCGCCTACCTAGGGTTGAACGAAATGCACCTAGCTGTCGAGTTCTTTGAACAAGCTTTGCTTATTGACCGAGAGATAGGTAACCGACGAGGCGAAGGAATTAATCTGTGGAACATGAGTTTAGCCCTCAATAAACTTGGCGACCGTGCTCAAGCTATCGTTCATGCTGAAGCGTCACTAAAAATTCTTGAAGAGATAGGAGACCCGTATGCCGGGGAGGTGCGCGAGTCATTGGCTGAGTGGCGTAAGCAAACTTGACGGGCGCGGTGACGAAGCAGGCGGGCGCGTGGGGAGATGTTGGTTAGCGTCGTTTGCGGCGGGTGTAGGTGCGGCGGATTTGGGTGTGGTCGGTGGAGCCGGGTAGCTTGTCTGGGAGGTCGAGGTCGTCGTCGATGAGGACTTCGGTCGGGACTCCGGCGACGCGTGCGTATTGGAGGAGAATCATCAGGGTCGGTTCGCGCTTCCCTAGCTCGTAGTCTGAGATTCTTGTGTAAGGGATTGAATCTTCCACTCCTAAGCGTCTAAGCATATCAGTTTGAGAAAGCCCGAAGGCGTTGCGAATTGCTAAGAGCTTTTCGGCAAGACGCTCCGGCTTGGTGCGTGCGCTGCCCATCAGGAGAATCCTCCTGACCGCGCGGCAGACACACAATTAGGCTTGCCTTTATACCTTACACGGTATAGAATGTCGTTGCGTTTGGGAATCGCCGAGAGTCTGAACCTCAGATGCTCAACGGCGATGCTCATCACTCAGGGTTGGTGAGGGTTGAGCTACGCATTGGCCGTTGCCGTTTTCAAAGACTAGAGCGGGCGCATGATAGCAGAGTGTCGGGTGGGGGGCGAAGTTGTCCTGCGCGGAGCGGGACGACGAGCGCGGGGCGCGCGTGCGTCACAGGTGGGCGGCGCACACAGAGCGCGCGCCCCGCGCGAAAAGATGAAGGGCGAGCGCCTTGCTGTCGGCGCTCGCCCTTCGTCTCTAGATTTCCGAACTTTGACCTGCGGCCTTATTCGACCGTCCACATGTCGCCGCTGTTGATGAGTCGTTCGAGGCTGCCCGCGCCCTGTCGCGCGATGGCCTGTTCGATTTGCGCGGCGAGCATGTCTTCGTAGGTTTCGCGTTCGACATCGCGGAAGATGCCGACCGGCTGCGGGAAGTCCGGGTACTCCATGCGCGCGAGCATGAAGGCGACCGAAGGGTCTTTGAGGTGTACGTCGTGAACGAGCAGGTCGTTCTCCGTCAGTCCCGTCTCGCCGCCGATTTCGACCACTTCGGGCTGTGCGCCGTTCATCCGTATCCCTTTATTGCGCTCCTTGCCGAAGACCATCGGGCGGCCGTGTTCGAGATAAATCATCCGGTCGGTACGCACGGCGCGCTCTGTGAAATATTCAAACGCGCCGTCGTTGAAGATGTTGCAGTTCTGATAGACCTCGACGAAGGAGACGCCTTTGTGACGCGCGGCCGCTTCGACGGTGGTGCCGAGATGCTTCACGTCGAGGTCGAGCGAGCGCGCGACGAAAGTGGCTTCCGAAGCGATGGCGAGCGAGACAGGGTTGACCGGATAATCAATCGTGCCCATCGGCGTTGACTTGGTCTTCTTGCCAATCTCGGAGGTCGGGCTGTACTGCCCCTTCGTCAATCCGTAGATGCGGTTGTTGAAGAGGATGAAGTTGATGTCGAGGTTGCGCCGGATGGCGTGCATGAAGTGGTTGCCGCCGATGGAGAGCGCGTCTCCGTCGCCGGTGATGACCCACACGCTGAGGTCTGGGTTGGCCGTCTTGATGCCGGTGGCGACGGCGGGCGCGCGACCGTGAATCGAGTGGAAGCCATAGGTGTTCATGTAGTAGGGGAAGCGGCTCGAACAGCCGATGCCGGAGACGAAGACAATCTTCTCGCGCGGGATGCCGAGTTCGGGCATCACCTTCTGCACGTTGTTCAAGATTGAGTAGTCGCCGCAGCCGGGACACCAGCGCACCTCCTGGCCGGAGACGAAGTCTGCCTTCGTCAACTTCGACGGCGGCGGCGCGGGCGCGCCCGCCACGACCGAACCCGGCTCGCTCTCAGGCGAGGGGCCGCTGCCCGACACGTTGCCGCCGATGCTGCGCACCGCACGCTCGTCGCTCACATGATTGCCGTTACCGTTCCCACCGTTACCGCTCGTACTCATCTTGAAATCCTCTCGAAATGATATCGCCTCCTCAGGCGGAGACTGTTTTGATGCCTGCCGTTCAAGCGCCGTTGACCTGCTCGTTGATTCGCGCCAGACGCGAGAGCAGACCGAGTTGCGCCTCAAATTCCGGGCGGTCTGGGATGGAGAACATCCCCGAAACTTGCGCCTTGTATTCGAGCGTGCCGCGCTTCGCTTTGTATTCGAGTTGGGGATAGTTGCCCCAATGCGCGACCTCGACGAGCACTCCGGCCTGTTCGAGTCGCTGCTTAAGCCCCTCGTCCTTAGTAGAGATGTGCCAGCGTTTCTCTCCGAAGCCGAACAGCTTCTCGCCGCCGTAAGTGATGCGCCAGTCCGCGCCGCGCGGCGGCGATTCAAGCACGACCTCGAAGTAGTAGGTCGTCTCGCTGTTTTCGCCGCCGCCGACGGAGTTGACGCGGGCGCGCAACGGCCGCCCCTCGAAAGTCCCCGTCATCTTACTGCCCTTCGACGTGCCGCCGACCAACGGCGCGAGACGCCCCCACAACTCCGCATACTTCGCGTAAGAACGCTTGAGAAACCAGACGATGACAACAATCACCAGCGCGAAGACCGCGACTACACCGATAGCTATCAACACACCTTCCAAAACCCCTTGCCCCCTTATTTAATTCTCAGAATTGACAAATACTCTTCCGACCTTGCGCGCTCTACTGCTCAGCTCCTTTTACCGAAGAGCGCGTTGACCGGATAACTAAAACCGGGGACGACCCTCTCTCCGTCGAGCGAGTCGTTCTCGGTTAAGACCTCGATGTCCGTGAGCGAGCGGTAGACCGTGACGTGACGTAGCTTCGGGCTGACCACCCAGATTAACTTCGTCCCATATTCCAACCACGCCGACACCTTCTCCTCCGTCTCCCTCACCGTATCACTGGGGCTTAGAACCTCAACGGCCAGTTCCGGCGCGCTGGGGAAATATCCGCGCGACTCCCCGACGGCGTCCGCACGTTCACGCGCGACGTAAGCCACGCCGGGCGCGAGCACCGTGTCAGGCTCGCGTCTCAGCAGGAATCCGGTCTCGGCCGCGTAGACCTCTCCAAGTTCATGTTCCTCGACATAACGGACGAGCGCGCCGGTCAAACGCGCCGCGATGCGTCCGTGATTGTGTCCGGCAGGCGACATTTGTCTCAGTTCTCCGTTGACAAGCTCGTAGCGCAACCGCCCGCGCGGCAGCTTGAGCAGTTCGTCGGCCGTCATCAACTGAGAGGTGGTGGCACTCATCGCCTGCGACCCCCGGACTTACAGGTACTCTTCGACCTTGCGGATGATTTCGCGAATCTGGAACGGCCGTCCCTTGACCTTCGAGAAGGCGACGGCATCGACGAGGAAGCGAGCGCGAATCATCGTGCAGAGTTGGCCGAGATTCATCTCCGGGATGAGCACCGTCTCGAAGCCGCGCAACACGTCGCCCAGATTCGACGGGAACGGATTGAGATAGCGCAGGTGCGCGCTGGAGACGGACTTGCCTTCGGCCTGTAAACGTTCGACCGCAGAGGTAATCGAACCGTAGGTTGAACCCCAACCGAGGACGAGCACCTTGCCCGTCGGCTCGCCGAAGACTTCGAGCGGCGGGATGTCCTGCGCCACGCGGTCAATCTTATCCTGACGCAGCCTGACCATGAACTCGTGGTTCTCCGGGTCGTAGTTGACGTTGCCCGTCAGGTGTTGTTTCTCGATGCCGCCGATGCGGTGTTCGAGTCCCGGCGTGCCCGGCAGCGCGTAGGGACGTGCGAGCGTCTGCTCGTCGCGCGCGTAGGGCAGGAAGTTCGTAGGGTCGGTCGCCAGTTTGACTTCAATCTCAGGCAGACTCTCGATGTCGGGCACGCGCCAGGGTTCTGCGCCGTTGGCGAGGTAGCCGTCCGAGAGGTAGAAGACCGGCGTCATGTAACGGATGGCGAGGCGCACGGATTCGACCGCCATGTGGAAGCAGTCGCCGGGCGTGGCGGGCGCGACGACGACGGCCGGACACTCGCCGTTTCTGCCCCACACGGCCTGAAACAGGTCTGCCTGTTCGGTCTTCGTCGGCAACCCCGTAGAAGGGCCGCCGCGCTGCACGTTGACGATGACGAGCGGTAGTTCCGTCATCACGGCGAGGCCGATGGCTTCCTGTTTGAGCGCGACGCCGGGGCCGGATGTGCCCGTCAGCCCGATGTCTCCGGCAAACGATGCGCCGATGGCCGCGCAGACAGCCGCAATCTCATCCTCAGCCTGAAAAGTTTTGACGCCGAAATTCTTGTGACGCGCCAGTTCGTGCAGGATGTCGGAGGCCGGAGTGATAGGGTACGAGCCGTAGAAGAGCGGGCGACCGGCCAGTTGCGCGGCCGTGATGAAGCCGATGGCTGTGGCCTCGTTGCCCGTAATCTTGCGATACTTGCCGGGCGCGATTTGCGCCTTGCGCACGGTGTAGTGCGTGGTGAAGACCTCTGTCGTATCGGCGAAGTTGTAGCCGGTCTTTAAGGCGACCTCGTTGGCCTTCTGGACTTCGGGCTTGTTCTTGAACTTCGACTCAATCCACTTGAGCGTCGGTTCGAGCGGGCGGTCGTAGAGCCAGTAGAGGACGCCGAGCGCGAAGAAGTTCTTGCACCTGTCCATCTCCTTGCGCCCCAGTCCGACCTGCGCCTCCTGCAAGGCGCGCAGATTCAAGGTCGTGATGGGCAGACGGTGGACGCGGTAGCCCTTGAGCGTGTCGTCTTCGAGCGGGTTCGTTTCGTACTTGGCCTTTTTGAGATTCTCTTTGTTGAACTCGTCCGTGTTGACAATCACCGTGCCGCCTTCTTCGAGGTCGGGCAGGTTCACTTTGAGCGCCGCCGGGTTCATCGCAACGAGGACGTTCGGCTGGTCGCCGGGCGTGCGAATGTCCTGACTGGAAAAGTTCAACTGGAAGCCGGAGACGCCGGGCAGACTTCCGGCCGGGGCGCGAATCTCTGCCGGGAAGTCGGGCAGCGTCGAGATGTCGTTGCCGACGACGGCCGACGTGTTCGTAAACTGCGTGCCGGTCAACTGCATACCGTCACCGGAGTCGCCCGCGAAGCGAATCGTGACGGTCTCAATCTCTTCAAAATTTTTCTCCTGCTCGGCGGCGGGCGGAGTTTCGATGATGGCGCTCATGGTCTTTAGAAAATTCCTCTTGCTTGAAGGTGGAAACTCAGACGTGGGCGGGCGGTCGATACACGCGATGTCCCTACATCACCCTTTGTGCGCTCCGTTCAGCATCAATCTAACAGTCTACAGAGGTTGGACTAGGAGGCTTTCGTCGACTGTTGTCGCTCAACGGCGATTGTAGCACAGCAGCCAGCAGCGAGCCTAAAGCGGCTCGGCGGCGGCTTCCGCAAAGCCCCCACGAGGCTTGCAAAGCAACGTGCCTGCCTTCGGCGCGAGAGCCGAATCAACGCAACCTGTGCGCGCGGCTTGGGCGATATCGCCCGCCGCAGAGGAGCAAATTGCACAGTGCGCCGACAAAAAGGACGAAGCTTACTGCAATGCTCTCGCAAGTAAGCTTCGTCCCTTAATTCGTCCCTTAATTCGCGTGCCGCGCCCCGATTCAGCTCGCCACTTCGCTCGCGCTGGCGATATCAGAGCCTGCGCTGCTCTGTGTCTCGCGCACGGCCGACGAGCCGGAGGCGGGCGATGTCGAGGCCTTCGCGCCGTCTGAAGGGCGCCCCTTGTCCTGCGCCTCTTTGAGTTGCACCATGCGGCAACTGCCCTCGAAGAGCGCGCCGTTCTCGATGACGAGCGCGGGCGTCTGGATGTTGCCCGTGACTTTAGCGACGCGCCCCATCTCGATGCGCTTCGTGGCGATGATGTCGCCGTTGACCGTGCCGAAGATTTGCGCGACGGCGACTTCGACGTTGGCATCAACCTGCCCGTTGGTCGAGACGATAAGCGTGCCGTCGGTGGACGAGACGCGTCCCGAAAGGTGTCCGTCAACGCGCAGCATGCCCTTGAAGTTGGCCTCGCCGGTGAGCGTCGTGCCGTTGCCGACGAAGCCGGAGAGCGTGCCCTCCTTGATGTCGCGTGCCAGCGACTCGCTTTCGGTGACGGCGCGCGAGGTGTTCGGCGTCGCTCCCGACGACGGATAGAGGTCGCTCGTGCCGGAGGTAGCGCCCGCGCCGCTGCTGCTGCTGCTACCGATGCCGCCGCCACTGCTCATGCCGCCGCCGCTGCCGACGCCGCCTGAAGACGCGCCCGTCGAAGTGCCGGTGTTGCTGCTGCTGCCGTAGGTTGAAGCCGGAGTGTGGGGCGTGTGGTCGGCCGTGTCGTCTGTGTGCGCCTGGTCGCCTTTCGGATTCCTGCCCGGTCTAAACATCTCTTATTCTCCCTGAAAGACTGTTGCGGTAAGCCTCAAAACCGAAGTTCGTGCCGGAAGACAAAACCTGAGCTTTGAGAGCGGGAAACTTCTTCGACGTGCCGCGCGACACGTCGCTCGTCTTGGTAATGAAAGCCGAACGAGATAGGTCAGGAGAGCCGGCCGGCGCTACAGTGGCCGTGTCCGCGCGTTCGCTCTCTCATGGCGCGAGCGCGCGTGCCGGAACGCGCCGATGATAAGTCAACCGGGGCGGCAATGTAAACAGCCTTACGCTGCCGCGCCTTCCTCCTTCGCGCCGCCTTGCGCTTGACATCGCCGCGCGCTCGCGCACAATAACCTTTCCGCACGCCAACACGAAAATTCTTGGACGCCAGATGAACGCGCGGAGGAGGCGCTTTGAGACGCGATGGCTGAGACGAAAGGTGAGATGGTCGAATTCGAGAGCAACGGCGCAAAGGCACAGGGCTATCTCTCACTCCCTGAGAGCGGGCGTGGGCCGGGCGTCGTCGTCATACAGGAATGGTGGGGGCTTGTGCCGCACATCAAGGACGTGGCCGACCGCTTCGCCGCAGAGGGCTTTACGGCGCTTGCGCCCGACCTCTATCACGGCGAGCAGACGACCTCGCCCGACGAGGCCGGAAAGCTGATGATGGCCTTAGACATCGAACGCGCCGAGAAGGATTTGCGAGGAGCCGTCCGCTTCCTCGCCGCGCACGAGGCGACGAGTGAGAGTGGCGGACGCGTCGGCACCATCGGCTTCTGCATGGGCGGCGTGCTGTCGCTCTACGCGGCCTGTAAGAACCCGCAGGTCGGCGCGTGCGTCGTCTTCTACGGCATCCATCCGAAGGTTAACCTGCCGCTCGAAGACCTCTCTGCGCCCGTCCTCGGCATCTACGCCGAGCGCGACCAGATGGTGCCGCCCGAAGCCGTCCGCGAGTTGGAGACGCGTCTGAAGTCGCTCGGCAAACAGGCAGAGATGCACATCTACCCCGGCACAGAGCACGCCTTCTTCAACGACACGCGTCCCGGCGTCCACGACCCGCAAGCCTCAGCCGACGCATGGCGACGCGCCCTCGACTTCTTCCGTCAACACTTGCGCAACGGATGAAGAATGATGGCTGAGGGATGAAGTAAAGAACAGAAGCATCCTTAGTTTTTAACTTTATCCTTCAGCCCTTCTTCAGACGACGACGCGCAGGGCGCGCGGCATGACGCGCAGTGCGACGGGCGTGCAGCCGCGCACGTCGCCGTCGGCTTCGATGCCGAGCGGCTCGCCTTCCAGCACTTCGATTGAGACGCGCTCTGCACGCTCGACGCGCACGCGCGGGTTTGCCAGATGCCCGCCCCTGTGGACGCGCGCCAGTTCGCGCACGAGCGCGGCGCGCGTCAGGCCGCAGGCCGTCAC
>DASZCR010000020.1:0-23062 GCA_035942915.1 Pyrinomonadaceae bacterium | reverse complement strand
ACGATGAACTGAAGACAAGTCGTCTTTCATTCATCGTTCATCGTTCCGCGCTCATCGCTCCCCTCCCTTGCCCTCCCCGAGCCGGCCCGATTAGCATGGCCGCATGAGCGCACAACAGAAGCCCGCCGCAGACTCTTCCGAAGAACTCTTCGCGCGCGCCGTCGAGCTGATGCCCGGCGGCGTGAACTCGCCCGTGCGCGCCTTCCGCGGCGTCGGCGGCACGCCGCGCTTTATCACGAGCGCGCGCGGCGCAGAGATGACCGATGCCGACGGGCGCACCTACATCGACTACGTCGGCTCGTGGGGGCCGATGATTCTCGGCCACGCCGACGCGGAAGTTATCGAAGCTCTCCGCGAGGCGCTGGCGCGCGGGACGAGCTACGGCGCGCCAACCGAGTTGGAAATCGAGATGGCGGAGGAGATTATCGACGCCGTTCCTTCGGTCGAGATGGTCAGGATGGTCAACAGCGGGACGGAGGCGACGATGTCCGCGCTGCGGCTCGCGCGCGGCGTGACGGGCAGAAACAAGATTGTCAAATTCGAGGGTTGCTATCACGGACACGGCGACAGCCTGCTTGTCAAAGCAGGCTCCGGCGTCGCCACGCTCGGCTTGCCCGACAGTCCCGGCGTCCCCTCTGCCGTCGCCGAGACGACCATCACCGCGCCCTTCAACGACGTGGCCGCGCTCGAAGCGGTCTTCGCCAAACATTCCGACATCGCTGCCTGCATCGTCGAACCCGTCGTCGGCAACATGGGCTGCGTGCCGCCGCGCGAGGGCTATCTGCAACACCTGAGAGACGTCACCAAGCGCAACGGCGCGCTGCTCATCTTCGATGAAGTGATGACCGGCTTTCGCCTCGCGCGCGGCGGCGCGCAGGAGCTTTACGGCGTCCGCCCGGACATCACAACGCTCGGCAAGATTATCGGCGGCGGCCTGCCCGTCGGCGCTTACGGCGGCACGCGCGAGATTATGGAGCACGTCGCCCCGGCGGGTTCCGTCTATCAGGCCGGGACGCTCTCCGGCAATCCTCTGGCGATGACGGCCGGTCTCGTCACGCTCCGTCGTCTGCGCGACCGGCAAGTTTATGAGCGGCTCGAACGGGCGACGGCGCGCCTGTGCGAAGGCATGTCGGAGGCGGCGCGCGAAGCCGGTGTCGAGACGGTGACGAACCGCGTCGGGTCGATGTTCACAACCTTCTTCGCACGCGAGCCGGTGACGGACTGGACGAGCGCGGCGAAGGCCGACCGCACGCGCTACGGGCGCTTCTTCCACGCGATGCTGGCCGGAGGCGTCTATCTTGCGCCGTCGCAGTTCGAGGCCGCCTTCGTCGGCGCGGCGCACACGGACGAGTTGATTGAGCGCACCATCGAAGCCGCGCGCCAAAGCTTCCGCGCCGTCGCCCCTTCCGCTTGAGCCGCGCGCGAGAGCGCCCGGCCTGCGCGGCGGATGCACATCCGCGCAGGCTCGGTTAGAATGAAGCGACCCGAAGGAGACGAGATGCCGGAGCAGGAGAGAATCTTACAAACCATCTATCGCGCCGTCGATGAGTTGAACACGCAACTGCCGAAGGGTGTCCGCGTCGAGAAGCGGCCGGACGCCCCGCTCTACGGCAAAGAGGGCAAGCTTGAATCCATCGACCTCGTCGGTTTCATCATCGAGGTCGAGGAGAAGATTAACGAGGAGTTCGGCGCGTCCATCACTATCGCCGACGAGCGCGCGATGTCGGAACAGAACAGCCCTTTCCGCACGCTCGGCACGCTCAGCGAATACGTCTCCGGCCTGCTCGAAGAGAATGGAGTCAACGGCAACAACTGACGCGCCCGTGATGCTCGTGACGGGCGCGCGCAAAGGCATCGGTGCATACCTCGTCGGCCATTACCTCGCCGCAGGCTACCGCGTCGTCGGTTGCAGCCGCCGTCCCGCCGCCCTTGAAGATGAGCGATACCGCCACTTCTGTCTCGACGTGGCGGACGAGCGCGCCGTCAAGCTGATGCTCGAAGAGGTCGGGCGCACGGAGGGACGCCTCGACGTGCTCGTCAACAATGCGGGCATCGCCTCGATGAACCACCTGCTGCTCACGCCGACCACTTCCGCACGCGCCATCATGGAGACCAACTTCGTCGGAACTTTCGTGCTCTGCCGCGAGGCGGCGCGGTTGATGAAGCGGAGGCGGTTCGGGCGCGTCGTCAACTTCGCGTCGGTCGCCACGCCGCTGAAACTCGAAGGCGAGGCCGTCTATGCCGCGTCGAAGGCGGCCGTCATTAGTTTCACGCAGGTTGCCGCGCGCGAGTTGGCTCCCTTCGGCATCACGGTCAACGCCGTCGCGCCCACGCCGATTGCGACAGACCTCATCAAAGGCGTGCCGCCTGCCAAGATTGACGAGTTGGTTGAGCGACAGGCCGTCAAGCGACTCGGCGAGTTCCGCGACGTGGCGAACGTCGTCGATTTCTTCATCCGGCCGGAGAGCGATTTCGTCACCGGGCAGGTCATCTTTCTCGGCGGGGTCTGATGTTCGTCGATTTTCTGCGAGAGGTCTGGCGCGAACACGCCGCCGCCGATGCCGTCGTCTGGCGCGACGAGTCGTACACTTACGGCCATCTGCTCGAACGGCTCGACTACTGGCAGCGGCGCGTCGCGGATGAGGGCATCGAGACGGGCGCGGTCGTCACTCTCGAAGCCGACTTCTCGCCCAACTCTGCGGCGCTCTTTCTCGCGCTCGCCGAGCGCGGCTGCATCCTCGTCCCGCTCACGGCATCCGTGCGCGCCCGTCGAGAGTCGTTTCTTGAGACGGCGCAGGTCGAAGTCTCTTTCCACATCGACGAACGCGACGAGGTTGAAGTAGGAAGCCTCCCGCGCCGCGCAGACCATCCACTCTACGAGACTCTACGCGCGGCCGGACATCCCGGCCTCGTTCTCTTCTCTTCGGGTTCGACGGGCGAAAGCAAAGCGGCCGTCCACGACCTCGTGCCGCTGCTGGAAAAGTTCAAAGTGCGTCGGCCGCCGTTGCGGACAATCACCTTTCTGCTCTACGACCACATCGGCGGCGTCAACACGATGCTGCACACGCTCTCGAACGCCGGGTGCATGATTGTCGTCAACGAGCGCAGCCCGGACGGCGTGCTCGCGGCCGTCGCGCGCCATCGCGCCGAGTTGCTCCCGACCTCGCCGACCTTCCTCAACCTCGTCCTGCTCAGCGAGGCTTACCGGCGGCACGACCTCAGTTCCTTAAAGACCGTGACCTACGGCACGGAGCCGATGCCCGAACACACGCTCAAGCGTTTCCACGCCCTTTTCCCCGAAGTGAATTTGCAGCAGACCTACGGCCTCTCGGAAGTCGGCATCCTGCGCTCGAAATCGAAAGAGCCGGATTCGTTGTGGGTCAAGGTCGGCGGCGAGGGCTTCGAGACGCGTGTCGTCGGCGGGGTCTTACAGATTAGGGCGCGCTCCGCCATGCTCGGTTACCTGAACGCGCCAAGCCCGTTTACAGACGACGGTTGGTTTGACACCAACGACGCGGTTGAAGTTGACGGCGAGTATTTGAGGATACTCGGTCGCAAGTCGGAAATCATCAACGTCGGCGGCGAGAAGGTCTATCCGGCCGAGGTTGAAAACGTCATCGAGGAACTCGACTCGGTGGCTGAGGCGACCGTCTACGGCGAGCGCAACCCGATTACGGGTCACATCGTCTGCGCCGACGTGACGCCCGCGCGCGAGACGGACGAGGCCGAGCGCAAGGCGCTCGTCGCGGAGGTCAAACGCCACTGTCGCGACAAGCTGCAAAGCTACAAAGTCCCGCTCAGGGTGCGCGTCGTCAGCGTGAGCCAGCACACGGAGCGTTTCAAGAAGGCGCGTCGATGAACATCGGAGAGATTGCGCGGAAGGTCTTGCCTGAGTCGGCCGTGTCCTCGCTTGTGCGCGCGGGCAAAAGATACCGGCAGGCGAAGATTGCGCGCCTGCCCGTGCTCAACGAGGACGACTTCAAGAGTCTCCTCACGGGCGCATTGGGGCTTGCCGACGGCGACACCGTCTATGTCCATAGCTCGGTTGACCAACTCAACCTCGGCTTCCCTTTCTATCGCGTGCTGCCGCTCATTCAGAACGTGATAGGCGAACGCGGCACGGTGCTCTTTCCGACCTATCCGAATCGCGGCCGCATGTCTTCACACGAATACCTCGCGCGCGGCGAGGTCTTCGACGTGCGCCGCACACCCTCTTATACGGGGCTGCTCACGGAGTTTGCGCGGCGTCAGCGCGGCGCGGTGCGGAGCCTGCATCCGACCAAGTCGGTCTGCGCCATCGGAGCGTCGGCCGAAGAACTGACGCGCGAGCATCATCTCTCGCCCTACCCTTACGACGTGCGCAGCCCTTATCGCAAGCTCGTCGATTTCCGCGCCAAGATAATCGGGCTCGGCGTCTGGACGACCTATCTCTCCTTCGTCTATACGCTCGACGACGCGCTCAAAGAGAACCCGCCCGTGAGGACTTACGCGCCGGAGCTATTTGCCGCGCCATGCATCGACCGGGAGGGGCGCAGGGTGGTCGTCGAAACTTACGCGCACGACATGTCACACGTCGTTCACGACATTCCGCGCTACGTGAGAAAGTACATCCCTGCGGAAGTCTGCCGCGACCTGACCATCGAGGGCATGAAGTTTTTCCGCGCCGAGGCCGCGCCGCTCTTCGAGGTGATGCTGAGACTGGCGACGCGCGAGGGCGTTACCTGCTATCCGCGCCGCCTCTACACGAGAGAGTTTCTCAATAGCCTCCCGACGCAAAAAAAATCGTAGGGACAGAGGCCGCCATGCTCTCCCCCGACAGTGTCGCCGTTTCTGTGCGTCGCCCTTAGTCGGCCGTCTTCGTCCTGATGGGGAACGCCCCCGCCTCCAACTTCCGCGCCACTTCCGTCAGCGTCACGAACTTAATCTCCCCGACGCGCGAGGCGGCACGGAGAAAGCTCTCGATGGGCGCGAAGTCTGCGATGTACTTGGAGTGGTTGGTGAGGATGACGGGCACTTCGCGCAAGCCCGTCGCCGACGCCCAACGCCGTATCGCGCGCAGCAGTTCGCCGAGTGCGGCGTCGTCGAGCGCGCCGATGTCCGAAGTCGTGTGCTTGCCTTCCAGCAGCGGCTTGACGGCCTTTTCGTAGACGCGCGCGACGGGTGAGGTCAGCCCCACGTCTGCCCATTCCTGTTGCGCGTAAGTCTCCGTTTCGCTCGCGCCGTCGGCCTGCGGCCTCAGCTTTCGTCCGGCCTTGTGCGCCGCCTTCGAGAGCAGCGTCAGGAGAAAGCGGCCGCGCGAGCCGTAGAAGTGGAAGATGGGGACACAGGCGATAGGCTCGCGTCTGTCTGAGACGCGCCGCGCATCGTCCATGCGCGGGTAGAAGGGCAGAAAGCTCTCTTCGCAGTTCGTGTAGTCGATGTCGAGCCGTCGCGTGCGGACGCGCATCCCGCCGACGATGCTCATGTCGAAGACGAGTCCGAGACGTGCGAGCAGTCCGAGCGTGAACGGAGAAGGGGCGATGGCCGACGCGCCCGCGCGGAAAGAGACGCAGCGATACGCCGGGTCAATCGGGCGCAGCAGATGTTCGAGATAGTCCCTACCGGCCGAGAGCATTTCGTAAGCCTCTTGAGGGTCGTGCTTGCACAGAGACCAATCGCCGGGCAACGTCCAACGCCCGGCGTCGTAGCGTGCGTCGCGCCATTGCGGATGAAGGTGAAGCTGGATGTCGTGCCCCTCGCGGAATGCTTGGCAAACGTGCTCGTCCCAACTGTCTGCGAGTCTCTTCAATTCAGGATGCTGTTCTTCGAGCCGCCGGAAGGTGAGTTGCTGCATCATCTCGGCGTTGAAGGTCGAGCGCACGCCGTAGCGTCCGTAGAGGCGGACGAGTTCGCGCATCGGGCGCAGTTGTATCTGCTCGATGTCGCCCGAACCGTTGCCGCGCAACTCCCAGTCGTCCGTGAGCGCGAGATGAATGGTCGTCTTCACTGTTTAAAAGTCCTCCGCATCGGCCGCGAGAGTATAACGCAGGCGCGCCGAAACCTTTTCTCGACGAGTTGATGAACCTTTTCTCGACAAGCTGATATTGACAAGCCGACGCGGCGAAAGCTATAAGCCTTCTCGTCATTCTCGCAAGACGTTTCGACGCTTCTCCCGTCGGCCTTCGACTGAAATTCTCGCGCTAATCCGCCTTGCAGCCTTCTCGCAACCGGCCGCGCCCCGTTCTCAAACAATATCCACGCACGCGTCTCGCACGCGAAAGGAGTTTCCGATGTCCCCCACTAGTAAGGGCAGACGCGCCGCAGGCAAAGCCGCTTCCGCCAAACGCTCGTCCGCCAAGAGCACGGCGGCCAAACGCTCGTCCACCAAAACTTCGACGGCCAGAGGCTCGTCGCAAAAGCAGGCGGCCGGGAGCAGCCGGGACGGCGTCGAACGCTCGATGCCGAAGACGACGCGACCCGAAGCCTCTGAGCGGCGCGCGGCCGAGACGGTCGTGACGACCGAACGCAAACTGCGCCGCAGGCTCGACGCGCATCCCGACCGGATAGACATCCGCGATTGGTTCTATCAGCCGTCGCTCTCGCCGCTGCCCGACCAACTCATCAACATCGAGGACGTGCCAGACATTCTCGACCAGGGACAGGAGGGCGCGTGTACGGGCTACGCGCTGGCGGCCGTCGTCAACTTCCTGCTCAGGCGGCGCGGCATCCTTGAGCGGCGCGTCAGCCCGCGCATGCTCTACGAGATGGCGCGGCGCTACGACGAATGGCCGCGCGAGAACTATTCCGGTTCTTCGGCGCGCGGCGCGATGAAGGGATGGGTCGCGCACGGCGTCTGCGAATACGAACGCTGGCCGCCACAACATCACGGAGCCAGACATCTCACCGTCGAGATTGGACGCGAGGCGCAACGCACGCCCGGCGGCGCTTTCTTTCGTCTACAGCACCGGCAGATTCGTGACATGCACGCCGCCCTCAACGAAGTCGGCATCATCTTCTGCACCATCATGGTGCATGACGGCTGGCAAGACCCCGGCACGGGGCCGAAGGCGGAACGTCGCCGCGTCGCCTACGCGTCGAAGGTCGGCAGCATCGAGCAGATAGACCTGCCCGTGATTGTCCGCGAGGGACGGGCTGACAGCGGCCACGCCGTCGCCATCGTCGGCTACACGGACGAGGGCTTCATCGTGCAGAACTCTTGGGGGCCGGAGTGGGGCGCGGGCGGCTTCGCCCTGCTGCCCTACGAGGACTACATGCTGCACGCGACCGACTGCTGGGTGGCGCAGTTGGGCGTCCCCGTCAAGTTAGACCTCTGGTCGAACCTGTCGCTCGAAGTCGAAGACATCTCGGCCGGTCTTCAACGCGCGACGCCCGCCATCCCCTTGAGCGAGATTCGCCCTTACGCCATCGATGTCGGCAACAACGGCGAACTCTCCTCTTCCGGCCGCTACTGGACGACCGAGGACGACATCTCTCGTCTCTTCACCGAGACGATTCCGGAGGCGTCGAAGGGCTGGAAGAAGAAGCGCGTCGTGCTCTACCTGCACGGCGGCTTAAACGACGAGGCGGCCGTCGCGCGCCGCATCGTCGCCTTCCGCGACGTGCTGCTGCGCAACGAAATCTACCCCGTCCACATCATGTGGGAGTCGGGCGTCAAGGAGTCTCTGACCGGCCTGATTAGCGACCTCTTCACCGACAGCGACGAACGCTCCGGCAGCGCCATTTCCGGCTGGCTCAAGAAGGTGCGCGAGGGCGCGCTCGAAGTCAGAGACCGCACTTTCGAGTTGACGGCCGCCGCGCCCGGCGGCGCCCTCTGGCGCGAGATGAAGGAGAACGCGCGCCTCTCTTCACAGCACGCGCGCGGCCTCGGCGGGATGCAACTGCTCATCAAACACGCACGCGCCGCGCTCGACGCCCTGCCGCCCGCGCGGCGCGACGCGTGGGAGTTGCACGTCGTCGGCCACAGCGCGGGCGCTATCTATGCCGCCCATGCCATCCCGCACCTCGCCCAACTCGGCGTCAACTTCAAGTCGCTCCACCTGATGGCTCCGGCCATCTCGGTCGCAGACTTCCGCCGCGAGATGCTGCCGTTCATCAAAAAGCGCAAGTGCCCGCACCCGTCGCTCTACATCCTGAGCGATGTCGGCGAGCGCGACGACACGGTCGGCCCTTACGGCAAGTCCCTGCTCTTCCTCGTCAGCAACGCCTTCGAGGAAGAGCGCGGCACGCCCCTGCTCGGCATGGAGCGTTTCGTCAGCCGGCGCGGCGAGACCGGCGGCAACTACATCGGCGAGGGCGACGAAGACATCATCGAACTGTTTGAGCGGGAGGTGGACGGCCTGCCGAGCCTCGTCGTGGCGGGCGCGGGCGCGGGCGCGAAGAGCACCTCGCGCAGCGACTCGCACGGCGGCTTCGACAACGACGAATGGACGCTCAACTCCATCCTCCGACGCGTGCTCGGCGACGACAAACCGCAACGCGAGTTCAGTATGCGCGACCTCCAGTACTGAAGCGCAAAGGCGAGAGCGAAGATGGGCGGGACGCTCCTTCTCATCTTCGCTCTCGCCTTGTTACTTTTGCCCGGTGTTAGTCCGTTATCGTACTGACAGGGCGCGGTGGCGGCGTCTATAGTGCGCGGCTAGATTCCCTCTCCTAACGAAGACGAACGTACGCGGGAGCTTTCAGGGTGCGTGGTGCGGACTTTACTGCTCGCGCGTCGCGCGGATTCACAGGTGAAGGGGTCGGAACGAGCACAGGGGGGAGAAGGGCGGGACTCTGTTGAAAAGGAGGACTGCCCTTCTAATTTCCTGCCTTGCGGGGTTGCCTCACGCGCCCGCGATTGTCAATCTCAAGCGTCGAACGGAGAAAGAAAATCACCGTTATGCAGTCCCCTCGCGACGAACCTCTCTTCGGCCTTATCGAACTGAGGTCGGACGGCACGGTTCTCTACTATCAGCCGGAAGACCAGCAGGGCGAGCGGCTCGGCTTCGTCGGCCGCAACTTCTTCAAAGACCTCGCCTCGTTCCCCGGCTCGAAGGAGTTCGAGTTGCAGGTCAACAACTTCCTGCACGGGCGTGCTCCGGCCTTCAACTTCGACTTCATCTTCCACGTCGGCACGGTCACCGTCCCGGCGCGCATCCTGCTGGCGCGCACGCGCGAGAGCACCGGCGCTGACGGCGAAGAGTCGGTCTTCATGCACATCAAGCGGATTTAACCGGCGGCGGTCGCCGCCTCCGGCGCAAGCGGCAGGTCAACCGTGAAGGTTGTGCCTTCGCCGACGCGGCTCGTGACGCTTATCCGCCCGCCGTGCTGCTCGACAATCTGCTTGGCGATGGCGAGGCCAAGCCCCGTCCCCTTCTTCTTCGTCGTAAAAAACGGCTCAAAGATGCGCGCACGCGTCGCCTCGTCCATCCCCGCGCCCCTGTCCGTCACGGACACGCGCGCGCACGCGACCGCACGCACGCGCGGCGTCGGCTCGTCCGGCTTCGCCGCCGGGTCGGCCGACACGCGCTCGGTCGTGAGCGCGACGACAGCCCCTTCGGGCGAGGCGTCCATCGCGTTCGCCAGCAGGTTGACGAAGACTTGACGCAGAAGGTCTTCGTCCCAACGTCCCGTCAGCGGTTCGGCAGACAGATGCTTCTCCACCTGCGTGCGTTTCTCTCTGACCTTGTCAGCGACGAGGTCGAGGCTCGCATCGAGCAGTTCGTGCAAGTCCGTCTCCGAGAGCGTCAGTTGTCGTCGGCGTGAGAACTGCGTCACGTCGAGCGTCAGTTTGCTCAGGTGGTCGATGCCGCGCTCGACAAGGTCGATGGTCGTGATGGCCTCCTTGTCCTGCGTCATGTCGCGCAGCATGGCGACGCCGAGGCGGATGCTCCCCAATGGATTCTTAATCTCGTGCGCGACCTGCGCGGCCGCCTGCCCGACGGCGGCGAGCGACTCCTGACGACGCAATTCGGTCTCGGCCTCAGCCGCTTCCGTCACGTCGACGAGCGCGAGCAGTTGGCCTGCCCCGCCGTCGATTTCCAGCGGCGACGAGTAGACATCGAAGGAGCGTTGCTTCGGCGCGGAGCCGTTGCCGCCGGATGCTCCCGGCAGCAGCCAGCGCCCGCGATAGGTCGCGCGGTCGACATGCGTCGAGAGCGCGGCTTTCAACATCTGTCCGGCCTCCGGCGAGGCGACATGTTCGTGGACGGAGGCACCGGGCTGCGCTTCGGGGAACAGTTCAAAGAAGGCCGCGTTGGCGCTGCGCAGTCGGTCTTCGCCGTCAATGGCCGCAATCGCGCTGACCATGCCTTCGAGCATCTGCGCGTTGAACTGCCGTTCGCGCCTCACTTCGACGAGGCTGCGGCGCAACTGCCGGAAGCGACGCTGTACCTCCCAGATTGTCCCGGCGGCGACGACGAGGCCGGTCAAGACGGCGAGCCACTTGAGCAGGTTGATGGCCTGCTTGGCGCGTTCGAGCGAGTCGTCGCGCTGCGCCGTTACGGCCTCGCGCCGCTCGCCCGTCTCCGCGAGCAGCGCGCTCAATTCCGGCTCGACCTTACGAAACGACTCGAAGCCTTCGAGGTTGTAGCGCGTCGAATCGCCTGTGATGGCGAGATACTCTTCGAGGTCTCGTCGAAACTGCGCGCCCTTCTCGGTCTGCGCCACCGGCAGACGGTCGTAAGACGGCAGCAGCTCTCTCACCTCTGTCTGCGCCTTACGCAAGCGAAGCTGTCCGGGCGGTTGAAGGACGCCCTCCGTGCCCGCCTCGACGCGCCCGCGAATGCGCGCCTCGTTGTCGAGATTGTAGAGGCCGTTGCGTAGCTTCAGCAGAACGTTGACCGTGTCGTTATAACGCCGCTCATCTTCGAGCGAACGCGTGCTGATAGTCTGCAAACGCCCCACGCTCAATGTACCGAGCACAAAGACGAGCACGAGCAGCAGCGCAAAGCCGACCAGCAACGCCACCAGCGTCGGCACGAGCGAAGGGTGCTCGACGCCCCGCGCCGACGCGGCAGTTGAAGACGCCGACGCGGGGGGCTGCTCGCCCTTGCGCTCCCCTCTCGCCTTCGACGCACCGTCGCCCTCGTCGCCCGCCCCTCCAAGACGACTATAGACCACGCGCCCCGTCTCTCTTTTCCCCGGCTCTGCCATAAGAAGATGGAAAGGGGTGATAGGTGATGGGTGATAGGTGATAGGTAAAAACCGTCTTTCTCCTATCACCTATCACCCATCACTTATCACCTATCACTTATCACCTATCGCTATCATTTCACATCCATCCAGTTCTTGCCTATGCCGACCTCTGTTTCGAGCGGCACGTCGAGTTCGACGGCCGACTCCATCTCGCGTTTGAGGAGCGCGGCGACGCGCTCGGCCTCCGCCTTCGGCGCTTCAACCAGCAGTTCGTCGTGCACCTGCATCACCATGCGCGCCTCGAAGTTCTCGCGCCTCAAGGCCTCGTCCACCTTGAGCATCGCTATCTTGACGATGTCGCTGGCCGTGCCCTGAATCGGCATGTTGATGGCCTCGCGTTCGGCGCGCGCGCGTATCTGGCCGTTGCGGTCGTTGATGGCGGGGACGGGGCGGAGCCGGCCGTAGATGGAGCGGACGAGACCTTCGCGCCGCGCCTGTTCGGGCACGGCGTCCATGAAGGCGCGCACCCCCGTGTAGGTCTTGTAGAAGTCGTCGATGACCTGACGCGCTTCCTTGCGCGAGATGCCGACGCGCTGCGAGAGGCCGAACGGTTCGATGGCGTAGGCGATGGCGAAGTTGACTATCTTGGCGAAGCGACGCTTCTCCTTCAGTTCCTTGTCGGTCTTCGCGCCGAAGACGAGGCGCGCCGTCTGCGCGTGGATGTCCTCGCCCTTCTGGAAGGCTTCGAGCATCTTCTCGTCGCGCGTGATGTGCGCGAGCAGGCGCAGTTCCAACTGCGAGTAGTCGGCCGAGACGAAGAGCGCGCCCTTCTCAGGGATGAAGGCGCGGCGGATGCGGCGTCCGAGTTCGGTGCGGATGGGGATGTTCTGCAAGTTAGGCTCGCTCGACGAAAGTCGCCCGGTCGCCGTGACGGTCTGGTTGAGTTGGCTGTGGATGCGACCGTCCGCGCCGATTTGATGCGGGAGCGAGTCGGCATAGGTCGTCTTTAGTTTGTCGAGTTCGCGGTATTCGATGATGAGGCGCGGCAGTTCATACTGTTGCGCCAGTTCGTCGAGCACGGCGCGGCTCGTCGAGACCTGTCCGGTCGAGGTCTTGCGCCCGCTGCTGATGTTGAGCTCTTCGAGCACCTCCCCGACCTGTTTGGGAGAACTAATCTTGAATTCGCGCCCGGCCAGCTTGTGTATCTGCTTCGTCAGCTTCTCCAACTCCGCGCCGAAGACGGCCGACAGTTCGCCGAGCACGTCGGGGTCAACGCGCAGACCTGCGCGCTCCATACGATAGAGGAGCGGCGCGAGCGGCAGTTCAATCTCTGTGTAGATGGCTTCGAGTCCCTGTTCGAGGACACGTCCATGCAGCACGTCTGCGACCTGCGCAGTGAAGTCGGCCGCTTCGGCCGTGCGCCACTGTTCGGCCGTCCAACTCGCATCGGGAGGCTCAGACCAGCCTTCCGCGCCGACGGCCTCGCGCGCCAGGTCGCTCAACTCGTAGCGGCTGCGCACGGGGTCGAGCAGGTAGGCGGCCAGCAGCGTGTCGTCCGTCACGCCTTCAGGCTCGATGTCGAGAGGCGCCAGCAGCGAGACGGCGCGTTTGAGGTCGTGGACGGACTTCGAGAGCAGACCGTTGGTGAGCACGTCGCGCAGCAGCGGCAACGCCGCCTCGCGTCCGCCCTCGAACTCTGCGAAGTTGATAAAGGCGGCCGTGTTCGGCGCAGACGAGATGGCGAGTCCTGTGGGCAGGTGTTCGCCCGCGCCATCGCGCGCCGCTGCCTGTTGCCCCGCGCCCGCAGGCGTCGAATCGGCGACGGCGAAACTCCAATTCTCTGCGTCCCAGAGTTTGCGGACGAGGCTGTCGAGTTCGGCCGCCGTTCTCAACTGCCTGTAGTTGCGCGGAGCGACACCCGCATCCACCTGTGCAGCGGCGTCGGCAAACTCGCGCGTCAGGGCCTGAAATTCCAACTCGCGGAAGAGCGCGTAGGCGGCGGCGCGGTTCGGAGCCTTACACTCAAGCTTTTCGAGGTCGAGTTTGATGTTCACGTCCGTCTTAATCGTCGCCAACTCCTTCGACTGAAGGATAATCTCGGCGTTGTCTCTGAGCGACTCGCGGTAGGTCTTGTGCTTGACCTCCTCCCAACCTTCGAGCGCCCTCTCTATCGAGCCGAACTGTTTGACGATTTGCACCGCGCCTTTCGCGCCGATGCCGGGCGCGCCGGGGATGTTGTCAACCGCGTCGCCCATCAGTCCGAGCAGTTCCGTAATCTGCGTCGGCGGGACGCCGAACTTCTGTTCGACCCACGCCTCATCGCACCACTCGACGGGCGGGACTGGCTCTTTGCGTTTGACGTTCTGCGAGTTCTGACGCATGCAGACAATCCACGGGTCGCGCACGAGTTGGCACATGTCCTTGTCGTTCGAGACGATGACGGCCTGCAAGCCCTGCTCGGCCGCCTGCACGGCGAGCGTGCCGATAACGTCGTCGGCCTCGAAGCCGGGAACATTCAGCAGAGGCACGTTGTAGACCTCGCAGACGCGCATGATGTAAGGAATCTGCGATTGCAACTCGTCGGGCATCTCCGCGCGGTGCGCCTTGTAGTCGGCCGACATCTCGTGTCGAAAGGTCGGAATCTCCGACTCGAAGACGGCGGCGATGTAATGCGGCTTCTCGTCTGCGAGCAGTTTGCGGAGCATGTTCGTGAAGACGAAGACGGCCTGCGTCACCTGTCCCTGACTGTTCGTCAAAGGCTCCATGCGTCCGCCCATCGGGGCGAAGAAGGCGCGGAAGATGTGCGAGAACGAGTCGATGAGAAAGACCCGCTCGGTCGGCTCTTTGGGCTTGGCGGCTTTTTTCGATGGCATGTTGATTCGATGATAAGGAAAGACGCCGACGAGTGACAAGCACGCGTGCGCGGCTTGGGCGTGCGCCTCAGTCCGTCCCCTCGTACACGGGAAGCGTTTCGACGACGTGGTCGAAGCCGAGCCACAAACTCCAACTGTGATGATAGAAGACGATGGGAAAGACGAGCGCGAGGACGAGCATGACGTTCAGCAGCATCTGAAAATGCGTCTCGACAAAGGGGAGCGAAGCGAGATAGACGAGGAGAATCACGGCCTCTGTCGTGACGAGGTTAATGGCGATGGCTCCGACGAAGAACCCCTCCTCGCGCTTGAACAGCGCACGACACGCAGGGCAATGATGCCGGACGTGAAACGGCCGCTCGACGATGGACGCCCCGCCGCACACAGGACACCGCAGCCTCAGAGAACGCCTCAACACCTGCAAGGGAGTAGCCTTCATCTCGTCCGACGCTTTCCGCCCCGCTCTTCTTCGCGCAAAGGATGCGAGCTACTTTAGCAGACATTGGCGACCGCGCAGGCATCGGTCGCGTGTGGCGCATGTGCCGCAGGTCGCACGTCTCTCTGTCGCTTATCGGCTACAAAGCGGTTTTGCCCGACGCCGTTTGACGGTCAGTTTTGACCACTGACCATGCGGCACGAGCCTTGCCATCCTCTTTCGCCGAACGTTCGTCAAAACTTTGCGCCGCGCCTCCCCGAAGCCGCACGCGAAAGGTTCAAACCCCAAGCTTGATTAAACAAACGACTATCGCCGCGCCCGTCGAAACGAGCGGCCTCGGTCTTCATACGGCCGTGCCGGTGCACTTGCGTCTGCGTCCCGCACCGCCCGACACAGGCTACGTCTTCGTCCGCACAGACCTCGACGACTTCGAGATTCCCGCGACCGTCGAGTGCATCGCGCATTGCAGCTACGCGACGACGCTGATGCGCAAGGGCGTCATGCTCTCGACGGTCGAACATCTGCTTTCGGCCTTGCGCGGCGGCGGCATCGATAACGCCTACGTCGATGTCGATAACCTCGAACTTCCCATCATGGACGGCTCGGCCGACGCGTTCACAGAGATGGTCGAGCGCGCCGGTCTGGTCGAGCAACCGGCGGCGCGGCGCGCTCTGCGCGTCGTCGAACGCGTCTCGGTCGAGCAGGGCGCGCGTCTGATGGCGGTCGAGCCTTACGAGGGCTACGAGATAGACTGTCTGATAGACTTCAAGCACCCGCTCATCGGCACGCAGCGTTTCCGCTTCGACGCGCTCGACAGAGAGTCCTACGCGCGCGAGATTTCGCCCGCGCGCACCTTCGGCTTCACTGAAGAGATAGAGGCGCTCCGACGCGCCAACCTGATTCGCGGCGGCTCGCTCTCGAACGCCATCGTCCTCACCCCCGACGGCATGCTCAACGAAGACCCGCTCAGGCGGCGCGACGAGTTCGTCCGTCACAAAATCCTCGACATCGTCGGCGACCTCGCGCTGCTGGGGATGCCCCTCCTCGGTCGCGTACGCGCCGAACGCAGCGGACACATCCTGCACGCAATGCTGATGTCGAAGCTGCTACGCAACGACCGCGCGTGGGAGATAGTAGACATCCCCGTCTCGGTCGCCGACCTGACGGCCGCGACAAGTTAAAAGGCAGCAGGTCGAAGGAAAAAGTGCAGACAGACGGCGACCATTCCGCCTCCTGACTTCAGCCTTCGACCTTTTGCCTTGTGCCTTCTCTGGAGCCTATGACGAAAGAGTTGCTCCCCCTCAGGCTCGTCGCGGCGCGCGCCGAACACGCCGCCGCGTGGATGCGTTGGCGCAACGAAGCCGCATCGCGCCGTTTCAATCCGCTGCTGCCGCTGACGGTCGAGGAGTTGGCGCGTCGCCTGTCGAGTTATTACGGCAGCGACCTCGCAGACCGCGCACGCGCAGAGTATCGGTGGATGGTTCAGTTCGGCGATGAGGTCGTCGGCACGGTCTCTGCGTCGAACGTGTCTTGGGCGATGGGCTACATCGAAATCGGCTACATGCTGGCCGAGTCGCATCAAGGGCAGGGCTTAGGGACGCGCGCCGTCCGGCTGCTCGTCGATAAGCTGTTTCGTGAGACAGACCTCCACAGAATCTTCGCCACCGTCAGCGTCGAGAACGAACCCTCGTGCAGACTCCTCGCGCGCCTCGGCTTCGCACGCGAGGGCACGCTGCGCGAACACTACCTGATTCAGGGACGCCGAATCGACGAGGCCGTCTATGGCCTCCTGCGCCACGAGTGGAAGCGAAACAGGGATGAGTGATGAAGTCGAAGACATCAGTCTTCATTTCATCACTCACCCCTGCGCCCTCAGTCCTTTACTTCTGCGGTGCGATGAAGCGCACCTCTGCGAGTTCGGTCAGTTCCCAGAGTTTGTCAACGGCGATGCGGCCGATGACGAGTTTTGAACTGCGCGGGTCGAGCAGGATTTCAAAGCCGAGCGTCTTCAGTTTCTCCAAAGCCTCCGGCGTTTTATCCACCAACCAGACCTGAACCTCTGCGCGGCCGTCGCGGACGAACTTCGCTTCGTCGGGCGGCGCGGGCGCGTCCTTGTTCTTCAGACGTTCGATGACGGCGGCAACCGACGTGTGGAGTTTGGTGAGCAGTTGTTGCCGCTTCGCCTCCTGAGGCGAGAGCGCCACGTCTGAGAGGCTGCTGAGCCTGTCCATCGCCAACACTTTTCCCCTGCCCTGAGTTTCGGTTCGACGCGGCGCATCACCACGCTTCGGCGCAGGCGCGTTGGCCGTCTTCTCCCTCGCCCCGACGCCCCTTCCCGTGCCGACGCCTCCGCCAGCTCCCCCGGCGGCTCCTCCGCCGACGACCGACACGCCGCCGCTAAAGGTGACGACGGACGGCGATGTTCTGACGCTTCCGGGCGAGAGTTGCAGCGCGAAGTTGCTGACGGCTCCATCTCCGACGGCCATGTCGCGGTCAACACCGGCCGGAGCGTCCACAGGCACTTCGATGCGACGCGGTTGTCCGCCATCGGTGATGGTCATCTCCTCGACGGCGACGAACGACGTAAACTGCGTCATCAGTCGATACTCGATGCCGAGTTGCGTGATGGTTTCCGTCAGGTCTGGCCGCGTGTTCGCACCGCGCTGCATCGCATACATGTCTTCGCTCATCAGGTCATCGACGCGTCGGCGCGCCCAGAGCGTCGCCAGCACGTCATGTTCGGGACGCGATTCGGGGAGTTCGACGGCAATCTCGCGCTCGAAGTGGTTGCCGCCCATCCTTCCGCGCAGTCGCACCGTGCCGCGCGCCGCGCCCGTGTAGCGACCCGTCAGCACGACCGGCTTGGCGCTGAAGAGGTCAGGGATGCGCTTCGGATACACGTCTGCGACGGGAAGGCCGCCCCAGTCAATCGAGATGTCTGTCAGCACGGGGTTGCGCACGCGCTCGTGGAAGCGACGCGCGGCGGCCGAACCGTCAGCGTTGAGCGAGACGTATTCCACCTCGCCGCGCCCGTACTCAGCCATCTTGTCGAGCAGAAAACGGTTGACGGAACTGCCGATGCCGAAGGAGAAGACGCGCGCGTTCGGGTGCTTCTGCACCTCGGAGATAATCTCCATGTCGTTGCCGACGTAGCCGTCCGTCATGAAGCAGACGACGCGGATGTGCGCCTGCGAATCCGACGGGTCGAGCGCGGCGCGGATGGCCTTCATCATCTCCGTCCCTCCCCCGCCCTGCCGTGAGGCGAGAAACTTCTGCGCCGCCGCGAGGTTGTCGCGCGTCGCCGGGACGGGCTGCGGAAAGAGGATGTGCGTGTCACCGGAGAAGGTGATGAGGTTGAAGGTGTCCTGCGGGTTAAGCCCGTCGAGCGCGTGCTTCATCGCCTCCTTCGCCTTCTCCAGAGGGAAGCCCGACATCGAGCCTGACGTGTCGATGACGAAGACCAACTCCTTCGGCGTCACGTCTGCGACCGAGACGCGCTCCGGCGGTTGTAGAATCAGCGTGAAGAAACCGCCGCGCCCGTCCGACGCACGATGAGTCAGTATCGCATCTGACACCTTGCGCCCCGCTGCGTCGTAACGCAGGACGAAATCCCTGTTCGGAATCTCCGTCCGCCGCTTCAGTGCGACGCGCGCACGCGAGCCGCCCGCACGCTCTATGTCAACCTCGTGCGTCGTCGAGCGCACGGCATCGACGGCGACGCCCGCGTCGAGCATGACCTCTATCGAGATGTCGTGACCGGCGCGCGTTCCCTTCGCGGCGACCGGCGGCGTGATGCGCGAGGCGTCCGGCACTTGCGTCGTATCGGGCAGGCGTCCGCCGCCTGTGCGCGTCCCCGTCGGCGTGCCGGGGATGTAGCGCGGCCCGACGACGGTCGGAAACGAAAACTCATACTCGCCGTCTTCATACTTCAGCGTTTCGACGTACGAGATGGTGATGAGCACGCGTTCGCCCGGCATGATGTTGGCGACCGACTGCGTGAAGATGTTGGGACGCTCCTGGTCGAGCAGGCTCGCCACCTGCCCGCCCGCGCGCGCCGCCTCGTAGACGGCCTGCGCTTCCTCGCGTCGCAGGATGCGCCCGCGCACGGTGCGCTCGCCGACGCGCATCGTCATGTCATCGACGGCCGCCGCCTGCGGCAGAGGGAAGCTGTAGACGGCCTCTATCTTCTCCTTGAAAGGATTCTCGAACTCCTGCGTGACGGTGACGCGCGACAGAAAGCCGCTGATTTGCGCGCGCACGTCCGTATGCTTTAACGGACAGGCGGCGCGGCGTGTGCCGTCGGGAGCGATGACTTCGAGCGCCCCCGGCGCGGTCGTGTCGGACGTGTCGCTGACGGCGTTGGCATCTGCATTGTTGTTGTTGTTGTCGGGATTCTGCGCCGTCGCAACGGCGAACGCGGCCGCCGCGCAGAGAATCAGGAGCGCGGCGACGAGCGGGAAGAGTCTTCTAGGCATGGGCTTACTCCTCGGACAGCTTTGGTGAAGATAGTTTGGTGCGCGACCCACGATGCGATTTTCGGCTTGAATGTCTCCTTAGACACCAACTCGCGCCGTTTTGTTGCACCTGCTTCCGAAGCTAAGAACGCCGCTCGCCGCGACGACTTGCGCGCAGAAGAAGAGGAAGTAAGGAGAAATGGAGGGGAGCTTGACTGTCAGCGGACGATTTCGTAGACGATGCGCAGGCGCAGTTCTTTTCCGGCGACCTGATGCTGAATCTCACGCGCGCGCAGGCGCAGGACGCTCTCGCGCGTCACCGGCAGTTGCGCTGCCAGTTGCTCTGCGCGCAGAACCTCTACGGGGTTGACCCGCTCGTCGATAGCGTCCTGCACGAGTTGCGTGATGCTGCCGCCGAGAAGGGCGGGAATCTTGTTGAGACTGATGTTCCTGACCTCGACGCGCGCGGTGAATGCCTGTCGCGCGGGGTCGAAGGCGAGATTGAAGACCGTGTCAGCCCACCCCTCGAACCTGAAACAGCCGAGCAGCGGCGCTGAGTAAGAGCCGCGAAAGGCGACGGGCGCGGTGACGCGTCCCTCCTGGAAAACGACGGCCGTGCGCTTGCCCTGCTCCTCGCGCGAGAGCATGATTTCGCTCGGACAACTGCCGCCCCCGCCCGACTTCGAGAGAGGAAACTTCGGCGGGTTCGGCTGCTCCAAAACCGCTTCGAGCAGAGCGTTGAGAAATCCTTCGTTCAACACCACGACGACATCACCGGCCGTCTTCGCACTCTCCGCGCCCGTCGCCGCCCTGACGGCCGTTCCCTTCCCTACAGCCGCCAACAACAACCACGCCAGCACGAAGCTCACAACAAACTTCATCCCTCATCCCTCCGCCCTTAGCTCTCATCCTTGCTCATAGTCCGCTGCGTACGATGTCGTGGACGCGCAGCAGACCGACGCACACGCCGCGCTCATCGACGACCGGCACGACCGAGATTTGCATGGGGCGCTCTTCCATCAGCCTGAGCGCCGCGTGTGCCAGCAGGTCTGGCGCGACGACGATAGGCTCGCGCGTCATCATCTCGCCACCCGTCAGCGATTCGAGGTCTGCGAGTCTTCCCTTCTGCAAAGTCCGGCGCACGTCGCCGTCCGTGATGATGCCGACCAGACGACCGTCTTCGTCCACCACGTTGACCGCGCCGAGGCCGCCGCGACCGATTTCGCCGACGACTTCGAGCAGCGACGCAGAGGCGCGCACGGTCGGGTTCTCCTCGCCTTCGTGCATCAGGTCGCAGACGCGCAGGGTCAAACGCTTACCGAGCCGCCCGCCCGGATGATTGAGCGCAAAATCCTCCGGCGTCAGCCGCTTGACGCGCATCAGCGTCATCGCCAGCGCATCGCCGACCGCCATCGCCACGGTCGTGCTCGTCGTCGGCGCAAGATTCAAGGGGCAAGCCTCCTGGTCAACGGAGGCGTCTAAAGCGACCGTCGCGCGCCGCGCCAGCGTCGAGCGCAGGTCGCCGACAAGCGCGATGATGGGGACGCCCCTGTGTTGCAGGTACGGCAGCAGTTCGACTATCTCGGCCGTCTCGCCACTGTTGCTCAGGACGACGACCACATCATCCGGCGTGACGATGCCCATCCCGCCGTGCAGCGCGTCGGAAGGATGCAGGTAGACCGAGACCGTGCCGGTGCTCGTCAGCGTGGCGGCCATCTTCTGCGCGATGTTGCCGGACTTGCCGACGCCGACCGTCACCACCTTGCCGCGACACGCTGCCAGCAGTTCGACGGCGCGCTCGACCTCCTCGCGGCCGAGACGCGCGGCCGTACATCTGAGGGCGTCGGCCTCCATGCGCAGCAACTCGGCGACCTGCTCGAAGTAGTTTTTCTCTGTCATCACGGGTTCGTCTGCCGGTGCGGCGCGGCCACGCCCGGCGACAGGCGTCGAGCATACGACGCGCGCAGGCGCGGAGACAACCGCCCACGCGCCTGCGCCCTTCAAGCTGCCTGTAGACAATGCGCGCCGCATGGACTATATTTCGGCTTCTTTTCAAAGTCATAACGAGACTGGAGCCGTCCATGCCGCTCTTCAACTTTTTGCCGAAAGAGGAGGAATACTTCTCCCTCTTCAAGCAGATGACCTCCTACATCTTCGACGCCTCGCGCGCGCTCGTCGAGATGCTCGCCGACTCCAACGGCGATTACGGCAAGCACGCGACCGGCATTAAGTCCATCGAGCACGCCTGCGACGACCTGACGCACACGGTCTCCGTCCGCCTCAACAGGTCTTTCATCACGCCCTTCGACCGCGAAGACATCTACATGCTGTCGGGCGCGCTCGACGACATCGTTGACCTGATTAACGACACGGCGCGCGCGATGGTGATGTACGACGTGCACGAGAGCACGCCGCACGCGCGCCAGTTCGCAGAGGTGATTCAGGGCATGGCCGTCCAACTGCATGAGGTCGTCTCCGTGCTCGAACGCCCTTCCGGCATCGAGCCGCGTCTCATCGAGATTCATCGCCTTGAGAACGAGGGCGACGACATTTATCACACGGCCGTCGGCGAACTGTTCCGCAGCGGCGCAGACGCCCTCACGGTCATCAAGTGGAAAGAGATTTACGAGAAGCTCGAAGCCGCCGTCGACCGCTGCGAGTCGGTCGCCAACATCATCGAAAGCGTCATCATCAAGCACGCGTAAAGGCGGTGATAGGTGAAAGGTGAGAGGTGAGAGGATAAAACCTGTCTTCTCTTATCACCCATCACCTATCACCCATCACTCTGTCTTATGAGCACAACGCTGATTTTCGTCTTCGTCATCATCTTCATCGCGCTGGTCTTCGACTACATCAACGGCTTCCACGACGCCGCCAATTCCATTGCGACCGTCGTTTCGACGCGTGTGCTCTCGCCGGGCGCGGCCGTCATCTGGGCGGCGTTCTTCAACTTCATCGCCTTCCTCGTGCTCGGCGAGGCCGTCGCCAAGACTATCGGCAAGGATATGGTCGATATTCAATCGGTCGAGGGAGAGGTGCGGCTGTGGGTGCTGTTGTGCGGGCTTATCGGCGCTATCGTCTGGAATCTGGTGACGTGGTATTACGGGCTGCCTTCGAGTTCGTCGCACGCGCTCGTTGGCGGCTACGCGGGCGCGGCCGTCGCGGCCGCAGGCTTCGGCGTGCTCCTGCCGAGCGGGTGGACGAAGACGCTCGTCTTCATCGTCCTGTCGCCGCTCTTCGGCGCGTTCCTCGGCTTCCTCATCATGGTCGCCGTCTCGTGGATGTTTCGCGGGTGGTCGGCCTCGCGCGTTGACGGGCTGTTTCGCAAGGGGCAACTCTTTTCGGCCGGTCTCTACAGTCTCGGTCACGGCGGCAACGACGCGCAGAAGACGATGGGCATCATCGCCGGAGTGCTCGTCGCCTCGAACCTCGACCCGCACGCGACGACAGACATTCCGCTCTGGGTCGTGCTCATCTGCCACGCGGCCATCGGACTAGGAACGCTCTCCGGCGGCTGGCGCATCGTCCGCACGATGGGTTCGCGCATCACGAAACTGAAACCCGTCGGCGGCTTCAGCGCCGAGACGGCCGCCGCCTTCTCCATCATCGGCGCGACCTATGGCGGCGTGCCCGTCTCGACGACGCACACCATCACGGGAGCCATCGTCGGCGTCGGCGCGACGCGTCGGCTCTCGGCCGTCAAGTGGGGCGTGGCCGGGCGCATCGTCTGGGCGTGGGTCTTGACGATTCCGATTTCGGCCGCCATCGCCGCGCTCTCCTTCTTCACCTACAGACTCCTGAGCGGCGCGCTCTTCTAAGGAGGGCGCAAGGCACGCGCGTTGCCCTCTCGCCTGAAGTGTGCGCGCGGCGCGCAACGATGCCGTACAGATGTGAGACTTGAGAGGAAGGTGTGAGCACGATGTCAGGACAGGGCGAGAACCAGACGAACATTCCGCAGAACCCTGCGACCGGCGAAGACGACCTTGCGACCAACAACGACGGACACCTCTCGCGCCCCGGCGCGGAGAACTTCGGCGAAGGCGTCTCGGAGGAAGGCACGGCCGGACAGGGTACGGGGCAGATTAAGGATTCGAGTCGCGCCAAACAGGGCGCAGGCCGCTGACGCTCTCGAACTTTAAGACCGAGCGCCGCTAACAGGAACGGAACATCTCGGAGGCGCAGGA
>DASZCR010000019.1:0-16602 GCA_035942915.1 Pyrinomonadaceae bacterium | reverse complement strand
AGGTGAGGGCGCATCTTAGCCGTTGACTCAAGCTAAATCAACACGGAGATGTTATGCGACATTTGGGTTGAATAGGTTGTTATGCGCTGACACGAGCGGAGGCGTCGTCTCAATCGTCCGAAGTCCGGCGGATGAAAGGCGTGCTATTCGCGCTCCGGTCGCATGGCTGGTGAGGCAGGGAGGCTCTTGTGTCGAACAGCTTCGACAACCTCTCGTACTGCCTCAATGACCGTCTCAGCCCGGTCGTGTTGGATGTGATGCCCACTGCGTTCGACCATCACGAGTTTGCCCTCGGTTGACCTGCTCGCCAACTCCGTTTCGAGCTGGCAGATGAATGGGAAATTCTCGTGCTCGGACGTGGCGAGCAGAACCACCAGAGGTTTGTCGCCCAACGTTTTTGTTGAACGGCGTGCTTCGTTCCAGCTTTCGTCAACCGACGACCATTCGCGCAGCGCCGTATGCAGATATTTCGTCGTCGTCGCAATCGCGCGGTAAGCCGAAGGATATCTGGAATCTCCGGCGAATATCGGGTTTCCCGAAACAGCCATGCCCGCGAACAGACGCGGGATGCCGAGCGGCGCGGTCAACATTCCCAACCTCACATACAACGGACAAAAATCCCGGATAGGATATTCCTCATGACACGCATCGACCATCACCAGCCCGGCCACCTCTTCGGGAAACTGGCTGGCGTAGAGGCGCACGTTGAGTCCCCCGAACGAGTGGCCGACCATGACGTAAGGCGGTTCGATTCCGGCATTAACAAGGAGCGTGTGCAGTTCGTTGACAATCTGTCGGCTCGTGCGCGGAGTCGGCGCAGGGTCGCTCCATCCGAGACCTGCGCGGTCGTAGGTGCAGACGCGCGCAAACTTGGCTATCTCCGGCTGCACCAGACTCCAACCGATTGAACACTCGCCGATACCCGCATCCATGACAACCGTCGGGCTTCCCTGCGCGACTTCGTTGCCCGCACAGTTGATGTGCAGACGATAGCCGCCGACATCAACCAATCTACCGGGCGGAGGATATTTCCTCACGCTTAATCTGGTAGCCACAACCTGATAAATCGTGCCGACAAAGGCCAGCACTGAAATCAGCGCGACAAGTCCAATCAATAAATCAGGAAGTCGATGCCACATCATTTCCACCATCTCACGCGCGCCGGAGGCAGAGCGCCATCGTCGGCTGCACGACGTTTGTTAAAGGACAAGATTATGCCATCGAGCGTGCGGCTGACAATGAGTTGCGAAGCGCCGCGTTGCAGGTCGTCACGAAAGTTGAAGGGACGGAGCATGTCAGCACTCTTTTCAGTTGGGGTTAAAAAGTCTGGTGTATGAGGTTTCGGGAAAAAGTGTTAGAAAGAGTTCTGAGGACTAAAAGCCGCGCGCGTAGATTGAAGCGGCAGAGTCTGTCTGATTGAGCAGGAGGCGTCGAGTCAGCAAACGTATGGCTATCATCGGCATCGTCGCGGCGGACAGGCGCGGCGCTATCGGCAAAGCGGGCGGGCTGCCCTGGCACTATTCTTCGGACATGCGTTTCTTCAAGAGCCGCACGACAGGACACGCCTGCCTGATGGGCTACAAGACGTGGCTCACGCTCAAGCGACCTTTGCCCAATCGTCTCAACATCGTTCTCAGCCGTCGCTCGGAAATCGAGCCGCAGGAGTCGGTCGTCGTGCTGCGCGATAGACTCTCGGCGCTCTCGCTCGCGAAGTATCTGGCCTGCGACCTCTACGTTATCGGCGGCGCGGAGATTTTCCGCGCGTTCCTCGGAGACATCCAGCGTTGGCTCGTGACGGAGATTCCGCTCACGGTCGAAGGCGCGGACACCTTCATGCCCGCCAACTTCCTCGAAGGCTTCGCCGCGCGCGAGTCAATCGCGTTGGAAGAAGGTTTGCAGGTGCGAGTCTACGACAGAGCGCCCACCGTTTAGCGACGCGGGTCTGCGTCGAGTACGTCGTGGCGTGTGATGATGCCGATGATGCGTCCGTACTCTTCGACGAGGACGGCCTGACTCGTCTGTAACTGCCTTGTGACCTCGCCGGAACTGGCGTCCACGTCGAGCACCGGGAAGCTGGCCTCCATCACTTCGGAGACGGGCGACTCCAACAGTTCACGATTGGCGACCACGCGCGCCAGCACGCGGTTCTCCCTGAGCGCACCCACCGAGCGCCCGTCTTCGAGCACGGGCAACTGCGTGATACCGAGTTCGTTCATCTTTGCGAGCACGTCTGCGACGCGCTCCGTCGGCGCGGCCGAGACCAGCGCGCCGGGCGCTTGCGCGGTCTTCGTTCCCGAAATCAGACCGGCCGTAATCTTCTGCGGCGAGAGCAGGCGCTTCTCCTTCATCCACTCGTCGGAATGGTGCTTCGTCAGGTAGTGCTCGCCCGTGTCGCAGACGATGAAGACGACGATGGCAGACTCGTCGAGCGTGCGCGCCACGCGCAGCGCAGCCGTGCAGATAGTTCCCGAAGAGCCGCCGCAGAAGATGCCTTCGAGCCGTCCCAACTGCCGCGAAGTCTCGAACGACTCGCGGTCTGTGATGTTGATGACTTCATCGACGTACTTAATCTGCGCGTTCGGCGGGACGACCTCCTGCCCGATGCCTTCGACCAGATAGGGCGTGACCTCGTGCGTGTGTCCCGTCTCCTTGTAGGTCTTGAAGACCGAGCCGTAAGGGTCTGCGCCGATGATGCGGATGTCGGGATTCTTCTCCTTGAGGAAGCGTCCCGTGCCGGAGATGGTGCCGCCCGTGCCGAGTCCGGCGACGAAGTGCGTGATGCGCCCTTCGGTCTGCTCCCAGATTTCAGGCCCCGTCGTGCGATAGTGCGCCTCCGGGTTGGCCGGGTGCGAATATTGGTCTGGGTAGAAGGAGTTGGGCGTTTCGGCGGCGATGCGTTTGGCCGTCGAGACGTAGTGGTCGGGCGTTCCCGGCTTGGCCGAAGCGGGCGTCACGACCACGTCGGCGCCGAGCGCCTTGAGATACCTGACCTTCTCGACCGAAGCCTTGTCCGTCATCACGAAGATGCAGCGATAGCCCTTGACGGCCGCCGCCAGCGCCAGTCCTATGCCGGTATTGCCTGAAGTGGCCTCGACGATTGTTCCGCCCGGCCGCAGCGTTCCCTCGCGCTCGGCCGCCTCGACCATCGAGATGCCGATGCGGTCTTTGACCGAATAGCCGGGGTTGAGGTTCTCCATCTTGGCATAGACGGTGGCCTTGATGCCCTCGGTCAGACGGTTGAGCCGGACGAGCGGCGTGTTGCCGATGAGGCCGAGGACGTTTTCGTAAAATTTCATCAGAGGACTCCAGTTACTGTCGGCGCGTCTCAAAAAATCGCTTGCTCAAGTTATACAACGGGAGCGCACGTCGCTGCCACTGTCGCGCACAAAGCGCGCATCAGACGGCCTCAAAGTGGTGTCCGGTTTTAGTCCGGCATCGTACAGACAGCCCGTTTCAGCTTTGGTTAGAATCCTCTCTAGTTTGAAGGGCGCGGACGTAGTGTGCGGGACGAAGGGCGTGCGCAGTATCAGGTTCTCTATCCCCTCCAACCTCCGTATCTTTTGTCGGGACAACGACGATGACGGCCGAGCCGTCTTTTACCTTTGCGACCTGAACCCTCGTTTATGCTGCAAAAGAAACTATCCACCCGCACACCTCCCGTCGGGGGTGACCAGTTAACGCCCCAACCTCACGGGCGCGGCCTCATCATGGTAGCGGAAGACGACGACGACAACCGCTTGATGATGAAGACGCTGCTTGAGATGAAAGGCTATCGCGTGGCCGAGGCCAGAGACGGGCAGGAGGCAGTGGCGGTGGCGAAGGGCGTCCGCCCCGACCTGATTCTCATCGACTTGCAGTTGCCGCGTCTGAACGGCTTCGCCGTGACGCGCTTCGTCCGCCTTGAGGAGAGCCTGCGCGACGTGCCCATCATCATTGTGTCTGGACACGACCCGGCCAAGCATCGCAAGCTGGCTATCGCCGCAGGCTGCAACGAATACCTGCACAAGCCCATCGACTTCGAGCGCCTCGAAGCCCTGCTCACAGACCTCATCGACTCGCCCGTCGCCGCATCTTCGGTATAATCGCCGCATGCTGCTGATTGACGGCTCGCTCGGCGAGGGGGGCGGCCAGATTATCCGCACCTCTCTGGCGCTCTCGCTCATCACCGGAAAGCCTTTTCGCATCGAGCGCGTGCGCGCCGGACGCGCCAAGCCCGGTCTCCAACGCCAACACCTGACGGCCGTCCGTGCGGCGGCCGAAATCGGGCGCGCAGAGGTCGAAGGCGCGGGCGTCGGCGCGCAGCAGTTCAGCTTCCGTCCGGGCGAGGTGAGACCCGGCGACTATCGTTTCCCGATAGGCACGGCTGGGGCGACGACGCTCGTCTTGCAGACGGTGCTGCCGCCGCTGATGACGGCCGACGCGCCCTCTACGCTCTGGTTCGAGGGCGGCACGCACAACGTCCACGCGCCGCCCTTCGACTTCCTCGAAAAAGTCTTCCTCCCGCTCGTCAATCGAATGGGGCCGCGCGTCGCGTTGACGCTCGAACGTTACGGATTTTATCCGCCCGGCGGCGGCCGCTTCAGCGTCAGCATCACTCCGGCGGCGACGCTTGCGCCGCTCCATCTCGACGAACGCGGCTCAATCCTTGCCCGACGCGCACGCGCACTCATCGTCAATCTTCCGCCGCACATCGCCGAGCGCGAGTTAGCGACCGTCGCCGCAGAGTTGGACTGGACGGAGGACGAACTTCGACTCGAAGCCTCGAAGAACGCCATCAGCGCGGGCAACGTCGTGATGCTGGAAGTCGAGAGCGAGCACCTGACGGAGATGTTCACGCGCGTCGGCGAGCGCGGCCTTCCGGCCGAGCGCGTGGCGTTGGAAGCTTGTGAGGAGGCGCGCCGTTATCTGGCGACCGATGCTCCCGTCGGCGAACATCTCGCAGACCAACTGCTCATCCCGCTCGCGCTCGCCGGTCGCGGCTCTTACACCACGCTGCCCCTCTCGCTGCACACGACGACCAACATCGAAGTCATCAAAAAGTTTTTAGATGTGGAGATTAAGACCGAAGCCCTCGCCGGTGGCCTCCGGCGCGTTGAGATAAACAGTTAGCGGCGACGCACACGCTTATCGCTCTGCGGAGATAATCTTCTCGACGGTCAGCTCGACAATCGCCGGGTCGAGATTTTTTTTGAAGACGAGGGTGTGCGGCGGGATGTTCGTCATCGGGTCGCGCGTGCCGCGCAGTTCGTCCCACGCGGCGAGGAGGAAGTTTCGCAGGCCGCGATGCTCGAACTCGGCGAGCCGTTCGGCGAGATATTCGGGCGTCCAGAAGCCGATGATTTCCAGATAGAACTCGCGCCCGCCCGGATGCGTCAGACGAAAGTCCGGGATGAAGGCGCTCGCGCCGAGGTCTATTACCTCGCGGCACGGTTCGAGTGCCCACACGCTGGCGTGCCGCTCCCACTCGCGCGCGAACTTTTCGATGACCGGGTTCTCGTAACCGATGATGCTCTGGTAGTGCGAGCGCAACTGCGTCTGACGGCTGTCGAGTTCAAAGTAGGCCGCGCCATGCGGTCTGGTCGAAATCTCCGCGCGCATGCGCCAGCCCTGACAGAGCAGCAAGGCGGGGAGAAAGACGGCCATCTGGACGCCGTACTTCTGCGAGCGATGAAACATCGAGACGGGGCCGTCGAGACGTATCTCGTAGCCCTCTTCGGCGTTGCCCCGGACGGTGTGAATGAGCCTGTAAGCTTTGATGGCGCCGAACAGTTCGCGCAACCCTTCAGGCTCTTGCGGCTCGACCGAGAGACGCATCTCGACCGAGCGATAGAGCAACGCCTGCGCCTGCGCGAGATTGTAGAGGTCTAACAACTCGCGCGCTTCAAGCGCCTCGAAGGCGACGAGCCTCTGCCGCTCAGGCAAGTCCGCGTACATCCCTGCCGCGACGACTTCGGGCGCGCAGGCCAATTCCTTCGCCGCTTCGGCGATAACTTCCGCGCGCAAGGCTTCGTCTCCGACCAGAGGGTGGCGCGCACGCGCCTTGAGAAAGAGCGCGCGGCGAATCTCGACGGGGTCGGCCTCGACGCCGACCGCGAACTCGCAACGGTCGGTCAGCAGTTTCATCAACCCGCGCAGCACCTTGTAGCCCGTCCCCGTTCCGACGTAATCGTTGAGCGCCTCGTCCAACTCGCCGCGCGTGCGCCCTTGATACTCGGCGAAGACCGAGATGAGGTCGGCCGCCTGCTGCAACTGGCGCGCGTCGGCCGGGTTGACGTATCGCGGCTTTATCGTCTGCCCGCGCTGCCAACTGAGCGCGAGGTCGGCTGTCAACATCAATCACTCCTCGGACGTTGAAACTGCTCGCCGCTGCGACGACGGCTAATCTGTTCTTCGGTCGTCTCTAGGGTGACAACTTCGTAGAGGACGGCTTCCTTACCGGGTTGTTTGCGCAGGATGCGTCCGAGTCGTTGGACGTGCTCGCGCGTCGAGCCAGAGCCGGAGAGGACGACGGCGACCGAAGCGGCAGGGATGTTGACGCCTTCGTTCAAGACCTTCGAGGTGGCGAGCGCAAGGACGCTTCCCTCGTTGAAGGCTTCGAGCCACGCGCGCCGCTCCTTCACGGGCGTCGTGTGCGTGATGGCCGGAACGAGGAACTTTTCCGAGATGCGATAGACCATCTCGTTCTCGGCCGTGAAGATGAGCACGCGTTCGCGCCTGTGTCTCAAGAGCAGTTCGCCGAGCACGCGCAGTTTCGCCTCCGTCCCCAGTGCGACCCGCTTCGACTCGCGGTAGGCAAACATCGCGCGCCTTCCTTCGGCGCTGCGTGCGCTGGCCGCGATGAACATCTGCCAGCCGTGCAGGCCGCCGAGGCCGATGCCCTTCTCGCTCAAAAAGTTTCTGAAAATCTCCCGCTCACGAACATAGAGGGCACGCTCCTCCGCGCTCATCCTGACGTTGATGCGGACGACGCTGTAATCGGCCAGATACTCGCCTGCGAGTTCGCGCGCCTCTTTGCGATAGACGAAGGGGCCGATGAGTTGTTCGAGAAACTGTTCGCCTTCGTCGGCACGTTCCGGCGTCGCCGTCAGTCCGAGACGGTAAGGCGCAATCGACATCTCGGCCGCGTATCGATAGACGCTCGAAGGCAGGTGATGGCACTCGTCGTAGATGACGAGTCCGAAACGGTTGCCGAGCCGCTCCATGAAGCGAAAGGCCGAAGCGTAGGTCGTGACGGTCAACGCGCCCGTCTCGAAGTAGCCGCCGCCGATAAGCCCGACTTCGGCCTGAAAGCAGGAGAGCAGCAGGTCGTACCACTGATTCATCAGGTCAATCGTCGGCACGACGACGAGCGTCGAACGTTTGACCTGTTCGATTGCCATCTGCGCGACGAGGCTTTTGCCCGCGCCCGTCGGCAGAACGACGACGCCGCAGCGCGCGGCGCGTCGCCAGGCTTCGATGGCCTCCTGTTGATAAGGGCGCGGCTCGGCGAGAAGTTTGGTCGGGAAGTCGAACTGATGGTAGGCGCGCGCTTCGTCCGTGTAAGGGACTTGGCGGCGGATGAGTTCGCGGACGACGTGTCGGTAGTTCCACGCGGGTGCGCGCCAGCGCAGCACGCGCTCGTCCCAGAGCAGAGGCGCGGGCGCATCCCACGCCGCGTCGGCTCCGTCAACGACCAGCGTCCCAGCGTCGAACCTTAGCAGAACAGGCGGCGCACTCATCTCACAGGGCAGACTACATCAAAGATGTGCGCGACGGCGATTACTCGGCGGCGACGGCGCGCGCCTGCGACTCGGCCGACGCCGACTGAGACGGCTGCTCGTCTTCGTAGGCGGCGACGAGCGTGATGCGTTCGCCGCCGCACGCGCACGGCGCGTCGTCCTGCACCATGCGCCCGTCAACGATGAGCGTAAAGGCGTGCTCACAGAGCGGCCGTCCGTCGTTCCAGAGCCGTTCCAGACGCTTGATGCGAAGCTGTTTCCCCGTGTTCATGTGCGAGCGCCGTGCCTTCAGTTAGAAAGGAATCTCGTCGTCTTCAATCTCAGGAGCGTGCGAGGTGGTGCGTGCAGCCCCTCCACCGGCCGAAGCGCGCGCCGAAGCGGAACGAGCGCCGCCGCCTTGCTCGAACTGCCGGACGGGAATCCCTTCGCGCTCGAAGTCGCCGCGCTGCCCGCCGTCGATAAACTGCACGTCGCTCGCGTTGAGTTCGAGCGTGTGGCGCGTCTTGCCTTCCTTGTCCGTCCATTCCTCGACGTGCAGGCGTCCCTCGACGTAGACGCTCCTGCCCTTCGTCAGATACTTCGAGACCGTCTCGGCCTGCTTGCCCCAGACCGTCACGCGAAACCACGTCGTCATGTCCTGCATCTCGCCCGACTTGTCCTTGCGCCGCTCGTTCGAGGCGACGCTGAAGGTGCAGACCGGCGTCCCCTGCGGCGTGTAGCGCATCTCCGGGTCGCGTCCGAGATTACCGACGACAATCACTTTATTGAACGACATCTCACTCTCCTCACTTCCGTTTCTATCGTCCATGCGCCGAACAGCAGCGTCCGGGCAATGTTGCAAATATGGCACATCGTATCACAGACAACAAGTTTTGCATACAACTTCATTTCACTGTCGGGGCGTGCGTGCGGCGTTCGATATCGACGACGAGGAAGTCGCGCGCCAGCTCCGTCTGCGGAAAGAGCGCGCGAGCTTCGCGCAGAAGGTCGCCGAGCGTGACGGGGCTGCCATCGGCGTAGCGCGGGCTGAAGTGCGTGAGGTAGAGGCGGCGCGCTTCGGCTTCGCGTGCGACGCGCGCGGCCATCTCGGCCGTCGAGTGCATGCTCTGACGCGCGAGTTCCTCGTCGTCGCGTGTAAAGGTCGCTTCGTGGACGAGCAGGTCTGCGTCGTGCGCCAGTTCGACGGCGCTGTGGCAGTAGGTTGTGTCGGTGCAATAGACGAAGGTGCGCCCGCGCTCGACGGGGCCGCACAGTTCGCGTCCGTCGATAATGCGCCCGTCGTCGAGCGTGACGCGTTCGCCGCGTTTGAGTCGGCCGTAGGCGGGGCCTGCGGGGACGCCTAAGGAGGCGGCTCGCTCGGCGTCGAAACGACCGGCGCGGTCGCTCTCGGCGACGCGATAGCCGAAGGCGGGAGCGCGGTGCAGGAGCGGGCGACAACTGACGGCAAACTCCGCTTCCGTGTAAACCTCACCCGCTTCGACCGTATGCACCTCGACCGGATAGGTGAAGCGCGTCTGCGCGAGCCGCGTCGTTTCGCGCACGAACTCTTCTATCCCTGCCGGGCCGTAGACATCTATGCGGCGCGCATGTCCGGCCATGCCGCAGGTGGCGAGCAGGCCGGGCAGGCCGAAGAGGTGGTCGCCGTGCAGGTGTGTGAGGAAGATGCGTGTTATCTGGCTCAGTTTGAGGTCGCTACGCAGGAGTTGATGCTGCGTGCCTTCTCCGCAGTCGAAGAGCCAGACTTCGCCGCGTTGCGGCAGGCGCAGGGCGACGCACGAGACATTGCGCCGACGCGTCGGCACTCCCGAACTCGTTCCCAGAAAAGTGACTTGCAAAGCTCTTCCAACCCCTCGCCCTTCCGTTAACCTCGGCGGCTCACGAAAGGGCTGTCCCTGACCCAGAAGCGCCAAGGCGTCTCGGCGAACTCCTCCGCATAGTCGATGCCGATGCGCGCGCCCGCAGCAATCTCGTCTGCGTTGAAGGCTCGCCGCGCATCCTCTATCCAGACGCGTTCGCCGCAGAGGTCTGCGCGGTCGTAACTGCGGTCGAGACCGAAGGCGGCGCAGAGTTTGCCGGGGCCGTTCGTCAGGTCGCGTTCGCGCCTGACCGGGCGTCTCCGCAGCATCCACGCAAGCCCTTCCGTCGGTTCGACGGCGCGCACGAGAACGGCGTGCGGCACTTCGCGCCGGTTGACGACGACGTTGAACTGATAATACATGCCGTAGATGAAATAGACGTAGGCGCGCCCGCCCTCCGCATACATCGACTCGGTGCGCCCGGTGCGCCGGTTCCCGTAAGCATGCGAAGCCTTATCCTCCGCGCCCATGTAGGCTTCCGTCTCGACGATGAGACCGGCGACGCGCGAACCGTCGGGTGCGGCGACGACGAGCCTCTTGCCGAGCAGGTCGCGCGCAGCCGCAAGCGCATCGCGCCGCGTGTAGAAGGCGCGCGAGAGTTTACGACGCGCGCTACTCGAACTGTTTTCTGAATTCATCGAGTTGCCGCCTCAACTCCGACACCTCTGCGCGCAGCGTCTCGACTTCGGTTTCGAGCTGCGCGATTCTCTCTTCGTCAACAACGCTGCTGCTACTATTACTACTGCGCGAGACGCGCGAAGCGTTTGACGCCGGACGAGCCGCCTCCTCGACGGCGGGCGGCTCGCCTGAGAGCAGATGCACGTAGCGCGCGTCCTTCTGTCCCGGCGCGCGTGGTTGACGGCGAACGAGCGGCGGGTCTTTGTGCGCCAGCGCGTCGAGCGTCGCTTCTACTTCGGCGAGGTCTGCGAACTCGTGGAAGCGACCCGTGCGACCGCGCAGTTCGCCGAGCGTCTGCGCCCCGCGCAGCAAGAGCACGCAGAGCAAGGCCACTTCGGGCGGCGTGAGACGGAAAATCTCCGGCACGACATGCTTGTACTTTGGCACGCGGCTGTCGCTGCCGTAGAAGACGTAGACGAGGTTCTTCTCGCGCAGCGATTCGAGCGCGGCCGCAACCGTCCGCTCGTCGTAGGAGACGACGGGGTCGCGGTTCTGTATCTGGTTGCACGCGTTGACGAGCGCGTTCAGTGTGAGCGGGTAATAGTCGGGCGTCGTCACCTGCTTTTCAATCAGCGAGCCGATGACGCGTGCTTCGACATCGTTGAGTATGGGGTTCACCTGATGATGGCCTCTTGAATGTTTCTCGTTCGATGAATCGTCGGCGGCGGGCGGGCAGCAGGTGCGACGGAAAAAAAGAAGGCGGGCCGCCCAAGTTCAGCCCGCCGTCCCACCCACATGACTTTCAATAGGAGCCTCACATGCCTGAGAACCAAGCCTCATTGCCTGCAATATACACCTCTTCGCTCAGCTTGCAAGCACTTTTTTGGTGGCTTCTACGCGCACTCAGCGGCCAACGTGCAAGCCGTTCAGCTTGACGCTCGTTTCGACGCCTCCTTACAATACTCTGCGAAACGGTTTTCCCCGCACAGACCACAAGAGACCGACCGCGCGCCGCACGCGCCGCACGTGCCGCGCGGCAGTTGACGAAGCGGCGAGGCGCGCCGGAAGCGCCGAAGGAGGTTTCACCGAAGATGAGCCAAGACCCTTACGACCCGCAGAAGCCGGGCGCGAACGACGACCCCATCGACGACCTGATACTGCGCGACGACGAAGACGAGCCGCGCCACGAACGCGAGCGCGTCAGCTCTTCGGTGCGCGACATCGCCTCGCGCATCCCGGAGTCGCTCTCCTCCATCGGGCGCGACATCAGCCGCACCATCGAGCGCGCCATCTCGGCCAAGGATGATTACGTCGTCGCCGTCAAGGTCTCGCACGACGCGCAGGAGAAACTCGACCAACTCGTGCAAGCAGGAGTCTTTCGCAGCCGCGCCGAGGCGGCCGCCTTTCTGATTGATGAAGGCATCGCTGCGCAAGCGCCGCTCTTCGACCGCGTCCAGCAGAAGCTCTCCGAAATCGAACGCCTGCGCGCAGAGTTGCGCGGCATGGTCGGCAGAGCGGAATAAGGAAGGGATGAGGGCAGAGGCAGAAGGATGAAAGAAGAGCTTCGGTCTTTACTTCATCCCTCATCCCTTCGTCCTCATCTCTCAGTTTGAGGAGGGAATCTTGTCGTCAAGTTTCACGCTGCCGAGCGTGCCTATCGAGCAGTTCACGTTGGCGAACGGGCTGCGCGTCATCTTCAGCGTTGACCGTTCAGTGCCGGTCGTCTCCGTCGCCGTCTACTACGACGTCGGCTCGCGCAACGAACGCGAGGGGCGCACGGGTTTTGCCCACCTGTTCGAGCACATGATGTTTCAAGGCTCGGAGAACGTGCCGAAGGCAGGCCATTTCCAGTACATCTTCAACTCCGGCGGCACGATGAACGGCACGACCTCCTCGGAGCGCACCAACTACTTCGAGACGCTTCCCGCCAATCAACTGCCGCTCGCGCTCTGGCTCGAATCCGACCGCATGCGCTCTTTGCGCGTGACGCAGGAGAACCTCGATAACCAGCGCGACGCCGTCAAAGAGGAGAAGCGGCTCAACTACGACAACCGTCCATACTCGAACGCCTTCCTGCGCCTCAACGAGTTAATCTATCGCAACCCGGCCAACGCGCATTCCACCATCGGCTCGATGGAAGACCTCGACGCCGCCACCATCGACGATGTGCGCGAGTTCTTCCGCATCTACTACGCGCCGAACAACGCCGTGCTCGCCATCGTCGGCGACTTTGACCCCGCTGAGGCGCGCGCGCTGGTCGAAAAGTATTTCGCTTCTATCCCTGCGCAACCGCCGCCGCCGCCCGTGAGCGTCGAAGAGCCGCCGGAAGTCGCCGTCCGTCAGGAGGTCTATCAAGACCGCTTCGCGCAGTTGCCCGCGCTGATGATTGGCTGGAAAGCTCCAGCGCGTCGCGCGCCCGGCTACTACGCGCTCTCGCTCGCTTCAGACCTCCTGCTCGAAGGCGAAAGCTCGCGTCTCTATCAGAGGTTGGTGAAGGATGAGGAGTCGGTCGTCGGCGTACAGGGCGGGCTTGGCGAGCGGCGCGGCCCTTCGTCGCTCTACCTGTTCGCCATCCCGAAACCCGGCCGCACGACCGAAGAGATTCGTCGCGCCATTGACGAGGAGATTGCGCGTCTGGCCTCTGAGGGGCCGACCGCAGAGGAGATGGAGAAGCTGCGCAACAACATTCTCAACGACGTGACGCGCGGCCGACAGTCGTCTCTGTTTCGCGCCCAACGCCTCGCCGAGTATGCGCTCTACGACGGCGACCCGAACCTCTTCAACACAGAGATTGAACGTTACCTCGAAGTCACGCCTGAACAGATTAAGGAGGCGACGGCGCGTTATCTGCTGACCGACAACCACTCGCTGATTGAGGTCGTGCCCGCACCCGACGAGGCGCAAGCGGAAGCCGCGCCCGCATCGGTCGAAGCGGAAGACGAGCCGGAGCAGCCGGGCGCGCCCCCGCCGCAAGTGCCCCACGCACCGCCCTCTGACCCAACGACCGCGACGCAGCCGCCGCCACCTCTCGAACCGGCCGCGCCGCGCCCCGAACAGCCCCACACGGACGCAACCGTCCCCCCCGCGAAAGGATGAACCGGTTGAGAGAGTTGATTCATTGATTCGTTGACTCATCGTCTCATTGAATTAATGAGACAATGAATCGGTGGGACAACGAATCAATGAATCAAATGAGCCAACGAGCCGGTGAGCCGATTTAAGATATGGGAAACCAAGCAGAAGAGTTCCGGCGCGAGCAGCCCGCGCCCCTCGCGCCGAGGCCGCTCAACATCCCGACTCCCGCAGAGTCGGCGCTCGCCAACGGCCTCCGGGTCGTCGTCGTCGAGCAGCGCCGTCTGCCGCTTGTCAGCTTCCGTCTCTCCTTTCGCGCCGGAGATGTCTTCGACCCGCCCGAACTGCCCGGCCTGACAGACATCCTGACCAACATGCTCACCGAAGGCACAGAGGCTCGGACGAGCAAGCAACTCGCAGACGAGGTGGCGCGGCTCGGCGCGACGCTCAGTGCGGGCGCAAACTCGGATTACACGACCGTCGCCGCCTCTTCGCTCTCCACCTACGCCGACGAAGTCCTCGCGCTGCTTGCCGAAGTGACGCTGACGCCTTCGTTCCCCGAAGACGAGCTTGAACTGACCAAACAGAACGCGCAGCAGAACCTTATCGCGCAACGCGCGCAGCCCTCCTTTCTCGCCACCGAGACGCTGGCGCGCGTCGTCTTCGGCGAACACCCTTACGCCGTCGTCTCGCCTTCGTCCGAGTCTATCGAACGCATGACGCGCGAGCGGCTCGCATCATTTCACCGCGAGCGTTTTGTGCCGAACAACGCCGTCCTCTTCGTCGTCGGCGACGTGGAACGCGCACACGTCCTCGAAAGCGCCGAACGCCTGTTCGGCAACTGGCAGCCGGGCGAAGCGCCCGTCGCGCGCTTCCCCGCCCCGCCCGTGCGCGACGAGCGCGTCATTTATCTGGTTGACCGTCCCGGCTCGGCACAGTCGAACATCGTCATCGCCAACACAGCTATCAAGCGCACAGACCCGGACTACTTCCGCGCGCTCGTCATGCACACGATACTCGGCGCAAACGCCTCCTCGCGTCTCTTCATGAATCTGCGCGAGGAGAAGGGCTACACCTACGGCGCTTATTCGAGTCTCGACGCGCGCCGCTATGCAGGGACGTTCCGCGCCACTTCGGAGGTGCGGACGCCCGTCACCGGCGCATCGCTCAAAGAGTTCTTCTACGAGTTGGAGCGCATCCGCGAGGAGGAGGCTTCCGAGAAAGAACTCTCGGATGCGAAGTCTTACCTGACGGGCGTCTTCCCCATCCGTCTTGAGACGCAGGAAGGGCTGACAGACCAACTCGTGCAAATCAAGATGCACGGTCTCGGCGACGATTACCTGCACACCTACCGCGAGCGCGTGCAGGAGGTGACGCGCGAGGAGGTGCGAGAGGTGGCGCGCCGCGTCGTTCTGCCGGACGTGGCGGCGGTCGTCGTCGTCGGCGATGCCGACGCGATTTACGAGGAGGTCAAGCCTTTCGCCGAACGGGTCGAGTTATACGATAGCGCGGGTCGCCGCAAGGACGAGAGCGCGGCGGTCTGAGACGCGCCGACGAAACTTCAGATGAACGAACACAAGGAGGAGAGGATTAGCAGATGAGTTTAGACGGAACATGGAAATTGGAAGTGGCGACGCCCTTCGGGACACACCCGGCGACGCTCGTGCTCGACCGCAACGGCAGCACTTTGAACGGTCACATCGACTCGAAACTCGGCAACACGCCACTCAAAAACGTCACCACCGGCGGCGAAGACCAATTCCGCGCCACCGCCATGATGACCTTTCAGGGACGCACCTTCGAGGCCGACATCTCAGGACAGGCCGAGGGCGACCAACTCGACGGCCAGATTGATGTCAAATTCCCGCTCGCTCCGACCGTCAAGTTCACCGGCACGCGTCTGCGTTGAAAAGCGTCGGCGCGCACGCCAAACAAAAAGCCGCCCGGCGCGTCCATAAGCGGCGTGCCGGGCGGAAATCACAGGAGAACCATCTTGTTACCCGGCCGCCGCTCCCCAACGGCGGCTGTTTGCGGATAACTGCTATGCTAAACGTCTCGGATGCCGGTCGGTTCCCACGAGTTGCCAAAAAAAAGTGATGGGTGATGGGTGATAGGTGATGAGATAAAAAACAGGTCTTTTCCTATCACCCATCACCCATTACCTATCACGCTCTTCTTATCACCCATCACCTATCACTGTCTTCCCCTCATTGCTCGTACTGCAAGATGTAGCCGTCGCCGCCGACAGCCCAACCGCGATTTTTATCGACGAAGAGGCCGTAGAGGTTTGTTTTCGTAGGGCTTTGCTGCTGTATCCAGGTGCGGCCACCGTCGCCGGAGCGGAGGATGACGCCGCCGCGCCCGACCGCCCACCCGTCTTCGTCGTTGATGAAGGCGACTTTCAGCAGCGTCGCGCGCACCGGCGACGAGACGACACGCCACGTCTGCCCGCCGTCGTCCGTCAACAATATCGTGCCGCGCGAACCGACCGCCCACCCCGTGCGCTCGTTGCGAAAGTCTACGTGATAGAGCGTCTCGGTCGTGTTCGAGAGTTGCTTCGTCCACGTCTGGCCGCCGTCGGAGGTGTGGAGGATGACGCCCGACGAGCCGACTACCCAACCGCGTTTTTCGCCCGCGAAGTCAATCTGGAAGATTTCGTCCTGAGTCGGCACGCGTTGACGCTGCCAAGAGGTGCCGCCGTCATCCGTGTAGAGCAGGAGGCTATCGGCGATACGGTCGCTCCGGCTCAGAGAACCGACCGCCCATCCCTTCTTTTTGCTCGTGAAGCGGACGCTGTAGAGTTCCGGCTCCGCGCCGCCGAAGGTCGCAGGCTGAAAGCGCGCCGCCTCGCGCCACGTCTGCCCCGCGTCGTCTGTGGTGAAGATGCGATTCCCGGCGAGCAGATAACCGTCCTCTTTGTTCCTGAAGTAGATGTCGTTGATGTTCTCTGTCGTCTCGACGCGCTGCTGCGCCCAAGTGCGCCCGCCGTCCTGCGTGTGCAGAATCAGACCGGCGTCTCCGGCCACCCATCCACGCTTCGAGTCGACGAAATAGACGGCGACCAAATCCTTCCCCTTCTGCCCCGTCTGCGCCGCGACCCATCCGTCCACACTCTGCGCCGACGCCGCCCGGAAGCACGCGCAGGCCGCCCATATCAACACCGCCGCCAACGTGCCTACACGCTTCACTCTCATACCGTCAATCATCTCCAAGACCGAAGAGTCCAACCATCTTGCCGCGACGTTTGTACACTGTCTCGCACCCGCGAGACAAGACAAGGAGAGAAGGCAGAAAGCGGAAGGCCGCAGCCCGACAGAACATTCGACGCGTCTGGAACG